>JACRMH010000034.1 GCA_016219545.1 Chloroflexota bacterium | reverse complement strand
GTCCACCGAGGGTTCGAATCCCTCCCTCCCCGCCAGAACAAAATGCGTCCGCGAGGGCGCATTTCTGTTTCTACCGAGCGCCCCCATTGAGGGGGTAATATTCAAATCACTCCCTCCCCGCCAGAAATAAAAAATCCATCTCGTTTGAGATGGATTTTTTATTGATTTATGGAAAGAATATTTCCGAATGTCAGATTTCTTTCATCCTTCTTCTTTCATCCCTGCTCATTACGGTGTTGCGGTAGGTTTCTTCTTTGCTGCTGCTGTCGCCGTCTTTACTTCACTGGTGGCAATGGAAGCAAAGTTGGGTTCAGTGGGGACGTATTGCTTCCAAAGATCGAAAGTTTCCACGCCATAAGTCTCACGGGCGGCCGCGAGCCAGTCTGTGAAGACTTTATTTTTTGCGGCCTCATATTGCTGGGCAGTCAGCGGACGTTCCTGCTTCGCGATCAATTCGATGATGTGAAATCCATACGTAGTCTGAACCGGGGTGGTTGTATAGTCGCCGGGTTTTTCCAGGGCGAACGCGGCAGCTTCAAACTCAGGGATCATTTGACCCGTGCCGAACCAACTGAGGTCGCCGCCATTTTGCGCGGAACCGGTATCGGTTGATAATTCTTTTGCGAGGGTCGCGAAATCTTCACCGTTGTTCAAACGTTCGATCACAACCTGTGCGATGGCTGCATCTGCTACGAGAATATGACGCGCCCAAATTTGAGTCTCTGTGTGAGGTACGTCGGCGGTCAGTTCATCCATGAGTTCCTTCTGTAAAACCTGGATCTCAAAGAAGGCGAGATAATCCTTTTCAGTCATGCCAAGAACTGCCAGACTCTTTTGGGTATCTTTAAATTGAGTCTGGAATCCTTCGAGCGTATAAGGCGTAGATGTCGGCTCCGGTGTCGAGGTCGGTCCGGTGGTGGCAGTCGCTGAAAGCGTAGCGGTTGGTTCAAGAGTCGCTGTGGCTGTGGCAGTCGCGGTCAGATCGGGTGTGGCGGTGAAGTCCGGTGTAGCGCTGGGGACAGGGGTTTTCGTGACGATCTTATACGCTTCGGCAGGCGGCTCAGGCGTAACGAATTCGGTTGGCGTCACTGACGGAGTGGGGGAACCATCCGGGAAATAACCGAACGCACTTTGCCTGGCTTCGGCCAATTCAGCGTCACTGATCGTGATGCCGCGCTTCGCCGCTTCCAAACGGATCAACTGCTCATTGATCAATTGGTCCAATACAGCCTGACCAATTTGCTCGTTTGCATTGAGTTGATTCTCGATCTGCGTCAATTGAGTTGTAACATCCATGCCGAATTGGGAATATTGTTGATACATCCCATATTGCGACAGTAATTGCTGGCGTTGCAATCGAACACGCGGCTGGAACTCGCTCACGAGGATTTCGTTTTCACCAACTTTTGCAATTGGGCGCTGAAGCTGGAAATAGTTAATATCCAAATAGCCATAAATCAGTAACAGAACAACAGCGCCAAGAATGCCAATAAAGGCATAGAGGATGGCGCGGCTTTGCTGTTTTTCACGTTGAAGGCGGGCAACGTGTTTTTTGTGTAAGGTCTGGTGTTTTTCCGACTCGGTAGGCATTAATTACTCCTTCGATCCCTCATGCCATTCCTCCCTCATAAAAGGATGAGGAGCGAGGGACATAAATTCGGGGCATGGAATTTTCCCATGCCCCGCGATATTCTTTCGGCAATTAGGAACGACCGTCGTCCAGCGGCTTGCCGTTGAATGGCAGGAATGCCACGTGGCGCGCTTGCTTGACGGCCGCCGCCACTACGCGCTGGTGTTTTGCGCATGCGCCGGTCTGACGGCGGGGACGGATCTTGCCTTCTTCGGTGATGTACTTGCGGAGCAGGTCGGTCTTCTTGTAATCAATGACCAACAGCTTATCCGCGCAAAATTGACAAAACTTGGGCTTTGCGAAAAACTTGCGGTCACCACCGCCGCCTTCGCCGCCCGAATAACTACGTTCTTCACTCATGATTTACTCCAAAAAAACTAGAACGGAAATTCATCTTCCGCCATGGCAGAACCATTATCGGCGGAGGTAGGCTCGGCTTCCTGTGTATGGCTGTTTGCATCGCGGCGGTCACCCAGCATCATCATCTCGTTTGCGACGATCTCCACGCTGGTATGCTTCTGACCTTCCTTGTCATCCCAGCGGCGGGTTTGCAAACGCCCTTCAACGAAGACCTGTTGTCCCTTCACGAGATATTGTTTGCATATCTCGGCAAGGTTGCCCCAGGCCACCACGTTGAACCACTCGGTCTCGGCATGACGTTCGCCATCCGCGCTATTCCACGAACGGCTGACTGCCACTGAGAAAGTGGTCACCGGTTTCCCGGAGGGGGTGTAACGCATCTCGGGGTCTTTTCCAAGATGTCCAATGATCTGAACTTTATTAAGGCCTCGGCTCATATGGATCTCCTTGTTAAAGTTAAACTACCGGGCAATGCAAAATAATCAGCCAACAGCCACAGAAAGCATGTGACGTATGATCGGCTCTTGGTAACGCAAATTGCGCTCAAGATCAAAAGTAGCGGTAGGGCTCATGGTCACGTTCAATAGAACGTACTGACCTTCGCGATGTTTCTTGATAATGTAAGCCATCTTGCGGCGGCCCCAAACATCAACCTTATCCACCGTACCACCCGAATCACTGACCCAGCCTTTAACTTTTTCAACCACGCCGTTAAAAGCAGTTTCATCCAGATCGGGCTGGATAACACAAACTAACTCGTACTTACGCATAGGGAAAACCTCCTTTCCATGGGTTTGTTCCTATTCAAGCCGTGGGCTTGCCGGGAACGGAAAGGCACGTGTATTAAGACGTACCTGATTTAATAGCGGGCGAAGTTTACCACAAAACCCTCCTATCTGGATGAAAAAATCGCATCTTTCGTGACTGTGGGTTGACTCCGTTTAATGAGCTTTGATTCCATGCCTCGTGCATTGCAATCCCGAAGGGATGAAATAGATTTTGCAAATGACGCCCCATCGGGGTTAACCGAAATAAATGCCCGAGCTACAATCATTTGACCCTTTCAGGGTCATCGGACTTCTTACTTTTCCCACTTCTCACTCACCGCACATAGATCGGGTTGCTGTAAATCCATCCGCGTAATTTGCCGAGATAGCGGCGATAGGCCTCTACGCGGTACACGCCCGGTTCTGTGGTGATATGTGTACATGCCATGCTTTTCTTTATCGTTTGGATCACAACTCCATCTTTTAGCAAACGGATATCCGCTTCAAACGGAAGTTTGGCCTGTAAAGTCACCCCGCCTTTTGCAGGGATCTCGTCTCCCATGATCGCAGTCTTGTCGTGTCCCTGCGCGGAGAAACGGAAGCCGCGGGTGGGTGCGGGAAGGTCATACCCAACGAAGCAGTGACCCTCTTTCAGCGCGGAAAGAATCGCTTTTTTATCAGCGTTGACATCCCCGTTTAAAGAGTCATCCAGTATCACGTGGGTATTCACCGTGCGGAAATGGAATTCATAAGGAAAGATCACGCGGCTGATCCCGGCGAGACTCATATGCAAAGCGTGCGCGTCAGAACCGCCAATCGCTACCACGCGCTGACCGAGCGAAAGCAGTTCATCCCATTTGGCGATTGTGGCAGGGATCGGCTGGCGGGCAATCAGAGAAGGGAAAAAGGCATAGAACGCGCCATGTAATTTTGTGGGAATGACAGTTTTTAATTCGCTGAGGGCATTCCAAAGTTCAATGCCCGTATAGTTTTGAACGGACCAATCTTCCCATGAAATATCGGTTTCCCTAAAAGCGGCCGCCTCCGGATCATCGGGATGAGCCAGAAAGGATAGCCCGCCCGCATCTCGTACCTGATTGATGAGCAGTTGCGGGTTTTCCGCGAAGGTGGCCAGTTCACGCTCCACCCCAAATACCAGTAAATGATTCTTCTGCGGGTCACGCGCCTGGTTGTGAACCTCTTCGGCGATCAGCATCAGGGTCGTTTTATTCTTTTCCTTGTAGTAACCCTCGAATCCCTGTACCAAAACATTGTGGTCGGTGACGATGACTACATCCACCCCGGCGGCCAGCGCCGCTTTGGCAATATCGCGATGCGTTCCGCTTCCATCAGAGTACCGTGTGTGCATGTGCAGGTTAACAACGATTTCTTGCATGAAATTCCTTTTTGCCCTATAAACCCTTGTTGACGATTCACTTCTTGAACAGGTATAATCTGTCCGCTAAATTCAAGGAGGCACAATTTATGGAAAAGTTTTTAGATATTGCGCTGATTATAACCTCGGTAGGTTTGATCTTCAGCGTTATCATGCAGAGCAAGGGCGCGGGATTGGGTGGGCTCACCGGCGCTGACACTGGCGGCGTATTCACCGCCCGCCGCGGCATTGAGCGCATCCTCTTCTGGGTGACAATCGGCCTGTGCGTGCTCTTCTTTGGACTCGTGATCGCCGTCATCTTAGTCGCAAAATAAAAATCACAAGCCTGCAAAGGCCGCCGATCCATTGTCCCATGTTATTTCCGGACTGCGGCGGCCTTTCTTTATTTCCAAAAACATTATGAAAAAATTACGCTGGCAGATCCTGGTTGTTGCGGTCACCATTGTGATCGTGGCCTTGTTATTGCTCAGCCAACAACCGGTTACCCCCTCCTTTTTGCCCGAAGCCGCATCTGGCGGCATTTACACCGAAGCGCTGATCGGCTCCATGGGGCGGCTCAATCCCATGCTGGATTGGAACAACTCTGCGGACCGCGATGTCAACCGTTTGATCTTTAGCGGATTGATGCGTTTCGATTCACATGGCTTACCTCAGCCTGATCTGGCGGAAGCCTGGGGAAATTCGCCCGATGGCACACTCTATAATTTTTCGATCCGCCCGAACGCAGTCTGGCATGACGGCGAACCTGTCACTACAGACGATGTCATCTTTACCATCGAGATGATCAAGAGCAACGGCTCGCTCTTTCCGCAGGACATCAAGGATTTGTGGTCTCAGATCGAGATAAAAAGATTTGACGATAAGACCCTGCAATTCAAACTCCCCGAACCCTTTGCCCCATTTTTAGATTACGTTACCTTTGGCGTTCTGCCGAAGCATCTGCTTGAAAATGTCCCGGCTGACCAGCTTGCTACCGCTGATTTCAACCTGAAACCAGTTGGCAGCGGGGCCTATAAATTCAGCCAGCTTATGGTCAGTGGCGGACAAATCACCGGTGTGGCGCTTGTAGTCAACGATAAATACTATTTACCCCAACCCTTTATTGAGCAGGTCGTTTTTCGCTATTACCCAAACTCAGCTTTAGCTTTCGACGCTTATAAACAAGGTGAGGTACTCGGCGTGAGTCAACTCACGAATGATGTTTTGCAAGAGGCGTTGGCGTCCACGACCCTTTCTGTTTACACCAGCCGTTTGCCGCAGTTGGGATTGGTATTCTTGAATCTTAATAATCCCGATGTGTCGTTCCTGCAAAATACGAACGTCCGTCAGGCTCTTTTACTTGGGGTCAACCGCAGCAGTATTGTCTCGCACATCATGCTGGGACAAGCCATCGTCGCAGACAGCCCCATTTTGACCGGCTCATGGGCCCACTATAACGAGATCAAGCATTACGATTATGATCCCGATGCCGCCATGACCTTGTTGAAAGATGAAGGCTATGTGATCCCTGCGGGCGGAGGTGAAGTGCGTGCCAAAGACGGTTCATTCCTAACCTTTACCCTGGTCCACCCCGATGACACGGTCCACACTCAGATCGCTCAAGCCATTCAATCGGATCTGGCATTGATCGGCGTGAAGGTGGATCTGCAAAGCGTTACTTACGATTCTTTGCAAAACGACTTTCTTGCCCCACGTAATTATCAAGCCGCGCTCGCAGACTTGAACACATCGCGCACTCCCGACCCTGATCCCTATTTGTTCTGGCATCAGTCCGAAGCCACTGGCGGACAGAACTACTCGCAATGGGATAACCGCACTGCCAGTGAGTTTCTCGAAACTGCGCGCACTGAAACAGACTTTGCAACCCGCGCACGTTTGTATCGCAATTTTCAGGTGATATTTGCGAAAGAACTGCCTTCCTTGCCTTTGTATTATCCCGTTTATTCCTATGGCGTGGATGGACAGGTGCAGGGTGTACAGGTTGCCAATACCTTGTATGACATTAGTGACCGCCTCGCCTTGATCCATGAATGGTATCTTGTCACGCGCCGCACCCTTGAACAAACACCGATCCCAACGACTGCCCCATAAATATTAATTGTTGTAGGGCGGGTTTCCAACCCGCCAAACTTTTGTTTCAAAAAATGTCAGGCTGAAAGCCTGACCTACTATTGCACAAAAAGGAGAATCATCCATGACACAAGCTCAGCAAGCATTGGATTATGTCCGCGGAAACAGTGAACGCTACTTAAGTGAATTGAAGGATTTTCTTACGATCCCTTCCATTTCGACTCTCGATGAAAACAAAGGTGATGTTCAACGCGCTGCCGAATGGGTGGCCGCGCAGTTACGTTCCATGAAAATGGATAATGTGCAGATCATGCCGACCGGCGGGCATCCCGTTGTATATGGCGAATGGCTCGGCGCAGGCAAGTCCGCGCCGACCGTGATGATCTATGGACATTATGACGTCCAGCCGATTGACCCATTGGAATTGTGGACATCCGATCCGTTCGGCGCGGTTGTGCGCGGAGATTATTTGCACGCGCGCGGCTCATCCGACATGAAGGGTCAGGTGGTGGCTTCTCTCAAAGCTGTAGAAGCAATTGTCCGCACGACAGGACTGCCCGTCAACATCAAGTGGCTGGTTGAGGGCGAGGAAGAGATCGGTTCCGAGCATCTCGGTGAATTCATCAAGAATAATAAAGTTTTGCTTGCCAGTGATTTCTGCTTGAATCCCGATGCAGGCATGATGGCTGCTGACAAACCAACCATCACCACCGGTTTGCGCGGACTGGCTTATTTTGAGTTGAAAGTTTACGGCCCGGATAAAGATCTGCACTCAGGTTTGTTTGGTGGCACGATCCATAATCCTGCCCAAGCCTTGATTGAATTGATCGCGGGCATGCACGATAAAAATGGCAAGGTCATGCTGCCCGGCTTCTATGACAAGGTCCGCAAGTTGAGCAAAAAGGAACGCGAAGATTTCAAACGACTGCCTGTCACCAACAAGGAAATCATTGCCATGACGGGCGTGCCTGCCTTGTGGGGCGAGCCGCAATTCATCCCGTCCGAGCGCACAGGCGCGCGCCCGACTTTGGAGATCAATGGGCTTCTCTCCGGCTTCACAGGTCAAGGCTCGAAGACGGTTCTGCCCGCATGGGCTATGGCGAAAATTTCCTGCCGACTCGTGCCGGATCAAACCCCTGAAGAAACAATGAAACAAATGAAGGCGTATCTCAAGAAGAACGCGCCCAAGACCATCAAATGGGAATTGACCAATTTGCATAACGCCGGCGCGGCCATCACGGATAGCAACTCTGCGGGTGTGAAGGCTCTTGCTCAGGCGCTCGAAACCGTTTGGGGAAAGCGACCCTACTTCCGCCGCGAGGGCGGCTCGATCGGTTCTGTGGTGCTCCTGCAAAAATATGTCGGCGCTGATTCCTTGCTGACCGGTTTTGGTCTGCCCGATGACAATGTCCATTCGCCCAACGAAAAACTTCACTTGCCCACCTGGTACAAAGGCATCGAAGCACTGACACATTTCTTTTACAATTTCTAATTCGTAGGGGCGACCCATTGGGTCGCCCCTACACAATTTATGGGATAAAAATTTAATGGAAGATCGAATTATTACTTACGGCGGACAGGCAGTTATTGAGGGTGTGATGATGCGCGGACAAAAGGCGTATGCCATTGCCATGCGCGCGCCTGATGGCAAGATCGCAATTCATACAGAAAAACTTGCGAACGTTTATCGTTCGGGCATTACAAAGATCCCGTTCTTGCGCGGATCGATCCTTTTATGGGATGCGCTTGGATTGGGCATGAACGCGCTGACGATTTCTGCGAACACCCAGACAGGCGAGAATGAAAAAATGGAAGGTCCCGCTCTCTACCTGACCTTGGGCTTGTCGCTCGCCTTTGGCATTGGACTCTTCTTTTTGCTTCCCGCCGGCATTGGCGGACTTGCCGAACATTATCTCGGCTGGAGTCCCTGGCTCAATAATCTGGCGGAAGGTGTTTTGCGTTTGCTGTTTTTTATCCTTTACATTTGGGGCATCAGCTTCATGCCTGATGTGAAGCGACTCTTTATGTATCACGGTGCGGAGCATAAGACCATCAACGCCTTTGAAGCCGGCGCGGAATTGACTCCCGAAGTAGTGGCGACCTATCCCATTGAACACACGCGCTGCGGAACTGCATTCCTGCTGACGTTGATCCTGCTTTCCATTTTGATCTTCACCATTTTGGGTCCCATGCCCATTCTATGGAGACTTGTCACACGGGTATTATTTATCCCCATTCTCGCAGGCATTTCCATTGAATATATCCGCTGGACCGCGAACCATTTGAAGAATCCTATTGTTCAATTCTTGATAAAACCAAATTTGGCCTTGCAGCACCTCACCACGCGCACCCCTGACTCGTCCATGCTGGAAGTGGCGATTGCATCCTTCCAGTCCATGCGCAAGGCAGAGGAAGAGATCGTAACGTAGTCACAGTCATTTACGAATCAAAAAGTCGGAACATTCACGTTAGGCGCACAAAACATTCAAGTAAATACAATTATCAACTTCGAAGATAACAGTATTTGGAGTGCAGGTAAAAGATATGCGACTACTCAACAAGATACCTTTCCTGCTTGGCTGGTTAGCATTTTATTTGTCTGTACTCTTAGTTATACGATTGCTTGGGTTGAGGAATTTTTCTTTTCTTGGGGATTCATTCCCTCGATTAACATTGAACACCAATAATTTCATGTTGCTGGCGGCGCTTTATGTCATCATTGGTTTTTTCGCTTTTATTTTTTCAATTAGCAAAGTAGCATTGCCGCTATATTGGGTCGGAAAGATACAAGCCGATGAGTACACAAAAATAGCTTTTGGTTCTTATTCGCTGATGTGGCTTGCTTATCTGATCGTTTACCTGATTTTTTGCATTCCACTGGCATATAATTGGCTTCCCATAGAGATGGATAGACCAATTGATATGGCGTTGCAAACCTTGGCAAGTTTTCTTGTTTATCGTGGAGTGGTTCACTTCTGGCTTGATAATGCCGTTTTACGGAATCAGAAGAACAATCTACCCGACCAGAAGAAGGACGAGGCCGATCAAAGCGGGTAAGGCCTGAATATAGAATATCCTCTTGCTGACCGTGAACGCGCCATAAATTCCTGCGATGATGACACAACTTAAGAAGAAGATCTTTACCGGATCACCTGCGAAGAGTCCCCAGATCAACCCGGCCGCGAGGAAACCGTTATAGAGTCCCTGATTGGCCGCCAGCGTTTTAGACTGTGCCGCGAACTCCGCTGTTGTGCGGAAAGATTTACGCCCCGCTGGTTTCTCCCAAAGAAACATTTCAAGGATGAGAAAGTAACCATGCAAAAGAGCCACGATACCGATAATGATGTTTACGATGATGTTCATTTTTTCTCCTTGTGAAATAAAGTTATTTGCTCATTTTTTTTTTACGATGATACACCATAAAATAAAAGTCGGAACCGATTTGGTCCCGACTTTTGATTCAAGTGATAAATTTATTTCTTCTTGCTGGCTTTCTTTACAGGCTTCTTTACCGCGACTTTCTTGACAACTTTCTTCGCAGTCTTCTTAAGTGTGACCTTCTTCGCGGCTTTCTTTACCGCTTTTTTCGCAGCTGCTTTCTTGGCAGGGGCGGCTTTCGCAGCAACGGGAGCGGCGGCAGGTTTTCGATCCATCCAGTCAATAACTGCATCACCAAACTCGGAGCATTTGATCTCTTTTGCGCCGTCCATTAGGCGGGCGAAATCGTAGGTGACTGTCTTGGCTGCAACGGCGCCTTCCATGCCCTTGACGATCAAATCCGCAGCTTCGGTCCAGCCCATGTAACGGAACATCATCTCACCGGAGAGGATGACCGAACCGGGGTTGACCTTGTCGAGGTCCGCGTACTTGGGCGCAGTGCCGTGAGTCGCTTCGAAGATCGCATGTCCGGTCACGTAGTTGATGTTCGCTCCGGGAGCGATACCAATTCCACCGACCTGCGCAGCGAGCGCGTCGGAGAGATAATCGCCGTTCAAGTTCAATGTAGCGATCACATCGTAATCGCGCGCGCGGATGATGGTGAATTGCAAGGAAACATCGGCGATGGAATCTTTGATGAGCAGCATCTTCTTCCACTTGCCTTCGCCGTGGCTGTCCCATAATTTCAAAGCTTCTTCGATCTCGCCCTTGATATCGTTCTGCTGGGCAGGGGACATCATGTCGAAGCCGGGGTCGATCATCTTTGCATTTTCTTCAACCGTCAAATTTGCGTTGCCTTCCTTGTTCCCAAGGATCCAGGTTTCGCGTTCGGTGACGATGCGGTCACGGAATTCGCGTTTGGCGAGGGCATAACCCCAATCCTTGAACGCGCCTTCTGTGAACTTCATGATGTTGCCCTTATGGACGAAGTTCACGCTCTTGCGATGATTGTCCAGTGACCATTGGATCGCGGCGCGCACGAGACGCTCGGTACCTTCGCTGGAAACGGGTTTGATGCCGATGCCCGCGGTGTCGGGGAAGCGCATCTTGGCGTATTCCTTCGGGAAGTTTTCCTTGAAAAGTTCCTTGAATTTTTTGTTTTCTTCCGTGCCAAGTTGGAACTCAATACCGGTATAAATATCTTCGGTGTTTTCGCGGAAGATGATCATGTCCACATATTCGGGATGGAGTACGGGGGAGGGCACACCCTTGTACCAACGTACAGGGCGCTGGCAGACGTACAAGTCCAGCGCTTTGCGCAGCGCTACATTGAGCGAACGAATACCGCCGCCGATGGGCGTAGTGAGCGGTCCCTTGATGCCGACCAAAAATTCCTGAAAGGCTTCGACGGCTTCATCGGGCAGCCAGCTGTTGAACATTTTGAACGACTTCTCGCCGACAAATACTTCCATCCAGTGGATCTTGCGTGTGCCGCCGTAAGCCTTCTCCACTGCCGCATCCAACACGCGGACAGATGCGCGCCAGATATCGCGTCCGGTTCCGTCGCCTTCGACGAACGGGAGGATCGGGTTGTTGGGGACATTCAACTTTCCATTTTCAATTGTAATTTTCGCCCCGCCTGCGGGGACTGTAACATTTTTGTAAGCCATTAGACTTTCTCCTTGGGGAATATTTTGGCAAATTATAACAGCGGATTTTTCATCCACTCAGTGACGATTGTCACGACATCCCGCCTCAAAACCAACTCTGGCATGGTTCTGACCGATCGGCCTCTCCCTGCTGAC
This sequence comes from Chloroflexota bacterium, assembly GCA_016219545.1. Taxonomy (GTDB): domain Bacteria; phylum Chloroflexota; class Anaerolineae; order Anaerolineales; family Villigracilaceae; genus Villigracilis. The sequence goes on along the minus strand of JACRMH010000034.1, from coordinate 975 downwards.
AGACACTTCAAGCCAGTTTGAATCAATATGTGGAATAGGCATTGTCAATTTATGACACACTCGGTATAATGTCCATCCTTCGGGCGGGTAGCTCAGTTGGTTAGAGCACTGCGTTGACATCGCAGAGGTCGTAGGTTCGAGCCCTATTCCGCCCACAAATAAAAGGCCTCTTTTTGAGGCTTTTTTTGTTTAACTCGAACAACTGTAGCACTTTTGCTTTTTTTCTAATCCCCCAAGTGGACTAGAACCGTATACCCCAGCTAGAGGATGCGATTAGGGTGTGTTTACAATAAAATCAGCAAGTATTTAGGATAATAATTGTCCGATTTGATTTATATACACAAAGGAGAAACTATGTTTATTGACTATCTTACTCTCATCATGATCAATATGGTCGCCGGAACTTTTTTACTGGCGCACTATCTGTGGAAAGGCATGGATGAAACCGATCAACGCCCCTATGCCGCCGCATTCTTTGGGGTGGGGTTGGTGGCTCTTGTGACCGGTCTACATCTATCCTTTACCTGGCCCATGCCCGGCAGTTACAACATTGGCTATGGAGAAACGACCACTCTTTTTGGGGTCGTGTTCCTGATTACATCCATTGCGTTGTGGCAGGGTTGGGATCTTCGTCCCGTTACGATCTATGCTTTTTTTGCCGGCATCGATGCAGTCGTCGTTGGCTTTCGCATTATCTCTTTGCAGTTAACTAAGGAACCGCTGCTGTCTGCTGTCGGTTTTATTCTGGCAGGATTGGGCGGCGTAGGGTCGGCTCCGTTCTTCATGTGGTTCAGGAATAACAAGACTGTCCGCATGGTGGGTGTTGTATTGCTCGTTGCCACTGGTCTGTTGTGGGCTTTCACTTTCTACGGCTCGCTCTGGGGTCACATGGAATCATTCGGCAAATGGGTACCCGATGCCATGATGATGCGCACCAAGTAATCCGCATCAAATTCGAACAAATCGGGAGGAGGC
>JACRMH010000033.1 GCA_016219545.1 Chloroflexota bacterium | reverse complement strand
TCGAATTTTTCTGACAACGGTGCGCCAAGTTCCTGCTCAGCGAGTTGACGTATATCCGCGAAAGCTTCAGCAGGGACTTCATCCTGCAAATCGGCGAGGGTGTCGGTGATCTCGGGCGGAAGGATGTCGAGTCGCGAAGAAAGGAATTGCCCAACCTTGATCATCACGCCGCCCATGTGTAACGCCAGCGCGCGAAAGCGCATTGCCTCGCGGCGAAAACGTTCAGGGCGCGTCTTTTTTGCAAGCTGGCGAAAGCCAACCTTGCGAACGATCAATTCCCAATAGATAAAGCGGAGGATGACACCCGCGAAAAAAGTAAGGATGCGGAGATAGCGTCCGCGCAAACGGGGGATTTTCATTTAGTCTCCAATTATGAGGATGAGGGATTGTATCACTGGCAATAAAAACTCAGCGGAGCGCAGACTTCAGTCCGCCTTATAAATGCGGACTGAAGTCCGCGCTCCCTTTTTATTTACACAGGTTTCAAGTGAACAATAAATGTTGTGCCCTTATTTATTTCACTTTTCAAATCGATCTTTCCGCCCAGTTCTTCGATGATCGATTTGACAATATACAAACCAATGCCGCTGCCCGGTATCTCGGCCACCGTGACATTCTTTGCGCGATAAAATTTTTCGAACAAATGCGGAATGGCATCCGGGCTGATGCCCATCCCCTGATCCACGATAGCCACGTCTACATAACCATCCGAATGACTGATGATTACTTTGATGTTGCTTCCCGTTGGCGAAAACTTGACCGCATTATTAATTAAGTTGATGAAGACCTGCTGCAATGCGCCATTGTCGCCAAGTATGTTCAAAAGCTCCCGCGGCGCATCCAAAGTCAATGCAACACCCTTCTTATTTGCGATCGGGCTGACAGCCTCTATGGATTCTTTTACCACAGGCAAAAGGTCAAGAGGAACGCTTTCCAATTTCATCATGCCGCTCTCAAGCCGTCCCGCCATCAAAAGACTGTCAATCAATTTTTTCTGGCGGTTGAGTTCGTTCCTGAGGATGCGCCAATATTCATCCAACTCCTCCTGCGTGCCACCCTGCTGGATCAGGTCAGCCATCAAGATAACGGCTGTCAGCGGCGTTCGCAACTCGTGAGAAGCGCGATTGATAAAATCCGTTTTCATCTCATTGAGCTGCACCATGTCTGAAATATCGCGGATGATAATCAGCGCTTCGCTGGGATTGATCGGGTGCAATCTGGATTCATAAATGCTGCTGCTAAACGGTAATTGAAACCCTTCCAGCCAATATGGAACTTGAAAGGTGTTTTTATTTTTATCGCCAAGAATCCTGGCAACAATCTCTTCAGGCCAGGTCTCGACAAGTTTTTTACCGGTGATCATGTCACGGTGGATAAACAAGGGATGGTTCGGGCTGGAGTTGTAATCCAGGATCGTGCCGTCCGCATCGATGCGGATCAACAAGTCCGGGAAAGATTCCACGATGATACGGTTTCGGAATTCGTTCAAGCGGATCGTTTCTTCATACTGGATGCGCTGTAACGCCGCGCCGATCAGGTTGGTGGCGGTCTGCACCGCATCGAAATCTGCCAGCAGCCACGAAAGGCTGTTCTTATGATCGAACATTCCCAAAAATCCGCGCGAGCCAAGCAATCCCTGAACTGGAATTGCCAAAAAGGAATATTCCGCAATATCCCCATCCCCGCCCGCTTTTACCTCGGAAAGAACCGTCTCCGGTGTTGTAATCATTCTATTAATAAATGGCGTAATTGCAGTCTTTGCATCAAAACTGCCCGCGTCGTATCCCACCCAACTATAGTGAATCATGATCTGTGGGGCGCCTGAAAAATTTTCGATCTCGAAAATTACACAACAAAAGAGTTCCAGCGCATTCCCCAACGATTCGAGCACCTCGGTAATGCCAGACTCGATATTTGGGGAACGGAACAGGCGGGCTGTAGCCTCGCTAATCACGGAAAGTATCTGGCCGTTCCTTTTTAGAAGTTTTTCCGTCGCCTTTCTTTCCGAAATATCCCGAACGATACTTTGAATGTAAACCGGCAGCCCATTTTCATCGGAGACAATGGATGTGCTGATCTCGACCGGGAT
>JACRMH010000031.1 GCA_016219545.1 Chloroflexota bacterium | reverse complement strand
ATAGCGCCTCCTTACAGAAGCAGTATGAACGAAAAGATTCGATTATGCGATTGTTAATCCGATGTGCGGATGTGACGACTCAGCAACAATGTGTACGATGTCTCTGGACTTTTTTGTGTACGATGTCCTTGGACACGACATGTAGCCAATCTTGACGAAGTAAAAGCAATTCAGGTAGCTGAGGAAATATACGCTAGTCTTGACTCCGAAGTCAGACGTAGCATGAGCGGTATTTGGCTGACGAATCAAAAAGACCTAATCTGGTCAAAACACCAAATAGGAGGATCACTCAATTTAGGTGCGGTGAGAGAACTCACAGAGAAGTGTATTAAGAAACGGGGCTGGTCAATTCTCAGACCATTGATCGAACAAACTGTTCTCAGCATGTTTGTGATGGAATTCGAGACACAAGCGAAGCAACAATTGCCATATTGGATAAGGTTTTCTTCAGCGCGCGAAGTCGTCCGTTCTTTGGATCAGATACAGAATTTGTTCCCCTCAGTTATTGAAAGTGAACTGTATTCTGACAAAGTGATGTTTGGTTCTACACCTTTTCTGGACGCTTTGGACAGGGCATCTAGTCGATTGCTCGATAAAGCTTATAAAAACCGGGGGAAAGTACTTATCGTTATCTCAGACGGAAATTTCCGAGAGAAACACTCGTCAGTTTTATCTGCCGAATTATTGAAACATCGCGAAGTGAAGATCATTTCGTGTCTTCTATCCGAGCAAGACATTGTTTCGCGTTTAGTTCACCGAGCCGAAGACACTTGGCCAATCGGTGCACAGTTAATGTTCAAAATAGCATCAGAAATAACAGAAGAACAGTCATTGGATTTGAAATTATCTGACGATAGTTTACGAGCGCAAAGAGGCAAAAGATTATTCTTCCAGATTAACCATTCACAGATCCTAGATGATGTGATTGGAGCCGTATTTGAAAAACCTGTATGAAAAACTGCAAAGACAAAAAGACCTTCGAGGTTTCGCGCAAGCGCCTCGAAGGTCTCATTTCCGAACTATCTTCCCCGCGCCTTTTTCATCGCGCGGGTTCTTATTTCGTAATCGTCTTCTTCCTCATCATCTTGAAACACAATGGCTGGCTCGCCGCGTGCGCGCCGCGCTTTTTCTTCGACATAGTAGGTATAGTTCCCCAGGTACTCCGTCAACACGCCGTTTTCTAATTCCACAATTCGGTCCGCCACGTTGTCAAGAAAATAGCGGTCGTGCGAAATCACCAGCACCGTGCCATCGTAATCGTCAAGCGCGGATTCCAAAATTTCGGACGAGCGAATGTCAAGATTGTTCGTCGGCTCGTCGAGCAGGAGAAAGTTTGCGCCTTGCATCATCAACTTCGCCACTTGGACGCGCGCTTTTTCGCCGCCCGACAGTTGAGCGATTTTTTTCTTGGCATCCTCCGGCGTGAACAAGAATCGCCCCAGCAAGCCATAGAGTTCGCGGTCGACCATGGGACGCATCTTGCGCAACTCTTCGCCGAGCGTCGCGTCATAGTTGAGCGTTTGATGCTCCTGCGCGTAATACGCAGTTGTCGTGCTTGGTCCGACGAGGAGTTCGCCTGCATCGAGAGTTTCAGTACCAAGGATGCACCTAAACAACACCGTCTTGCCTGCGCCGTTCGGACCGATCAGCCCAACGCGCTCACGATGCCAGACTAACAAGTCTGCGCCGCGCAACACTTCGTCGCCATCAAACGATTTGTGCAGGTCCTTGATTTCCAACACCTTATTGCTGCCGCGTCGATTCGCAGCGAGTGACAAGCCCATGCCTTTGCGATTTAGGCGCGGCTTGTCGATACGGTCGAGCTTGTCCAAGCGTTTTTGCATCGAACGTGCGCGACGGACAAACTTTTCGTTTTGTCCTGCGCCCCAGCCCATCAACCGTCGAATCGAAAATTCAAGGCGCTGAATTTCATGCTGCTGAATTTCGAACATTTGCTGCTGCTTGAGCAAGCGCTGTTTCTTCTCGAACGCGTACTCGGAATAGTTGCCGACGTAATGCGTCAGCACACCATCTTCGAGTTCGACGATTTCTTCGGCGACGATGTCGAGCAAGTAGCGATCATGCGAAACGATGACGACCGCGCCGGGATAATCGGCGATGAGTTTTTCCAAAAACGCCTTGCCGTTGAGATCAAGGTGATTGTCGGGTTCGTCGAGCAAAAGCAGTTCGGGTTGTTCGATCAACAGCTTCGCCAGTCCGACGAGTTTTTTTTGTCCGCCGCTCAACGCCGATAATTTGAGATTCAGCGACGCATCGTCAAAACCCAAGCCGCGCAAGGTCGCGCGCACCCGATTATCGAAATTCAGTCCGCCTTTTTCTTCAAAGTCGGAAACGGCGCGCGCGTGAGCGTCGAGCACGCGCTGCAATTTGCGTTCGTCGTTGTAAACGGTGGGATCAGCCATCTGCGCGTTGAGCCGCTCCATCTCGCGTTCGAGCGCGGCAAGCGTGGGCGAGGCGTCTAGTGCTTCTTCCATCACCGTGCGCGCCAAATCGAATTCGGGTTCTTGCGGCAAATAACCGATGCGAATGCCGCGCGTGATAAACACGCCGCCTTCCTTCGGTTCATCGACGCCCGCGAGGAATTTCAAAATCGTCGATTTGCCAACGCCGTTGGGTCCGACCAAGCCGGTGCGCGCGTCGTGATAAATCTCCCACGACAGTTTGGAAAAGACGAGTTGCCCACCAAAATATTGCGTTACGTTGTCGAGACGAGCGACGGTTCCAACTACCACCAAGACTCCACAGTGTTGTCATGCTGAGCGGAGCGAAGCATCTCACAACTCGCGATTTGCGAGATTCTTCGTTCGCTCCGTTCCCTCAGAATGACAAAACGAATTATACTTACAAACTGAGCCAAATTATTCCCACAACAAGCGTAAGAATCGTGATCGGCACGCCCGCTTTCAAGTACTCCACGAACGAAAGCTTGACGCCGCGCGCCCGTGCCGATTCGGCGACGATCAAATTGGCGACCGAACCCAGCAGTGTCAGATTGCCTGCCAACGTCGATGCCATCGCGAGCGTGAGCCACACACGCGTCGGGTCGGCAAAGTTTGGAACGAGCGGACGGAATAATAACACAGCCGGCACATTTGAGACAAGATTGCTCAGAATCACCGTGACCATCGACAACGGCGCGACGCCTGCCCGAGCAATCGGTTCGCCGAGCGCAAAGAGTTGGTCCGACCAATGCGTATAACTCAGCGCGCCGGTCACGACGAACAAGCCGCTAAAGAAAACCAACAGCGACCAATCGACACGCGGCAAAATTTCGTCCGGATCGATGCGGCGCGTAACGAGCAGCCCTGCCGCCGCCGCGAGCGCCGCCAACGGAATCGGTGCGCCGAGCAAAAAAGCAATCAACATCGCCATGGTTAGAATGAGCGTCTTGTTCAACAACGCCTGATCGATTTTGGCGGATGTGATGGCAGCGCGTTCAAAATGTGCGCCAGAAAATTCGTGGCGATACACGACAACAAGAACAATCGCAATAAAGCAAAAGTCACTTTTTGACTAAAAAGAGTTCTCATGAACAATCAGCTCTATCCTGCCAAGGAAAGGGCCAAACATGAGAACTCCAAAGACATTATACCATACCACACCGACCATTTATCCTTGCGAATT
>JACRMH010000030.1 GCA_016219545.1 Chloroflexota bacterium | reverse complement strand
TACTGCAATAGGGACAAGTCTGCCAATCAGCCTGCACGCTCTTCGCGCAATTAGGGCAGGAAGTCTGAGGAGATGGCGGTGTGGATTTTCCAGAATTTTGCACGAGCGCAGAAACGCCTAATACAATGAGCGTAATAACGCCAATGGGGAGCAGCCACATGAAAGCCATGCCCAACCAGCCGAAGGGCGAATATCCCCAGCCGCCCATCATGCCACCAGACCTCATCATGCCCCAACCATGATAACCATAATTGCCATAGCCCCAACCAGACATCATACCTACTCCGAAGAGGAGCAGAAGTGCGATGACGCCGATAACCCCAACGACCAACCAGTTAATCTTTTTCATTTTATTTTCCTTTTATAAGGTCTGTCCGCAGTGCGGGCAATTTTTCCAATCGCTCTGCGCAGCCTGTCCACATTGAGTGCAGGTTCGGACAGCAACGGGACTGAGCGTTTTGGCAAGGTTGTTGCCGGAGATGGTATAAACGGCCAGTCCGACAAGTAACAGAGGGACGATCCACATAAGAAACATTTTTACTCCTAGTTTGATGGTCCAAGAATATCAGGCATGATTAAAGGTTTTGTAAAGGCAAAACAAAGAGTTTGTGAAGCTTTTACGGCATGGCTTTGTCTGATAGAAACAAAAGACTGGACTGTCCATAAAACAGTCCAGTCAAGGAGAAGAGAAGATGTTAATGCTGGTGAGTATGCTCGCCGGCTTTGCCAAGATATTTCTCAGGTTCCTTATCGAAGGATTTCTTACAACCAAGAGAGCAGAAGTAATAGGTTTGACCCTTGTATTCGGATGTGCCGGCGGCGGTGGCGGGGTCAATGTCCATGCCGCAAACGGGATCATGTACTGTTGTTGTCATAGTTGCTCCTTTTGTTTGACTCGATTATTACATTAACCGACGTCTTTATTAAGAGCCATATTACTCAGGAATATACAAGCAATATTGCCTATCCTCTTTGCAGAGTATGTCCGCTTAAATAACCAAGATAAGCAGGGATAAGCGGAAGCACGCAAGGCGAAAGGAAGGATAGCAGCCCCGCAAACATGGCGGTCAAATAAGTCGGTGCGGCGGCGTAGCTTGAGAATGCTTCAATGTAATATCCATTCCTGAGAGCCCAGATCGAGATCAGGTTCATTGTGTTCGTCAGCAGTAACACACCAATCGTAATGATAAATAGGCCGCTGACGATCTTGAAATATTTTTGATAGGGCCTCATGTGCTTGAGCCAACCTGATGCGCGCTCCAAACCTAGCGCCATTGCCAG
>JACRMH010000029.1 GCA_016219545.1 Chloroflexota bacterium | reverse complement strand
GAAAGATAGGTGTGCAACTCCATCACCTGCGGCACATGCGACTGAACGAAGACGATGGATTCCTCAGGGCGAATCCCCGCCGCGAGCCAATCGAGCGCCATCTCCAGCGTATTTTGTTTCAGCTCCTGCGTGGTCTCGACCGTGGTCAGCGCATGGACATCCACGATGCAGTAGATACATTCATAATCATCCTGCATCGCAACATAATTTTTAATCGCGCCCAAATAATTACCGAGATGCTGACGACCTGTTGGGCGCGCGCCCGAAAATACTCTGCCTTTTTTTGCCATTCTTTATCCTTCAACCATTTTATGAATCATATTGACGACTTCGCCCGCTTCTGCGTGACGTTTCGTCTGTAATTTCGAGTAGATCAACTGCCCGTTCACACTGACCTCGAACCTGCCCCCGTCCGAGGGAATTAACGCCACCGATTCGATCACGTGCTCGTATCCTTTCAGCAATTCATCCATCAGGCTCACGGCCCGGTCGAACCTGCCCCCGTCCGAGGGAATTAACGCCACCGATTCGATCATGTGCTCATACCCTTTGAGTAATTCATCCATCAAGCTCACGGCCCGATTGGTGTAATGTCAAACCGCGCAGTAGGTGATCTCTATTTTGAGCATGATATTCTCCGCTTTTCGTCATTGCCAGGAGCGTTTTTGCTCTCTGCGACGAAGCAATCTCAAGACCATGTTGGGGATTGCTTCGGGCTATCGCCCTCGCAATAACATATAATCTCTTATATTAGAAAATTATAACATGGCGCATCAAAGGCTTGTCCCGCCCTGTCAATCACGCTATAATCTCAAGCGTTGTTCCGAAAGAAATGCAAGGAGAAAAAATGCCAGTCTATACTTATCGTTGTGAAGCTTGTGGTATCCAATTCGAACGCCACCAATCCTTCACAGACAATCCATTAAAGACCTGTCCTGAGTGCCGCAAGAAGGCTCTCAAGAAGGTCATCACACCGACCAAGATCATCTTTAAAGGTTCGGGCTTTTACGCTACAGATCACAAGTCGCCTTCGGGAGATACATCAAGCTCCAGAAAAGCCGACAAGGAAGAAAAGAAAAGCGAAGCGAAGGAAAATTCCTCGGCTGAATCTAAACCTGCTTCCACCGAAAAAAGCAAAAGTTCGGAATAGACTTAATTGCAAAAAACACGGAGTAAAACTACTCCGTGTTTTTTTACTAAAACAAAAGGAGAAAACATCATGTCCATGGAAGATATTCTCAGAACGCTCGTAGATTCACGCCAGCAAGGAGACTCCTCTCAAAGCACAGACCAGATGACAAACCTGATCGGCGGACTGCTTGGCGGACAATCACAAGGCGGCGTAAATCTATCTGACGGGGTAGACCTTGGCGATGTAACGGGACTGATCGGCGGGTTAATGGGCGCGTCACAGCAGCCACAGGGAGCGGGTCAACAACCAGCTGGAGGGTTGAGCGGCATGATGGGCATGTTGGAATCTGTCATGGGCGGGCAAGGTACTGGAGCAAACGATCCAATGATGGGATTACTCAAACCCTATATTGCACCGCTTGCCAAGAAAGCCAACATCTCCCCCGAGATCGCAATGATCGTGGTTTCCTTCGTCGCCCATAAATTACTTTCCCATCATCCAACCTCAGGGCGCGACTCGAATTCATTTAACCTGGACACCCTGCTTCAGCAAATAGGGTCAGGCAAAATTGACCCAGCCTTGTTGCGCAATAGCGGCATGGTCAAGGAACTTTCAAAGAAGACCGGCCTTGATGAAGCGACAGCCGCCAAGAGTTTGGGTTTTGCCTTTTCCCTGGTTGGCAAAGGCGCCACAAGCCTGATGAATAAACCTGCGGCAGTAAAGCCTGCAAGTGCCCCGAAGGCCAACAAAAGTTAAAACATAAAAGATTGAATTGAGAGAACAAAAAACTGGCAACTTTCGAGTTGCCAGTTTTTTATTCTTCTTTTTTTTACAGAAGAGACTGCGGAATGTTTCCGCCGTTCTCAGCAACCTTCTTCAACACGGTCTTGTGAAGCCAGACGTTCATCCTGGCAGAGTCAGCCATGGCATCGGCTGGGCAGCCAAGTTCGGTGGCCAGTTCCTTGCGCGCTGCAAGGCTGCTATCCAGCCCCAGAAGTTTCATCAGATCTACAATGGAAACTTTCCAATCAAGTCCGGGTGATCCCGCGGCAAGTTTCTCAAGGTGGGCAACTACATCCACTTCCGAGATCGCGTTAGGACGGAAGTTGGCCGTGGGAGTAAAGGTGGGCTCGGCCGATTTGGCAGCAGGTGTGGAAGCCTTTGCAGCAGGAGCGGCAGGCTTGGGTGCAGGCGCAACGGAAGCCTTGGGGGCAGTGACTACAGGCGCGGCGGATGGGGAAGCCGGTTCTTCCTTCTTTTTAAGACCAAGCTTTTGGAGGATGGAACTAAAGATACTCATGGCAAATCCTTTTCTATGGGTTGAATGAAATACGACAAGGCAATTATCGTTCATGCCTTTATTCGATTTTATTATAATCCACGACTTATTCTCACCTGCAATTCTTAAGAAAATGCCTGGGGTCTTTGCATCCGCTTCAAGGTCCAGAAAGAAGCGAGGATCAACGGAATGACCGCAAATGCAGCGCTGATGAACGCCATCATGTTGTATCCCAATGCAGCGAAGATAAATCCACTTCCCAAACTTCCAATGGCGGATGCGAATCCGATCAGCAAGTCGCTGAGACCCTGCGTGCGTGAACGCTCCAACGGAGACAGTTGATCGGCGAGCAAAGTGGAGCCGCCCACGTAACAAAAATTCCAACCAAGCCCGAGCAGGAATAAAGCAACGCCTAGCGGCAGAACATCAGGAGAGATCGTCGCCGCGACACATGCGAGCACAAGCGTAGCCGAGCCGACAATGATCACCTGTCCGCGCCCCCACCTATCCGCAAGGCGGCCGGAAATAATTGAGAAGGCGTACATGCCGACCGTATGCGCAGAGATCACGATTGAAATATCGCCCAGCATGTGATTATGATCGCGCATGTGCAAAGAGGTTATGACCATCACCAGCACCATCACCATTTGGCCCAATACCATGCTGATAACAGCGACCATGGCCGCAGGCTGACGGAGGATCACAAGCGCGCTTCTCGCTTCGCCCGAGCCTGTTACTGCTTCGGGGAATTTTTCTGCCACCTCTTTACCGATCTCGCGCGGGTCGGGGCGCAGCCCAATGAACACAACCCCTGCCGCAACCACGAACAAGATCAGGCTGACCAGATAAGCACCTGCGAGTTCATCCCCGGCAAAAGGTTTGATAAGCGCGCCGGCAGGACCTGCTACAAAAGGACCGATGACCGAACCAACTGTTCCGCCAATGACTACATTCGAGATCGCACGTCCGCGATGTTCAGGGCGGTTCACTTCCGCCGCCGCAAAGCGACCCAGTTGAACGGCCGCATTGGCAATGCCCATCAAGATCATGCCGCCCAGAAAAACGGGAAAGGAATGAATCGCAATGGCATAAAAGGCAACACCTGAACCAACAGCGCCGATGATCAACCCGGCAGACAATCCGTTGCGGCGGCCAATGGCATCATAAACATATCCCCACATAAAGGCGGCAAACGCGCCCGCCAAAAGATAGACAGCCGAAGGCACACCGGCCCAATCGGAATGTCCGCTAAGTTCCTTCCCCACGATTGAGTTAAGCGTAGCGGCGGCGATAAACCCCGCAGAAGCAAGGGATTGTTGTGCAAAGAGAATGGTCGTTATTTTGCGCGCAATGGATTCAAGGTTTTTCATGGCAATTCCTTATTGAATGATGCGAGATTATACACTTAACAAAAAAGCGACCTTGAGAATAAAACTCAAGGTCGCTTTCTCTTACCGATCACTGATTACTGTTTACTGATTTACTTTCCACGCCCCATGGCATCCATCACGGCCACTGCCGCGATCTGCACGATGGCATTCACATCATCACCGGTTTGCAGAACATGGATAGGCGCGCCGACTCCGAGAAGGATGGGTCCAATGGCCTTGGCGTTGCCAAGTCTGGCCATCAATTTGTAGGCAATATTCGCAGACTCAAGCGAGGGGAACACCAGCACATTCGCATCCTTGACCGCGCTGAACGGATGGCGCTCTTCGACCAGTTCGGCAACAACAGCGGTATCGGCCTGCATTTCGCCGTCCACGATCATGTCTGGGCAGCGGGCTTTGACGATCTGCACAGCCTTGCGAACCTTATCCGAAAGAGGATGCGGCGTTGAACCAAAGTTCGAGAATGACAGGAAGGCAACCCTGGGTTCAATTTCGATCTTCTTTGCATATTCAGCCGCGAGGCAGGCGATTTCCGCCAGGTCTTCAGCAGTGGGATCAATGTTTACCGTCGCATCGGTGAAGAGGTAAACCTTATCGTCAACGATCATGATGTATACACCAGCCGCGCGCGTCACACCTTTGGCAGTGTGATGGACTTGCAAAGCGGGGCGGATCACTTCGGGATAGTCATAGGTCAGACCGGAAACGAACGCATCCGCATCGCCCATCTTGACCATCATCGAGCCAAGCAAATTAGGCTCGCGCACAGCCTTCTTCGCATCGCGCAAGGTAATGCCCTTGCGCTGGCGCAGATCATAGAACGATTTGGCATACGCTTCCAGTTTAAAGAACTTGTTGGGGTCAACGATTTCGGGCTTGAATTCACTGCCTAGAATCGCGAGCTGCTCTTCGATCACGTCAGTGCGGCCGACCAAGACGGGTGTAGCAATACCTTCCTCTTTGACCTGCTGTGCCGCACGGATGATCTTCTGCTCTTCGCCTTCTGCAAACACCACGCGCTTCTTGCCTTCCGAGGCGCGGGCATGGTTCTGGAAGAAGTAACGGATCTGCTCGCCCTTGCCCTGACGGTATGCAAGCTGTTCACGGTATTCATTGATATCGATCGGCTTGCGCGCCATGCCGGTCTTCATCGCCATCTCAGCCACAGCGGGAGCTTCCCACAAAAGAACACGCGGATCAAATGGTTTGGGAATGATGTACTCTCGTCCGAATTTGATCGGCTCGCCGCCGTAGGCGCGAATGACCGAGTCCGGCACATCTTCCTTTGCAAGTGCGGCTAATGCCTTGGAAGCCGCAAACTTCATATCATCATTGATCTGCTTCGCGCGGACATCCAATGCGCCGCGGAAAATGAACGGGAAGCCCAAGACGTTATTGACTTGATTGGCATAATCGGAGCGGCCGGTCGCAATGATCACATCCTTGCGCGCTGCTTTCGCCAGTTCAGGCCTGATCTCCGGGTCTGGATTCGCCATCGCGAAGATGATCGGGTCCACAGCCATGGTCTTGGTCATTTCCGGGGTCAGCACATTCGCAACGGACAGACCGTAGAATACATCCGCATCTTTAACTGCATCGGAAAGTGTGCGGCGGCCATTATCATCGATCGCAAGGCGATCCTTGTATTTGTTCATGCCCACGCCGCGTCCTTTGTACACAACGCCCTTCGTATCCACGAGCATGATGTTCTCGCGTCTTACACCCCACTTGATCGCCAGTTCCGCACAGGAGATTGCAGCCGCACCTGCGCCTGAAATGACGATGGTGATCTCATCGTGCCGCTTGCCCACGATCTCCAATGCATTTGCCAGACCCGCAGCCGAGATGATGGCCGTGCCGTGCTGGTCGTCATGGAAGACGGGGATGTTCAGCATCTTCTTCAATTCTTCTTCGATGTAGAAACACTCGGGGGCTTTAATGTCCTCGAGATTGATCCCGCCAAAGGTAGGCGAGATCGCCCTGACAACATTGATGATCTCATCAGGGTCGTGCGAATCCACTTCGATGTCAAATACATCAATATCTGCAAATTTCTTAAATAACACCCCTTTACCTTCCATAACAGGTTTGCTGGCCAGCGCACCGCGGTCACCCAACCCTAAAATGGCCGTGCCATTGGAAACTACTGCCACCAAATTCCCCTTGGATGTGTATTCGTAAGCGTCATCTGGATTCTTTTCGATCTCCAGCACTGGTTCCGCCACGCCGGGCGTGTACGCCAACCCCAAATCTCTCTGTGTATCCATTGGCTTGGTGGGCACAACTGCGATCTTGCCGGGTTTACCCTTTAGATGATGATATTCAAGTGCATCTTCACGTGTAATCTTAGCCATAGAGCCTCCATTGAAACTGACAGAAATATGAAAAGTTGCAGAATTATGTCACGACTTACCCAATTCACCTAGTTCCATTTGTCACGACTTTCCTGATAGCTAATACCCGTCTGCAATGAAAAAGTTCTGTTATCAAATCGTTAAATTCCATGTATAATTCAGAAAATCCTTAGGGATTCCTTAAGAAATTTCTGCCGCTCTCGGCTTTTCTTGAAAATGACTGGACATTCGCGCACGCTCTCTCTCCTGCCCAAAGCCGGAGAGTTAATCTGGGAAGTCAATATTTATGTGTACTAAAAAAATTAAGAATGATTTGACTTCGCCCCCACCCCAGTGCCGAACGTGACCTTTTTCTGTCACGAACTTTGACATATATCCCCGCTTCAAACCAGACGGGGAGCCTGCTCAATCAATCCAGACATTTTTTACAGCCGAGGCTGACCTGAAAGGGTCAGAGACCTTGGCTGTGTGCTTTTAATAATGAAAAAGATAACCGCCATCTCTGTCCAAAAGAAGAACCCCAATCGGGTGAATATTGATCTCGATGGAGAGTTCGCCTTCGGACTGGCTCGCATCACAGCCGCGTGGCTGAAAACGGGAGATGTACTTAGCGAAGAAAAGATAGAGAAACTACAAACAGACGACACGCGTGAACATGCCTATCAACAAGCCATGCTCTACCTTAGTTACCGCGCCCGTTCTGAAAAGGAAATACGACAGAATTTACGCAAGCATGAAATTCCAGAAGCGATCATAGAGGAAACTCTGGAACGCCTAAAGACTGCCAGGCTTGCGGACGACAATCAATTTGCCCAGATGTGGGTGGAAAATCGAAACACATTCCGCCCGCGCAGCAAACGAGCACTGGAGATCGAATTACGTCAAAAGGGACTTAACAATGAGGCGATACAGGCATCTCTGTCCGAAGTGGATGAAGAAGCTCTCGCCTACGAAGCAGGCTCAAAACGAGCGGCCAGATTCAAAGGTCAGGAGTGGAGCGAGTTCCGTAAAAAGTTAAGCGAGTTCCTTGCACGTCGTGGATTCTCATACTCCACCATCGCGCCAGTCGTCTCCAGGATATGGAAAGAAACGCACGCTGATGCACAACAGCACGAAGACGAGGATATATCATGAGTCCAATTATTACCACTTTTTTAGAATTACTAACGCTGATCGTAGGCGTTGCCGCAGGATATTTTTACCATCGCTATCAGGCTGAACGCGCCGCGAAAGCAAAGCAGGAAAAAGCCGATGACATTTTGAAAGCGGCCACTTCGCAGGCACGCCTGATCGAAAGCGGTTCGCGCGAAAGCGCCACCAAGATCGTGCAGGCCGCCGAATCAGAAATGAAGGAACGCCGTATCGAGTTGAACCGGGAAACCGAACGGCTCGACAAACGCCGCGGTGAACTTGATGCCCGCTTCGACAAGATCGAACAGCGCGAAGCCACCTTGAACAAGCGCCAGTCACAAGTTGACAAGCGCGCCAATGATATTGACAAGCTGTACGAAGATCAATTTAAAAAACTCGAGCAGGTCGCCCAGATGACATCGGATGAAGCGCGCAAGGAATTGTTCGCATCCGTTGAAAAAGAAGCACGCGGCGACATGGCACGCATCATCCGCCAGATCGAAGCTGAAGCACGCGAAGAAGGCGAGAAACGCGCCCGTAAACTCATCGCGGATGCGATCCAGCGCGTGGCCTCTGAACACGTGGCGGAAGTAACCCGCGCCGTTGTGACCCTCCCCAGTGAAGAAATGAAGGGACGCATCGTCGGACGCAACGGACGCAACATCAAGGCCTTTGAACAGGCTGCAGGCGTGGATGTGATCGTGGACGACACTCCCGATTCCGTCACCGTCTCCTGTTTCGACTCGGTACGCCGCGAGATCGGCCGCCGTGCCCTCTCAAAATTAATTTTGGATGGACGTATTCACCCCGCGCATATTGAAAAGATCGTGGAAGATGAAACCAAGGCTGTTGAAAAGATCATCAACGAAGCTGGCGAACAGGCCGCTTATGAAGCCAATGTCACGGGCTTGCACATCGAAGTCCTGCGCATGATGGGACGTTTGAAATTCCGCACATCCTACGGGCAAAACCAGCTTGCACATGCCGTGGAAGTTTCAAAACTTGCCGGCATTCTAGCCGCAGAACTTGGCGCGAATATCGAGCTTTCCAAGCAAGGCGGCTTTCTGCATGATATTGGCAAAGCGATGGACCATAACCAGGATGGCACACATGCCGGGCTCGGCGCAGAGTTTTGCAAGCGCTACGGCGTGAATCCTGTGGTGGTGAACGCCATCGCTTCGCACCACCATGAAGTGGATCAGCTTACTGTGGAAGCCGTCATCGCTGAATCGGCAGATGCCATCTCCGGCGCACGCCCCGGCGCACGCCGCGAAGACCTTGAAGCCTACATCAAACGCATCCGCTCGTTGGAGGAAATGTCCATGTCCTTTGAAGGCGTGCAACAAGCTTTCGCCATTCAAGCAGGACGCGAGGTCCGCATTCTCGTCAAACCCGAAGCGATTGACGATCTCGCATCAGCAAGGCTGGCACGCGACATCGCCAAGAAGATCGAGGAGACCATGCAATATCCCGGTCAGATCCGAGTGACAGTCATCCGCGAAACAAGAGCCACTGAATACGCAAAATAACCCGCCTTGCAAGGCTGTTACGAATGAAATCCCCCATTTCTAAAGGTGCTACAATCACGGGAATGAAATCAAATTTCCGAACGCATCTCATGAAGTGGGGGATTGTTGTTGGATTGACCATCTTTTATTGGTTTGGGTCCGCCCGTTTCATTCAAGAGATGGGGGATGGAATCGTCATATTAGGCGCATTTCCCATCATTACAGCAGGATGGTACTTTGGCATGGCGGGAGGGTTCATTTCCGCCCTGCTGATGATCGCCATGAATTTATTTATTATGACCACTATTGGGGGGCATACATGGGAGAATGTTTTTCAGGTTGGTTTTATTTTCGGCTCCTTCATTTTCATAGGGATCGGCTTAATTGGGGGCAGGTTAAAACAAAACCTTGAAGCGCGCGTAAACGCGGAAGCCGAGCTTCAATCACGGGAAAAATTTCTTACCCTGCTGAATGACATGACCCGCTCCATCATCATCGCACAAAGTTTTGAAGAGATGATGCAAACGCTGGTGAAGGACCTTACGATCCTTCTCAACGCCGACACTTGTTACATCACCCGTTGGGATCCGGTCAAGAAGCAGGTATTTCCGGTTGCGACTAACGCCAGATCAGGTCATCCCTTTTTGACAATGGTATATCCAAAAGATGAAAAGAATCTAACCACCTCCACGCTTGAAGCGGGTCACATTCTGATCGTTGAAGATTCTTCAAATACGCCTCATACAACCCCGCATATCATCCAGATGTTTTCCGAGAAATCCTTTATGAGCATTCCCCTGATCTATGGGGAATATAAACTTGGCGCCGCAGTGGTGGGGTTTAATGATTACCGTCAATTCACTCAGGGAGAGATCAAACACGCCGAACAAGCCAGTAACCAGATCGCGCTGGCAGTTTGGAATGCGCAACAGGATTTTGAATTAAAGAAACGTTTAAAGGAAGCCGATACCCTTACACAGATCGTTCACCTGCTCAGCGAGACGGAACGCATCGGTCTGCAAACCGTCCTGCAGTTGATCGTTAATTCCGCAAAAGAATTGATCCCAGCAACGGAGCAGGCCGTGATCCATCTTCTCGATGAAGAACAACAGCTATTGAAAGCAGAGGCAGTGATCGGCTACAGCGAAGATGCGACAAGCTGGAGAATCATAAAGATCCGCCCCAATGAAGGCGCGGCGGGGCAGGCCATTGTCACTGGCGAAATCGTCAACATTGCAGATGTGAGGACAGACCCGCGTTTTCAGATATATGGCGAACTTCCCGTTTACCGATCTTTGGTGGTGGCGCCTGTGCAAAGTGGAAGCAAAAAACTGGGAACGATCAGCGTGCAAAGCAGTTTAGTCAACGCGTTCACAGAGGATGAAGGAATTTTGCTCAAAGCGCTGGGAACACAAGCCTCCATCGCCATTGAAAACGCTCGTCTGCTGGAAAGCACGCAGCAATCCTTGAAGGAAGCGAATTCACTGTACCGCATCAATCAGGGACTGGTCACCTCCCTCGATCCGCAGGAATTATTGCAAGATGTTGTGGAATTACTGCAAAAGAACTTCGGCTATTACCATGTGCAGATCTATGTGATCGAACCGGAAACCTCCGACTTTGTCATGCGCGCAGGCAGTGGTGAGATCGGCAGGAAGTTAAAAGAAAGGAAGCAACGCCTGCATTCAGGTGAAGGGATCGTAGGGTATACGGCTGAGATAGGCATCCCCTTTTTTACCAATGATGTGGATAACGTTTATTTCTTTGTGCGGAATTCGCTGCTGCCGGACACAAAATCAGAATTGGCTGTGCCGGTCAAAATAGATGAACGTATCCTCGGCGTATTGGATATTCAACAAGTGCCCCCACGCACCCTTGCCCAGCGTGACATCCAGCTCGTCAGCGCAGTGGCAGACCAGTTGGCCATCGCATTGCAAAAGGCGAATTTATATACAGACCTGCAAACTTCCCTAAAAATGGAGCAGACCATCCGCGCGCAGCTTGTGCAAAGCGAAAGGTTGTCTGTCATGGGGCGGCTGCTGGCTTCCGTTTCCCACGAATTGAATAACCCGTTGCAGGCCATACAAAACGCCCTCTTTTTATTGCGCGAAGAAAAAGGGATCTCTACACAAGGCAAACAGGACCTTGATATCGTGCTTTCCGAATCAGAGCGGATGTCTGCCCTCATTAATCGTTTGCGCACCACCTACCGTTCCGCCCAACTTGAAGATTTTCTCCCAACGCAGGTCAACCATATCATTGAAGAAGTATATGCGCTGATAGCCACCCATTTGCGACATACCGAGATATCCTTTGAATTTCATCCCGATCCTGAACTCCCACTGATCTCAGGGCTGGCCGACCAACTCCATCAGGTCATTCTGAATCTAATGATGAACGCCGTGGAGGCCATGGCTTCAGGCGGGCATCTAACAGTAACCACGAAGTACTCGAAAGAAACTGAAGAGATCATCCTGAAAGTATCAGACTCGGGCGAAGGAATTGACCCTTCCATTTTGCCAACCATCTTTGACGCCTTTGTAACAGACAAAACAGGCGGCACCGGACTCGGGTTGACGATCACTTATGATATTGTCACCAAACATCGTGGAAGAATTCAGGCCGAAAATAACCCACAAGGCGGCGCTACCTTCACGGTATGCCTGCCACGCGAACAAAAAGGTAACTAATGAAAACCAGCGGACATGTTCTGATCATTGACGATGAACCCGCCTTGCGTAAAACACTGGCGCGCGTTCTACAACAAGCCGGCTTTGAAGTGACCACCGCTGAAAACGGGGAACAGGGCATCTCCTTTTTGGAGAACACAAATTTTGACCTGGCGTATATGGACTTGCGCATGCCTGGGCTAAGCGGGCTGGATGTCCTCAATATCATTCACACAAAATACCCAAACCTGCCTGTCATATTATTTACAGCACAACCTGACCTGAACTCAGCCGTCGAAGCCTTGAGGCGCGGTGCGACAGATTATTTATTGAAACCGCTCAGACCGGAAATCATCATTGAAAGAACAAAATCCATCCTTGCCTCTCAACAAAAGGAGAAACGCAAGCGTGAGATTACAGCGCAAATTGAAGAGCTGCAAACGGAACTAAAGGGTTTGGAAAGCGGGGAAAGTCAGGAAGTTAAGCAGACCACTCCCTTGAGTGACCGCTTCCTTAAACGCGGCAACCTGGTATTCGATCTTCATGCAAGGCGTTTGAACATCGGCGAACGTGCCATCATTTTACCGCCCACGTCTTTCGATTATCTTCTGGTGCTTGCACGCCATTCGCCCAACGCGGTGGATTATCAAACGCTGGTGGCAGAGGCGCAGGGTTATCAGGCCGATGCTCGTGAGGCACAGGAATTAACCAAGTGGCACATCCATCAATTAAGACAGGCCATTGAACAAGATGCCCACTCTCCCCAATTCTTGATCAACGTTCGTGGCACGGGTTACCGCCTTTTGGTGGATTAAGTAAGTCGGATTGGCAATCCGACTCTTTCATGACAAACCGGTCAGACAGCCTTGCAAAAGGTCCAAGGCCAATCTTCCCACTTTGAAACCAACCCGGCTTTTACAGGATTCTCCAAAACATAAGAAACGATTCGCTCAAACTCCCCATTGTTACGAATTACATGATCATAACTTTCATCCTGCCAAAACGCACCTTCCCTGCCTAAAATGATATTTGATCTTCGCGCGGTGTGGCGTTTTAAAGACTGCATAATCTTATCCAATGGCTTACACGAAGATTCCTGTAAGCTCAAGTGTTGACAATTCAACGACCCACTCTGATCCAATGGTGAGAAGACTACATGGACGTGGTTTGACATTATAGAAAACGCAAACAAATCATATTCGCATCCATCGCGGTAAAACAGGGCCTCTTTTAAAACTTCTGCAATTTCAGGACGGGTAAGCCAGCGGGGACCAAACCCAGCCGCATCCAGCAAATTATCCCATCTGCCAAAATAACGGCGTTCAATGACATAATTTTGTTTTATTTGTTCTTCCGCGATCAATTTCATAGCATCTTTCTTTTCCCGTTCCTGCTCTTCTTTCAACGCTTTCATCACTTCAACAGGCAAAGTACCTTTCAATCGAAAGGTCACAAAGAAAGTTGCGCCGGTTGGCTGCCAGTGCGGGAGATGGCGATGATAGTATTCACGGTTTTCATTCATCAAACAATCCATCCTATTTTGATATTCTACACTACGAAGAAGTCGGATTGGCAATCCGACTTACGGTTACCAACTTTTACCAACTTTTTGCATCCTCTCCCTAACGGAGTCCAAAAAGATTTGGGGGAAAATAGGGACGATGGAAACTACAAATGTCTCTCCCAAAAAATCAGGTTCTGTAAAAATCATCGTAGTGGATGACCATCCGAATACAGCGGAAACCCTGTCCCGCGCCATTTCACAACTGGGACCCGAAGTCAATGTCACTTCGGCCTGCAGCGGCAAGGAAGCGCTGGAAAAAGTGGCGGGCGATTCAGTGGATGTGCTCATCACAGATATGATGATGCCCGGGATGAATGGGCTGGAATTGATCGAGAAAATGAACTCCAATTCCGGCGGACGTCCCGCCCATATTATTTTGATCACGGCCTATGATGTGCCCGGCTTGAAAGAAACTGCGCGGCGTTTGCATGTGGATGAAACCATCATCAAACCCGTGCGCCCGGAGCGGATCTGCCAGATCGTGGGCAATGTGATGAAGTCGATCGGTCACGCGCCGGCAGTGGAACAGACAAAGGTGGAGGTTCAACCCTTCAACATCTTGATCGCCGATGACATGCCCGATAACGTAACCTTGTTATCGCGTTATATGAAGAACGAAGGCTATGGTTTCATCACCGCCTTCGACGGTGTGGAAGCCCTTGAAAAGACCCGCGCCGAAATGCCAGACTTGATCCTGCTCGATGTGAATATGCCCAAAAAAGACGGATTGGCAGTATTAAAAGAAATACGCGCAGATTCGGCCGTCGCACATATCCCGGTCATTATCTTTACGGCGGCGCGCATGCACCCGGAAGATGTTCAGGCGGGCTTGAACTTGGGCGCGGATGATTACATCACCAAACCGTTTGACCGCCGCGAATTGTTCGCACGCATTCGCGCCAAACTCCGCACCAAATCCTTTGAAGATGCGATCCGCCGCCGCAACCGACAGTTGAGCATGTTACCCGAGATCGGCAAGGAATTAAGCGCGCGGCTCGACATCAACGAGCTGGCCGGGGTGGTCACACGCCGAACGGTAGAAATGCTGGGCGCGGTCATGGGACATATTTCCATATTCACCCCAAATCATCCATTACAAAAAACATACAACGCTTCCGATGATACTCAAATTGAAGAACCAAACCTTGAAGGTTTCCTGAAAGAGATCAACGAAACGCACGAAAGTATCCTGATCGACGATGTGCGAAACGATGCACGCTGGCATCATTCAGAGAATGACCCCACTCGCTCGGCAGTGATCGTGCCCATGTTTGGGCGGCATGAATTGCTGGGCGTTTTGGCTCTGGCTCATGAACAGACGAATTATTTTCAAACAGAGTCTTTATTGCTGCTGCAGGCCATTGCAAGCCAGGCGTCCATTGCAATAGAGAACGCGATCCTTTACGAAGGCGTATCAAAACACGAGAAACGCCTGTCTGCGGTTCTGCAAAGCGCCGATGAAGCCATCATGATGTTCGATACCGAAGCACGACTCAGCCTGCTCAACCCGGCCGGCGAAAAATTATTTACAGATTTTCAAGCCAGCCTGAACCATCCCCTGGAAATGGGTCATGGATACGACTCGCTCATTGATGTTGTAAAAGATGCCCTCCTTTGCGCCACGGCAAAATCAAGTGAGCTCACATGGCCGGACGGACGGACATTCACAGCGCTTATCACCCCCATTGAATCAGGCGGAGTGGTGGCTGTACTGCATGATGTGACGCGCTTTAAAGATATTGAGCGTGTGAAGAATGAATTCATTGCCACGGCTTCGCACGACCTGAAGAACCCGATCACATCCATTGTTGGGTTCAGTCAATTGCTGGGGCAGGCCGGTCCGCTCAATGATATGCAAACAGATTTTACTCAACGTATTCAAACTGCCGCTTTCAGCATGACCGAACTGGTGCAGAACCTGATGCAGCTCGCGCAGGCGGATCTCAACGCAATGCAGAAGCATGAAGCAGTGGAGATGGATGCGCTGCTATCCGGGGTCATTGACGAATTCAAGTCGCAGGCATCTGCCAAGGAACAGACTCTGAAATACGATCCCCCCGCTGCTCCCGCGTACGTGGACGGCGATCCCCTGCAATTAAAACAATTGTTCCGCAATTTGGTGGGCAATGCCATCAAGTACACACCCAATGGCGGACAGGTCACACTCTCTGTGAATGTGGATAACGAAAACATTCACGCCCAGGTGCGGGATGACGGCTATGGGATTCCCGCCGAAGACCTGCCCTTTGTTTTCGACCGCTTCTACCGCGTGCATACCGGCAAGGCCAGGGAAGTGGAAGGCAATGGGTTGGGGCTGGCAATTGTCAAAGCCATTGTGGAACAACACAACGGACAGATCAACGTTGAAAGTGAACAGGATAAAGGCTCGTGCTTTAATCTCACTTTACCTGTAATGCAAAATGAATTGTTAGGTGCTGTAAAAATATGATCCGCAAATGCAGAATTTGGCTCCTGCTAACCGACACAGTTTGGATCGATAAAAGAGGCGACAATGAATAATGAACAAATCAAACCAAATAGCGAAGAAAGACAGCAGCAAGCCAGCACCTGGGCGTCCATCATCTTTATTGCCCTTGGGGCGGCTTTTCTTGCTTTCTCGTTGTATGTGGTTTTTGGTAAACAACAAGGAAGGTTCGATCTCTCGGATAAAGTACTGATGCCCATGGCGGTCATTATGTTGGGCGCAGGCATCGCGAGCTACAGGCTGATCCAGCGCGGAAGTCAGGAATTCGGCTCGGGGCTTCTCTTCATCCTGGGAGTGTTAATCCCTCCGCTGGCGGCCGTGTTCACGCTTAAGGGCTTTGGGGTCACATCCATCGTTTACATTGTACTCATGGCCTCGATCATGATCGAGTTCATCCTGCCAAAACATTTAAGACGGGCGGCGATCATAGCCTCTATTATCACCGTCCTGTTCTGCATTGGCATTGAGTTGGCCAACCCTGCGTTTCGAGTTGCCACGGATATTTACAGGGTTATAAACACGTTCACCATTCTGGCAGGGCTGGGACTGCTTGCCTTTTATGCGCGCCAATACCCCAATTTTCCACTGCGTGTAAAATTGCTTGTAAGTATCCTGGTGGTTAGCATCCTGTCGGTGGCGCTTATTGGATATTTTGCTTATAGCCGTTTTCAGGTATCCCAAACCTTTCTGACAGGCGAACTGCAAAATACGGTCACACAACAATCTCAACAGCAACTTAACTATACGGCTCAAGCAGAGGCGAATCAAGCCGATCAGACTCTTCTGGCTGTCGCCACCGATGTTGAAAAATTGGCAGGATACAGGTCAAAGTTGTATTCCAAAAGCACGGTCCTCGAGACAGGCGCTTATTGGGATGGACATACTCAATTGGTCCAGTTGTCGGGAAGACAATATGGAAATTCAAAGTCTGATGTGGCTTCCGTGTTCATCCCAAACACAATTTCACTCAACGACTCAATGATCTCTGATCTAAACATAACCGCATACATGGATTTTATTGTGCCGGCTACCATGAAATCCGACCAAACCATGGTGGCGGTTTATTTCATCAGCGAAAGCGGCGCTACAACCTACTACCCAAACATCAATCTCGCCGAGAGCGTGCCCGCGAATTTTGATCCCAGAACACAACCTTTCTATCGTATTGCAACGCCGGCAAACAACCCCCAACGCAAGGTGGTTTGGAGCGAACCTTATCAGGACCCGGCTGGAACCGGGCTTATTGTGACAAGCGCTGCTCCGGTCTATGATCAGAACAATCAATTTAGAGGTGTTTTGGCCGCAGATGTTCAATTGGTAAAAATTGCCGATCAGATCGGGACGATACGGGTTGGACAAACTGGTTTTGCATTCCTGATCGATCCAGCCGGACATTTGATCGCCATGCACGAGGCAAGCACAAATGCGTTTCGCGTTTTCGGATTAAGTTATGAACCATTAGCCCCGAATGAAGCTCCAAAACAAACGGTTCTGGGCCAGGGTCCAACAGACTTACAGGTCCTCACCCGCCACATGGTGGCAGGTGATAGCGGATTGGGAACAACGATTCTTGGCAAGATACAGTATTACGTGGCGTACACACCGCTTCCGACGATCGGCTACAGCTTGGGATTGATCGTTCCAACCTCAGAATTGAATGCTCCCTTCTCAAACGCTCAAAAGCAAATTCAAAGCCAAACCAGCAGCACCTTGAACTTATCCATTGCCATTCTAATTCTAGTGTTGATGATCAGCGTAGGAATGAGTGTGTTCCTCAGTCAGTCCATCTCGAAACCATTGGTGGAATTAACCAACGTGGTCGAGCAAATATCCCTAGGCAACCTGGGAATGAGGGCGCCGGATACAGCGCAGGATGAAACCGGCACACTCGCCCGCGTATTCAATAACATGACCACCCAATTGCGCGACTTGATCGGAAAATTGGAACAACGTGTGGCAGACCGTACCAAAGCCCTAACAACCTCCACCCAGATCAGCCGCCGCCTGTCCACAATCCTCGACCAGAAGAAACTGGTGAAGGAGGTGGTGGAACAGGTGCAATCGGAATTCGGTTACTACCATGCTCACATTTATCTGGTTGATGAAGCCAGCGGCGACATGCTTATGGCGGGCGGTACAGGCGAAGCCGGAATAACCATGCTGGCGAATGGACACCGGGTCGCACAGGGGAAAGGACTGGTTGGCCGCGCCGCAGAAACAAATAAGACCGTTCTGGTGTCCGACACATCTCAGGATCATAACTGGCTTCCCAACCCGCTGCTGCCCGAGACCAGAGCCGAAATTGCCGTACCGATCTCGGCAGGCGAACAAACTCTGGGCGTGCTGGACATCCAGCATAATGTCGTTGGAGGTTTAGGGGAACAGGATGCAGACCTGCTGGGTTCCATCGCCAGCCAGGTGGCCATTGCCCTTCAAAATACGCGGCAATATGCTGACAGCACACGCTTCAAGATGGGTATCGAGAGATCAGGTGACGCGGTATTTACCACCGATATTAAGGGTGTCATTAATTATGCCAATCCGGCATTCGAGAAAGTTTACGGATATACACCCGAAGAAGTCATTGGCAAGACTCCCAGGATCATCAAATCAGGCCTTCTCACTCAGGAGGTCTATCAGTCCTTCTGGGGAGCCCTCCTTTCAAAGAATACGGTTACCGGCGAGCTCGTCAACAAACACAAAGATGGTCATCTCGTAAACATTGCAGGTACCAACAGCGCCATCGTGGACGAGGCCGGAGACATCATCGGTTTCCTGGCAGTCCACCATGACATTACCGAGCAAAAGCGCGCCCAAGAACTCGGAACACAACGCGCCAGGCAACAAGAGTCGCTGAACCTCATCACCCAAAGAATCCAAAGCACAACCAGCATTGAAGCGGCGCTGCAGATCGCGGCGCGCGAATTAGGTCACGCATTGGGCATGAAGTCCATTGTACAAATAAGCGATCTGCATGATTCCGAGAACAATAACTAACCTGCTATAGAAGCTTGACTCAGAAAACAGGAGATACGAAATGTTCCAAAAACTACGAACCCAAATAGCAGGAAGCTTGAGAATCAAAGCCTCCGTATTAGTGAGTCTTATTCTTGTCCCATTGATGGGACTCTACATCTGGTACGATGTGCAAAAACAGGGAAATGATTTCGAGAAAGGTATGCGGCAAAAGGCCGAGATCATGGCAGCCACAGGCGCGAAAGCAATTTCACATATATTGGAAGATGCGATTGCCACCAACCGGTTGACCCAGGAACAGGTCTTTGACACAAACTATCAGCTTATTCCCAATACCGATCCTGCGAAATATCACACCCTGTACGACTCCTTTACCGATTCCAACCTTCAAGGAATATCTGATTCCTATCTTGGCGATCCTGATGTATTGTTTGCGGTGGCTGTGGATGTCAATGGATACTTGCCGACCCACGACAGCATATATTCGAAACCCTTGACTGGTGATTATCAGATTGACCTTTCCGGCAACCGAACCAAGCGCATGTTTAATGATACAGTCGGACTTGCCGCAGCGCAGAATATAATGCCCATTTTGTTTCAGGAATATCATCGAGATACCGGCGAACTTGCCTGGGATATCTCCGCGCCCATTTATGTAAATGGCCAACATTGGGGCGCATTTCGTATTGGGTTATCAGTTGCCCGAATAGCTACCCAAAGAAATTCAGCAGCTTTAATTGCTGTGATCGTCGGTATATTGCTAAGTCTTCTAGTTTTTGGAATGGTTTTTTATATCATCGGTATGATCATCCGTCCAATCTCAGCTTTGAGTCTTGTGGCAACCAGTATCGCCAACGGCGACTATGATCAGACTGTTGCTGTCACATCCAACGACGAGATCGGCATATTGGCTGTTGATTTCAACAACATGACGGTTCATTTGAAAGAAACACTGGCAAGTTTGGAAGCTCGCACCCGTGCCTTGGCCACTTCATCAGAAGTCAGCCGTCGCTTATCTGCTGCCACTAGCCCCAGCCAATTGGCAACTGATGTGGTGGAACAGGTACAAGCCGCCTTCAATTACTATCATGCTCACATCTACTTTTTGGATGAAGACAGTGGTGACTTGTTAATGGCAGGTGGTACTGGTGAAGCCGGAGCCACCATGCTGGCACGAGGTCACAGAGTACCGAAAGGACGCGGTCTTGTGGGACGCGCCGCCGCTACTAATGAACCTGTACTCGTCCCCGATGTTTTGCAGGCTGTAGGCTGGCTTCCAAATCCATTATTGCCAGATACCAGATCCGAGATCGCTGTTCCAATTTCCGCAGGCAATCAAGTGCTGGGCGTTTTGGATGTGCAACAAAATATAGTTAACGGACTGGCCGAAGAGGATGTCACGCTTTTGCAATCACTAGCGGGTCAGGTGGCTATTTCACTCCAGAACGTGCGCTCGTTCGAACAATCCAGAGCGCAGGCTGATCTTGAATCGCTGGTCAACTCCATCGGTCAGAAAATTCAGCGCGCCACCACAGTGGAAGACACCCTGCAAACGGCCATCCGCGAAATCGGGCTGGCGATGGGCGCTTCACGAGTCAGCGCGAATATACATTCCCACCGCCAGCAGGATGACCATGGCACCAACCTTAACTAAAGAGTTGAGATGCGCCAACCGCTGTTTCAATCCGAGCAAAAAAACGAGGTCGT
This sequence comes from Chloroflexota bacterium, assembly GCA_016219545.1. GTDB lineage: Bacteria > Chloroflexota > Anaerolineae > Anaerolineales > Villigracilaceae > Villigracilis. The sequence continues at coordinate 28,111 of JACRMH010000029.1, read as the reverse complement.
TATGAGTGAACAAGATAAATCAACAACACAAAATCAAATCGCACTGTGGGCGGCCGGGGTTTTCGCGGCCATGGGTGTGGTTTTATTTGGTTATTCGATCTACAACGTTGTTGTGTTTCAGCAGGGACGCTTCGACCTGTCAGACCAGATCCTAATGCCGATCACTGCCATGATGGTTATCGTGAGCATCATCAGCTACGGGCTTATCCAACGCGGCCGCCATGCCCTTGGAACCTGGCTTCTCTTTTTAATGGGAACGCTGGTCCCGCCAATTATGGCTGTGCTCCTGCTCAAAGGTCTTATTTACATCGCGATCGTCTACATCGTTTCATTGGCAATGATCATGATCAGACTGGTTCTGCCAAATAATGGAAGACGAACGGCAATGGTGGCCGCTTCAGTTGTAATTCTGCTCATGATCGGCATTGAGGCATGGAATCCGGCCTTTCGGTTAAATACAGGAATTGGCAATTTCACAACTACCATCACAGTATTGGCGGTAATCGGTCTGCTCGCATTTATAGCGCGCCAGTCTGTAACAGGAAATATCCGCACCAAGATCATGGTGACAATTATTGGTATTACCCTGCTCACCATGGTCGTTTTCGGCATCGTAGCCAACCAGATCACACGCACTCAGATCATCAAAGACAGCGGTACCATCCTGCAATCCGGCGCAGACTCGCAGGCAGAATTGGTTGGGTCATTCCTCGCCAGACATTTGGAATACCTGACGCTCATCCGCCCCCAATTTGAAGGACTTGCTTCAAGTTCCAATGTTTCCTACACAGGCGATGAGGCTGCGATCAAATCCAAAATCGAACAGCTAGACCAAACGTGGGTGGCAGCCGACCAGGCGGATAACGATGCGGACCCGTTGGTGTTTTCGAAAATTAACAATTTTACGGCTTTCCAATTGCGTACCTATCGCGACACTTATCCTGAGAATGTCGAACTCTTCGTCACCGATAAATATGGGGCCGTTATTGCGGCAACAAACCGCACCTCTGACTATAACCAGTCCGATGAGACCTGGTGGCAAACAGCCTATAACAACGGTGTCGGGGCAAACTACATCGGCAGTATCGAATACGATGAAAGCGCAAAGGTCTACTCCATCAACATGGCTGTTCCGATCTATGCGTCGGGAACCACCCGGGTTATTGGCGTCCTTCGGACTACAGTCACCATGCAATCCCTGCTCGACGCATTTTCCACAAATCAAACTGAGGGAACATCAGTAGAAGTTCTATTTCCAGATGGACAGATCCTGCGTAATGGGAAACTCGATACTTCATCCGCCGCAGAACAGTCCCAATTACGCGCAACGACCCGCCCTTATTCGGAATTCATGTATGAAGGCGCGCAAAGTTTCGTCAGTACCGCTGTCATTCAAAGCAGTAATGAAACTGTTCATGGTCAAGACTGGCTGATCGTTCTTCACGAAGACAGTCAGTACGCGCTGGCACCAGCCGATACCCAACTCCGCGCCATTCTTCTAACGGGTTTGATCTTGGCCGCGTTGGTCGCCATGATCGGCTTCTTCTTTGCACGAAATTTGACCGCTCCAATTTTGCAGTTGACCAACACAGCTAAAAAGCTGGCTTCCGGCGATTTCAATGTTGAAGCGAAGATCACAACTCAGGATGAAGTCGGTCAGCTTGCGATCACCTTTAACAACATGGCATCTCAAATTCGAGGCTTCGTTGAAACACTGGAACAACGCGTTGCTGAACGTACCCAAAGCCTTGAACTGGCTTCGGAAGTGGGTCGCGCCGTATCACAAGTGCGTTCACTGGATGTTATGTTGACGGAAGCAACCGAGCTCATCCGGTCACGCTTTGACCTGTATTATGTCCAGGTCTATCTGACGAATCCCAGCGGGACGGCATTGCTCCTCAGATCCGGCACGGGTTCGGTGGGACAGCAATTGCTGGCGCGCGCTCACCAATTGCCATTGAACACTTCCTCCATTAACGGACGCGCCGCAACCGAGAAACATCCCGTGGTTATTTCCAACACCGCTGACAGTTCCACATTCCGCCCGAACCCGCTCCTGCCCGAGACACGTTCAGAAATGTCCGTCCCGCTCATGATCGGTGAAAAAGTGGTAGGCGTGCTCGACCTTCAAAGCCAAAAAGCTGACGCGTTGAATGAAGATCTATTATCAGCCTTCGAAGCGCTGGCGGGACAATTGGCCATCGCCATTCAAAATGCGACCTTCCTCGCAGAAACGGAACGAGCCCACGCTGAAGTTGAAGCTCAGGCGCGCCGTCAATCACGCACCAACTGGAACGAATATATGGATGCCATCCACAGGCCCGAAGAGACCGGCTTTGTCTTCGAGCAAAACAAGATCGCACTGATCGGCACACAGGAAGTATCACCCACAGAAAATGCTCTCACCGCACCCATTTCCGTCATCGGTGAAGCGCTTGGAAATCTGGTCGTGGAAATGCAGGGACAGTCCTCCATCGCATTAGGGTCCGATCTGGTACACGCAGTGGCGCGGCAGGTATCTCAACAGATCGAAAGCCTGCGCCTGCTGGATAGCGCGGAACGCTACCGCTTTGAGGCGGAAGAAGCTTCACGCCGCTTGACCCGCGAAGGCTGGAAGATTTACAAACAGGCCAATATCAATGAAGGCTTGAGCTATTTTTATGATTTGAATGAAGTCCGCCCATATGATCAGAATGGAACTCAACCAAACGAAGGGTCCATGAGTCTGCCGCTCATAGTACGCGATGAAGTAGTTGGCAAACTTGTTGTCGAGGGGCTTGGGTCAGACGATGCAGAGTCACTCGAATTAGCCAATACAGTGGCTGAACGCCTTAGCGCTCACATCGAAAGTTTGCGCCAGTTTGAAGAGACCAAGCGCGGTCAAATCGAATTGGATAAACGCGCCCGCCAACTTGCGGCTGTGGCTGAAGTCAGTTCTGTATCCTCCCGCGAATTGGATATTGATAAGATGCTGCATTCAGTGGTGCATCTCACCCAGCGCAAGTTCGGTCTGTATCACGCCCATATTTTCATTTTCAATGAAAATACAAGGGAACTGAAGATCGCAGCCTGCGGTTACAAGGAAGGCGATATTCATGAAGGCACTGACGGCACAGCGGTCATCCCATTAGAGAAGGAACAGTCTCTCGTGGCACGCGCCGCCCGCACCGGTCAGCCGGTGATCGTCAACGATGTGCATCATGAGGCCGGCTGGCTGCCAAATCCACTTCTGCCTGAAACCCAATCTGAAATGGCCGTTGCGTTGTTCATCGGCGATCAACTGCTGGGCGTGCTGGATGTACAGTCAGAACACCTTAACGCCTTCTCGGATGAAGATGCCAGCATCTATGAAACACTGGCTTCACAGGTATCCACCGCCCTGCAGAATGCACGTTCCTTTGAGCGCGCACAGCAACAGGCTCAACGCGAAAGTACCCTCAACCTCATCAGCCAGAAGATCCAAAGCGCCACCACTGTGGAAGCCGTGTTGCAAATTGCGGCACGCGAGCTCGGTCACGCCCTGGGCGCGCCCATGACCATCGCGCAGTTGAGCATGAAAGACAAAAAATAAACGGCAGCAGGTCCAGGAGAAATTTACCGATGCCTCTCGATAAAAAATCCAGTAAACGGGTTGATAAACTGTTTTCGGATCTGGTGCAGATCGCGACGCTTCGCGAGCCTGCAACGGACTGTGCAGAACCAAATGCGGCGCAGCCAGTGAAAGATGAAAGCGGACTGTATCGCGAAATTAGCGCGCTCAATGCACGTATCCGCGACCTGGAAATGCGGCTTAAGGAAAGTGAAAGACACGCCGCCATGCCTGCAAAGACAGATGCCTCCATCCTTTATGAAAAGGAAGAGGTCGGATATTACTATGAGGACAATAATTTATTACCCCTGCCGACGACAGCCTTTGCAGGGTCTAAAACGGATACCGGGATCAGCGCGCCTCTTACCGCAAGCGGACAGTTGATCGGCGAAATGCAGATCGAACCGCCGACAGATCATGCCTGGACAGCAGAGGAAAAGAATCTGGCAAACGCCATTGCGCAACAGGCATCGCTTCAGATCCAGAACCTGCGATTGTTGGCTGCCACAGAACGCGCACGTACCGAAGCACAAGATGCCACCCGCCGCTTCACCCATGAAAATTGGGAAAACTTTCTGGATGGTATTCACCACAATGAACGGATCGGTTTTGTCTATGACCAGTCTGCTGTGGACGAGTATAACAATGCCGCTCCAAATGAACATGACCTTCATGAGGCGGTCAATGTATTGGACGAACATGTCGGCAATCTATTCCTGAAAGCCAACCCAGTCCGCCCGCTGACAGAAGAGGACAGAAATATGGTGTCGGCTGTTGCGCGTCAACTCGGTCAGCAGGTGGAAAATCTACGCCTGCTGGCAGATGCCTCACGCGCCCGCGCCGATGCTGAAGAAGCCAACCGAAGATTGACCCGCGAGAACTGGCAAGCCTACACCAGTCAAAACCCCGACTCAATGGGCTTCATGTACGATACAGTTCAAGTAACTCCCTTTGAGAATACACAATTTCCGCAGAAGCTATCCTTCTCACAACCACTCACGGTACGCGGTGAAACCATCGGTCAATTGGCCGTGGCCGGGTTAAAGGATGTTTCACCCGGCGCGCTTGAACTGGCGAACAACATCGCCGAACAAGTCAGCGTCCACATTGAAAACCTAAGACTTTTTGAACTGAATGAAAAACGCGCCCACGAACTGGAAACCGTGGCTGTGGTGAGTACAACCGCATCCACCGTGCTGAACCCGGAAGAATTACTGCAATCTGTAGTGGACCTGACAAAGGAACGCTTCAATATTTATCACACCCACATTTATCTTTTTGATGATGCATGGAACACCCTGCTCCTTGCAGCCGGCGCAGGCGAAGTTGGAAGAAAGATGGTGGCCGCCGGTCACGATATTCAAATGGATGAAAAAAAATCGCTCGTGGCACGTGCCGCCCGCGAACGCACCGCCGTCATCGTGAATGATGTGCAAATTGAAGAGGACTTCCTTCCCAATCCGTTCCTGCCCGAAACCCGTTCAGAAATGGCTCTGCCAATGATCTCCGGCGATAAGGTCATCGGTGTGTTCGATGTCCAATCTGATCTGGCAGGGCACTTCACGCAGGAAGACGCCAATATCTACACCACGCTGGCTTCGCAAGTGGCTGTCGCCTTACAGAATGCGCGCTTGTACGTGGAGCAGTCCGCAACGGTGACTCAATTGCGCGAGTTGGATCGCCTCAAATCATCCTTCCTCGCCAATATGTCACATGAACTGCGCACACCGCTTAATTCCATCCTCGGCTTCTCGGATGTCATGCTCGAAGGATTGGATGGCGACCTGACAGAAAACATGTCCAATGACCTCGGTCTGATCCAGAAAAATGGCAAGCACCTTCTGCACCTCATCAACGATGTGCTCGATATGGCCAAGATCGAATCAGGCAAGATGAACCTCCTGCTCGAGAAATTCAAAGTACACGAGATCATTGACGAAGTCGTCAGCATCACATCCACCTTGGCCAGCGAAAAGAATCTGGCCTTATTTATGGAAAGTGATTCAGACGAGGAGGTTGAAGTTTCAGCAGACCGCACCCGTTTGCGCCAGGTCATGATCAATGTGGTTAACAACGCCATAAAATTCACGGAACATGGCAAGATATCCATCCGCGCAATACCGCAGCACGACCATGTTCTGATCACCGTCCGTGATACGGGTATCGGCATCCCGCCCGATAAACTCGAAGCCGTCTTCCAGGAATTCACGCAAGTGGACACATCCTCAACACGCAAGGCCGGCGGCACAGGACTGGGTCTGCCCATCAGCCGCAAATTGGTTGAAATGCACGGCGGACGCCTGTGGGCCGAAAGCAATGGCATCAACGGTGAAGGCTCGATCTTCTTTGTGGAGCTTCCTTACGAAGCCAAGCTTTCCGAACCTGAGGAAAAGACGAGCAAATAAATGGCAACTCCAAAATATCTTGAATGTAATAATTGCGGAAAGCAGCAGCCATACGAGCCCTTCGCTCCTGTCGCATGTGAACAATGCGGCAGTCAATGGCTGGAAACGCGCTACGATTATTCCGCATTCAAACGCGAACTCTTGCGCGGGCTGCCCGGTCGCCCCGCCAATATGTGGCGCTATTCGGACATCCTGCCGCTTGAGAATCCCTCCGCTTTGGATCTTTACCCCGCCGGTGGAACTCCGCTTTGGCTGTCACAGCGCTTCGCTCCCGCGCTCGGGCATGATCATGTTTACATCAAGGATGAACGCTACGGCCCGACGAGTTCCTTCAAAGACCGTCAAGCCGCGGGAGCCGTGGCCGCGATGAACGAAGGCAAGATCCGCGAAGCTGTCATCGCATCCACAGGAAATGCAGCCGTGGCTTATGCCGCCGCCTGTGCTAGGGCTGGGATCAAACTCTGGGTCTTTATGACCAGCCTCGTTCCGCAGGAAAAGTTGCGCGAGGCCGCATTATTCGGCGCGGAAGTGATTCGAGTCAGCGGCAATTACGATCAGACTAAACAGATCGCAAGTCAATTCGCACAACGCCGTCACCTCTGGCTGGACCGCGGATCAGGTTCCATTCCCGCGCGCGAATCCATGAAGACCATCGCTTATGAAATTGTGGAACAACTAGGATGGAAGGCGCCGGATTGGTACATCCAGGCTGTCAGCGGCGGCATGGGTCCGCTGGGCGTGTATCAGGGATTTACCGAACTTCACAGAATGGGCTTGATCGAGCGCGTTCCGAAATTGGCCATCATTCAAGCACAGGGTTGTTCGCCGATGGTGCAAGCCTTCAAAGCTGGTAAAGATACGGCCGAGTCCGTTGTGCCGGATACGCGCATCATCATCCTATCCACCGGTGACCCGGGCAAGTCCTACACATATTTATGGAATCTCACGCAGAAGTTCGGCGGCATCATGGAATCAGTGACGGATGCCGAAGCCTTTGCGTCCATGCGCTCCCTCGCAAAAAGTGAGGGCATGGCAGTGGAACCTGCAACCGCAGTGGCTTTTGCGGGTCTTGAAAAATTAATCCACGAGCATGTCATCAGCAAAGACGAAACTGTCGTGGTCAATTGCACCGGTCATACCTTCCCGGTTGAGAAGCATGTGCTGGAAGATCAATTTGCAGTGGATGTTCATCTCAGCGAAACACAAGCGCCTGCCCCGCGTGAAGGCTTGCAAGCTGCGCTTGAAAACCTGGATGAAAAGACAACCACTGTTCTGTTAATTGATGACAACGCAGACGATGCCCTGCTTATCCGCCGCCTGCTTGAAGGAAAAAAAGCCTATCGCGTATTACGCGCCAAAGACGGCTGGGAAGGATTGGCGATGGCGAGACAAAATATTCCCGACCTCATTGTCAGCGACCTGACCATGCCCGGCATAGACGGTTTTGGACTTGTGGAAGAACTCAAACTCGACCCGCGCACCAAAGATATTCCCGTGGTCGTTGTCAGCGCAAAAGACATCACCACCGAAGAACGCAACCGGCTGAAAGGTCACATTGAAGCGCTTTATCAAAAAGGCTCCCTGCCTCCGCGAAAATTCGTGGATCAAGTCATTCAGACCATCGAAGATAAAAACGGAGCCTAAGGAGAATTTATGGGAAGCAATATCTTATACATTGAAGATAACCCCGATAACATGGTGCTGGTCAAACGCGCACTGGAAGCACGTGGGTACACATTAGTCCAGGCCATGAATGGGCTGGATGGAGTTACCGCAGCCGAGACGCAAGAGATCGATCTGATCCTGCTGGATATTAACCTGCCCGATATTGACGGCTACGAAGTAGCGCGCAGAATTCGAAGCAGCGCCAAACGCTCTTTGGCTTATACTCCCATCATTGCGGTGACCGCCAATGCTTTGAAAGGCGACGCCGAAAAAGCGCTATCTGCCGGCTGCGATGTATACATGTCCAAGCCGATCAACATCCGGGAATTGTGGGCGCGCGTGGAAGCGTTCGTGCCTTCGCCGCAAAAATCATAATAGGAATTCAACCGGCGAGGGCGCTCTTGGATTTCGCCCTCGCAATGACGAAAAAACATTGGGAATTGATATGACAAAAATCTTAGTGATCGAAGACATCCCTGACAATGTCGCGCTCGTACGCAGGACCTTGTCTGCCACGGGCTACGAGATCGTCCACGCCGCTGACGCAGAAAGCGGACTGCAAATGGCGTTGGTCCATCAGCCTGATCTGATCCTGCTCGATCTTGGCTTGCCGGATTATGACGGGCAAACTCTGGCCGGATGGCTGCGCGAAGAAACCTCGCTTAAACATATACCCATCGTTGCGTTAACCGCCTGGCCCGAAGAGACCGCCCGGCAAATGGTGGAGAATTACGGCTTTGACGGTTATATCTGCAAGCCGGTTACGAAAGTCAGCGAGTTCATTTCCCAGATCAAATCCTATTTAAAGAATCCGTAAATGATGCCAGCACAACACACCGCCACTGCAATCAAGCTGATCCCCGCCAGTCAATTCACTCTGGACCAACTCACAGCGATTTATAACCAAACCCGCGTGGACTATATGGTCCCCATGCCGATGAATGCTTCACGCCTCGCCGAATATATCGCAATCTATGATGTTGACCTCGAACACTCATTCGTTGCATCAACGCCCGATGGACAAATGCTGGGCGTTGCCATGCTGGGGCTGCGCGAAGACCGCACCTGGGTAACGCGTCTCGGGGTCATCCCGAACACAAGGCGCGGCGGAGTCGGGCAGGCTTTGGTTGAACGTTTATTGGAACAGTCCGCCCATCTTTCCATTGACTTCGTCATGCTGGAAGTCATCAAGAACAATGTTCCCGCCTATCAATTATTTAAGAAACTTGGATTCTACGAAGTCGGCGAATTATTGATCCTGCGCCGCGCGCCGATCATTCCTCCCATAGACCCGATCATCGCAGACGCCGAACGCCTTGACCGTGCCGACGCCCTTGATCTTGTTGGCCGCGACAGGGGCACACAGCCGTGGACGAATCAATCCGAGTCTTTATTCAATGCCAATGAAGTTTCAGGGCTGCGTCTCATGCTTGCGGATGGGAGTCGCGGCTGGCTGGTGTATCAACGCCAGAAGTTCATGCTCACGCGCTTTATCTACAAAACCGAAGCCGGCAACCCCGCGGACGTACTGTACGCCATGCTCTCGCATTTGCATTATCAATATCCCCGCCTCGATACGCAGATCGAAAATATCCAGATCAACGACCCGCACCTGCCCGCCTTTTATAAAATGGGATATGTTGAATCATTCCGCCGCATCGAGATGTGGCGCGGTACTCCGCCGGAAAGTTTGAAGATGTCTTAAATCAAAAAGAACAGGAACAGTTCCTGTTCTTTTTGATTACCTTTTTTACATCATTATGGTTGAAGGTCCGATCCCCAGCTCATCAATCAAGGTATTCAATTCATCATCTGTCAACCGGCGGCCTTTGCCTGCATAAGCGGTGAGCATGGCTTCGTTCATGTTCGTACCGAAGGAGCGCCCGTCAAAGCGCGGCGTGGTGGTGATGATGGTTTTCACACCACGCTCTTTAAGCAAGGCGATGTTTTCTTCAGTGGTGGTGTTCGTGACAATCGTTTTGCCTGCCAAATTCCTTGGCATGTACTTCCGCATAAAAAGATAATCGCCCGCGATCAGGTCTGACCCTTCAAAATATTTTGTGTACTTCGGTTCGTGCTCCGCGCCGTCACTGCCGTAGAAGATCATGCTCATGGGGAAGTGACTGACAATCGGCAGCATGATCCTTGCGACTCGTTTAAAGGCCGGGATGCCGACTACCGGAAGCGGGACTCCCAAAGCAACCATTAGGTCACCAAAAACGGTTCTATCTGAGACTTCGGCAACTGCCTCAGCCAACCCAAGCCTGTCCACAGCGACGGGGATGAAGGCCTGCTTGAAGCGGACATCTCCCAGTTGGGGCTTTGCCAATTTAAAGACACGCCGCTCCAAGGTATGCTTGAGTCCGCGGCCGTCACAGAGTGGAGTCTGCTTGACACCAGAGACAAGTTTCAGCGCGGCATGAAGCGGATATTCTTTATCATCCAGGCGCAGATACAAGTCCACGCCGCCCACGCCGAAGGCATCCACTCTGCCATCCAGGTCCAAGTACAATCGGCGCGCCGTTTCGACATCGCCATTCGTGCCAATGCGTTCAACGAGGATTTCCTGTCCGTTGAGATTGACCTTTACGCTTTTATCGCGCTTCGAACTTCCGAGGCTGATGCTGACCGCACGCTTCATAAGTGATCTCCATAATTACAGAAGTTATGAACCTGATCTTTATAGACCTCTTGCATAAGTGCGCTAGAGAGCGCACTACTACACAAAAAAATTATGTTTTGTGTAAGATCCGCTTTCGACAACTCTACGATTTGGCTTTTGCGAGAGGTCTATTGTTATTTCATAGGAATCAGCGGGAGTGCTCCATTTGTAAGGATCAATTGCGGGAAGACACCTGCGGGCGTATAGATGAATTTATCTGAGTCCTTGATGGCACTTGCATTGGCAAGCGCGATCTGCAGGGCGACATACTCGGGATATTTTGCATACATTTCGGCGAGGGCAAGTTCTTCTGCAATATCCACTCTTGCCTGTTCAGCGGCCACTCGTTGTTGAGCTTGCGTGAGCAATAGCTGCGCCTGTTCATTTACAGTTTCCTGCTGGATAACAGCAAGTTCAGCTTCAAGCTGCTGTTTTTTGAGTTCCTGCAAGGTAGCTTGTTGGCGGGATTCTTCCTGCAATTTTGACTGTTCAACGCGGATACGACCTTCTTCCACAGCCTGCTGGGCTACAGCTTCCTGCTTGGCCTTTTCAGCGTCCTGTTTTGCTTTTTCCGTTGCCAAGCGACTCTGTACAATGGCATCCAGACCGGCCTGCACCGCAGGTGAGATCGTGATCTGTGGAACCGCCACATTCCGCACTTCCAAACCCAACGGCAGGGCCAATCCGCTCAACTCATCATCAATGCACGCCCGAAGATCGTCACGGCCGGAGCCGATCACTGCCTCATCGAATTTCTTGTCGCCGACGCAGACCTTCATGGCTTGCAAGGTAAAGGCTGTCATGCGCTGCTGCAGGGACGCGTCGTTTAGATAAATATTTTTATACCGTGAGTAATTGGAGATGACAATATCGGCCTCGCGCGGACGAAACACATCGGCAGTCACTTCCAGACCAATACGCTGTTTATCTATCGTGATCAATTCAGGGTCATCCACTGTGATCGCAACTGCGCTGGTGGTGATCTTGACCAGACTCACAAAAAGTCCAAAGTCATAAGCGATACCCGGCTGTACAACGCCTTGAATTTCACCGGCTTCAATGGTGACGCCAACCTGGTCATTTTCGACCACTTCAAAATACCAGAAGGACTTGCTGAAGTTGGCCAGAACTGCAATGACAATGATGGTTATAACCAACCCGACCAGCCAGCCCGGAATTAAAGACAGGAAGGGCAGCCTCGAACTCAAAGGTGTAACCGGTTTTTGATTTTGTGCATTTGGATTTTTCATTCTTTTATCTCCTCACTGGTTTTTATGGATTAACTGATGTTATGCAGTGACGTTCTGAGCGGAGCGACACTTGCGTTTTACGCTAGTGCAATGAGAACCTCGAATTTCGGGGTGGAGACCCTTCGCTACCGCTCAGGGAATCACGGCTTCGGACGTAAGATCAGTGAATTAAATGGGAATTGCTCCCACAAATGGATTATGCGCCTTCTCGTGCTCAACTGTAGTCCCAGAGCCGTGACCCGGTAACAGCCTTGTATCATCGGGCAGGGTAAAGATCTGGGTGCGGATGCTGTTTTCCAGAACATCCCAATCACCGCCGGGCAGGTCGGTGCGGCCAACACTGCCTTTGAAGATCAGATCACCGCAGAAACATTTTTTCTCCTGGGCAAGATATAACACGCAATGACCTTTTGTATGCCCCGGCGTATGGCGCACTTCAAATTCGTTCGAGCCGAGCCTGAGGACCTGTCCCTGTTGAAAATCAATCGTCGGTTCGGGACCGGGGTCAATGTCAAAGCCAAAGGATGCGCCGCCACCGCCTGAACGCCAGAGGACATGGTCATCGGGATGAAGCGCAACAATTGGAAGCGGGTTGAGCGCGTCCGCAACTTCAGCTGCTCCGCCGATATGATCGAAATGCGCGTGGGTATACCAGAGATGAGCAATGCGCCAGCCACGATCCTGCGCCGCTTTAAGGATGACAAGTCCATCCCAGGCCGGATCAATGACAGCCGCCTCTTTTGTTTCAGGGTCGGCAACCAGATAAGTGTTGGTTTGCGCGGGACTCAAAACGAAGGAAATCATTTCAAACATGGCTCACCTTCCGAGGTAGAAATATGGAGCTGAGAATGATCGAGGCTGCGATAAACACGATGGCGAGCGGATACAGGATCATCGGGTCGCGTTCATATATAAAACCGGCAATGGGCGGCGTGATAATGAAGACCACGGCGCTGACAGTTTCCATGATACCGTAAGTAATGCCCATTTGCGAATCATGGACGAGCTCACGCGCCTGCGCCATGGCCATCGGACGGCTTGCGCGGAACCCGCCGAGCAGAAAATATCCCAGCGCAAAAACTGGCAAAGCCGTTCCTTTCCAAATGAGCATGGCGAATAAAGCCACCAAAGCCTGTGTAAATAAATATCCGCGGCGCGGGTTGACGCGGCTGAACGTTATCGCAAGCAATGAATTGCCAAGCGCGCCCACAGTGAAGATCAAGCCGGTCTGACTCAGGGAAAGTCCGCGCACACTTTTGAGAAAATTGGGCGTAAGCGGCTGAGCGATATACATTGAGAAGATGGCGAAGGCAAGGATGGCGATCAGTGTAATAAAGCGTTTATTACTTCTCAAACCTGGGGGCGGAGACTCAGGGTCATGGTGGTCAATCGGCTGGCTCTCAATAAAATACATGAATCCATTTGAAAGGATGAATACAACTGCCGCAACATAGAAACTCATCCTCATGCCGTAATGGTCGCCGACCCAGCCGCCGGTGACCGGGCCGAGCACCATGCCCATGCCGAAGGTGGCAGTGGTGAGCGAGAGCACGGTCGCCACCGGCCATTTGCCGCGCGCGGCAGTGACATAACTGGCCAATGGTGATGAGACAAAAGCGGTCAGCCCATAAGCGAATAACCCAGCCAGAAAAAGCGGCAGAGCCTGTGCAAAACCCATCAGCCATGTCGAGACCAAACCGAGCAGCCACGCGCCGATCAGCAAAGGTCTGCGCCCGATCTTATCCGCAAGGCGGCCGGCAGGGATATGCGTGATGGCCATCGAGAATCCGAATACGCCGAGGATCAACCCAATCTCAGATTTGCTTAAGAGGAATTGAAGGTCAAGGTAGATGGGAACGAAATTAAAGAACATTCCTTCGCCGAAGCCCCACAAAAATAAGGCGGTGGCTACAAAAAATAAATTACGATTCAAAATTTACCTCATCTATGTCGTTGCGAGGAGGGCGTTTTCCCAGCACTTGCGTACTGGGCAAGTGTCCCGACGACACTTGCGCCGTACGCCAGTGCGGTGAGCACCCCCCTCATAACTGGAGATTGCTTCGTCGCTGCCGCTCCTCGCAACGACATGAATTCATTTATTGATAAATTCCAAGGCCGCATCGAACACCTGCTGACGGGCCGCATCACGCGTAACAACATGGCCTGATCCGGTCACGTATAGTTTTGTCTTGTCTGACGCATGCAAAGCAACCAACCCCGTGTAGATATTCTCCATATTTTCAGGGGAAACGTAAGCATCATCCTTGGAATGAATCAACATGACAGGCTTGCGAATTTGAGGCAAGGCCGCATTCATTTCTTTGAGCAACAACTTCAATTGAACCACCGACCGCATCGGGTTCATGGGATAGGAAATATGCGAGGCGTAGGCTTCCTTGTCAACCCATGAAGAGCCGGGTACTTCTTTTGATTTTGGAGCATCAGGAACGAACAGGCTGTACATCTTCAATGCCCAGAGCGGGTAATCCTGCGGCAATTGATAGGGCGTGGACATGGCCACAACCCCAGCGACATCCAGTTTTGAAGACATGAGCAAACTTAATGCGCCGCCCATCGAAAGCCCGACCAGATAGATTCGGTCAACACTGCCTGAGAGCAGCTGAAAGCCGTCTTCAACAGAAGCAGTCCAATCGGTCCAGAGAGAGCGGCGCATATCATCAGGGTTGGTAGCATGTCCGGTGAGTCGAATCCCCAAACAGGTGAGTCCCTGCTTATTAAGATATTCCCCCATCCAGCGCATTTCCTTCGGCGCGCCGGTGAAGCCATGAATAAGAAGGACGCCCGTTCTATTTCCTTGAAGAAAAAATGGTTCGGCGGTTGGAATGATGTTTGGCATTGGCTGTTCCTATAACCCGTGTGCTGGAAGGTGTAAAATGATTATATCCGACTGAAAGTTATTTGCCTACAACATGCCACAAATCGAATTAACTTTTTTATTTCTAAGTATTGCCGCCCTGCTATTGTTTAGCAACATCCTGCGGGCAGACATCGTTGCGCTGATGTTAATGCTGGCATTGGGGCTAAGCGGCATTCTGACCCCGCAGGAAGCATTCTCCGGATTCAGCCGGTCGGCCGTCATCATCATGCTGTCCGCTTTTATCCTTGCCGAGGGACTGCACCGCTCAGGCATGACGGAACGCATGGGTTCATTCATCATCAAATTATTCGGCAAAGGGGAAAGAAGATTGATCTTTGGCGTGATGACCGCCTCTGCCGTCCTTTCGCTTTTTATGAACAACATCGCGGCTGCATCTTTGCTGTTTCCCGCGTTATCCGGAGTGGCGCGTCGTTCCAAAGTTTCACCATCCAAACTGTTGATGCCTCTGGCATTCGGGACGATTCTCGGCGGCATGGCAACCTTATTAACCACGACAAATATCATCGTCAGCGGATTACTGCGCGACGCAAAACTGACTGGCTTTGCGCTGACAGATTTTGCGCCGATCGGACTTCCCCTGGCTCTTGTTGGAATCCTGTTCATGGTCTTCTGGGGACGAAAATTATTACCCGATCAATCACCTGCCCAACGTCATGAAGACAGCGACGAGTCAAGCGACCTGCTCAACACCTATCAACTCGCTGAAAGATTGGTCAGGGCGGAAGTACGGAAAGGTGGAAGCCTTGACGGCGCCACGCTGGAAAAAAGCAACTTAAGGGAAAAATATCATCTTAATGTGATTGCCATACAACGCGGAAGATCAACATTGCCGATTGAAGCCGGGACCGTTTTGAAAGGCAAGGATATCCTTTTGATCATGGCACGGCCTGAAGACAGCCTGCCGGGATTGGTTATGGAAATGTTGTCCATCCTTCCTTCAGGAGAGTGGCAGCAGGATTACCTGTCCATCCCCAACATGAAGTTGATCGAGGCCGCCATTGCACCCCGCTCGCATATTGCCGGCCAGACCTTGCAGGAAATTCGTTTCGAACAAAAATTTAATGCCAACGTCCTCGCCGTCTGGCGGCACGGACGTTCGATCCGCACCCGTCTTGCAGACCTGAAACTTGAGTTTGGCGATGGCTTGCTGCTTCAAGGGACTGAAAAAAGCTTGAGCCTATTGAGAACAGAACCCGGACTGATCCTTTTGGCTGAATCCGCGCCGTCCACACGGATGACCCTGCGCGGCTGGTTCACTGTGCTGATTATGGCTGCTACTTTGATATTGGCAGTTTTCTTCCCCAACAACATCGCCGAGATCCTTTTGAGCGGGGCGCTGTCCATGGTGTTGATCCGCACCATGAGCATGGACCAGGCCTATCGCGCAATTGATTGGCGCAGCCTGTTCCTCGTCGCCGGAATGCTTCCCGTTGGCGTTGCCTTGAATAAAACCGGCGCATCGTCCCTGTTTGCCAATGCGATCCTCTCGTATTTGGGAGGCGCGGGACATCTAGTTTTATTAACGGGATTTGTTTTGCTCACAGTGGTGCTGACTCAGGTCATTAACGGCCCAACCGCCGTCACTGTGGTTGCTCCGATTGCCATCGTCGCCGCTCAAAGTGTGGGCATGGAGCCGAGGAGTATGGCTATGGCGGTGGCACTTGCGTCATCCATGGCCTTCATGTCCCCGCTCGGGCATTCGGTCAATGTGATGGTGATGGGCGCAGGCGGATATACTTTTCGCAATTATGCGCGGGTCGGCATTCCATTGACCATTCTGCTCGTGATCTTCCTTCTCGTCATCCTACCCCTGATCATGCCAATTGGATAAAAGCTTTACAAAGAAAGCATTCCGATCAATCCCCGCAAACCCAACTCATAAGAACGCCAACCAAGGCCGACAACCTTGCCTTTGCACACCGCCGAGATCATCGAAACATGACGGAACTCTTCGCGCGCATATACATTCGAGAGATGCACTTCGATAACGGGGATTTGAATCGCAGAGATCGCATCACGCAGCGCGACGGATGTGTGAGTATAGCCGCCCGGGTTGAATACAACGCCGTCCGCCCATGTGCGCGCATCCTGCAAGGCATCGATCAACGCGCCTTCGTGATTTGATTGCAAACATTTTATTTCCGCGCCGAGCTCTTTTCCCAACGCGACCATTTTGTTATTGATGTCATCGAGAGTCAGCGAGCCGTAAATTTCAGGTTCGCGTGTGCCAAGCAGATTCAAGTTTGGTCCGTGCAGAATTAATATTTTCATTGTTCCTCATTTGACAGTAGTCGATGGACGGTAGACCGTCTATCGACTACTGTCCATGGTCACTCTTCTTCCAACACATTCTCCAAATCCGTAACTTCCACCAATTCTACTTTCCCCATTTCAACCGGCAAGGCAAAGCGAATGGCTTTTGCGTTTTTCTTTTTATCCACGCGCATTGTGCGGATGATCTCTTCGCGCAGAATTTCTTTCGGGATTTGAGTCGGCAAGCCCAGTGACTTAAGCGTCCCTGTGATCGCATCCACCAACCCGATAGTTGCCAGCCCGATCTTGACAGAGTACTTCGCCTCAGCGACGAGTCCGATGGCGACAGCCTCTCCATGCCGCAACTTGAATTTGCTGACAAGTTCGACTGCGTGCCCAACAGTATGTCCCAAATTCAGTGCCGCGCGAAATCCTTTTTCGTAAGGGTCCTCTTCGATGACTTTTATCTTCACCGCCATCGCGCGTTTGACGATCTCTTCCAAATGATTTTTTACGTAATCCAATCCGCGCGAGCATAAAGAAAATAATTCAGGGTCAGAAACGATCCCGTGTTTGACAACTTCCGCCATGCCGGAAATCAACTCCGCTTCGGGTAAGGTCTTTAGTAATTGTGGGTCAGCGAGAACTAATTTGGGCGGATAAAATGCGCCAATTAAGTTTTTACCTTCAGGCAGATCAAAACCGGTCTTGCCGCCAAGCGACGCATCCGCCATCGAAAGCAAAGTCGTCGGCAGGCAGACCCAATTAATCCCGCGCATATAAGTGGATGCGGCAAAACCTGTCATATCACTGGCCACGCCGCCGCCCAAAGCAATGACCATGCTTTTGCGGTCAAGTCCATTTTCAAGGAAGGCTTTCCACAAGAACGAAATGGTTTCCAGATTTTTGTGTTCTTCGCCTGAAGGAATAACGATTGATTTGAATCCTAATGACTGAATTTTCTCGGCATGGAACTTCGCTACGTTCTCATCAGTGACCAGTATTGGATTTTGCATGGGAAAGTTTGTCAGGTCGGAGACCTGACCTACGACAACATCATATTCGCCCATTGCGGAAAGATGATGTCGCCCCAATACAACCTGGGCTTGAAATGCAATTTCTTCAGCGGAAGATCCGTCCACGTTTATTTTCGTGGAAAAGGAATCATAATGTTCACGTCGTTTCTCAAGCAAGGAAGAAAGTTTTGAACTTAAGTCACCTGCCAGTAGCGGACGTTTTTCAGGATCGTTTTGTAAATGGTCGAGCAAGGTCGGCAGTTCAGCCATCAGCAAAATGACTTGTCCATTACTTTCTGCAAATTCACGGTTCTCATTTCGTAAAAGCGCACCGCCGCCAAGTGCAATGACCGTCACGCTGGAAGCGTGACCTACCGATTCCTTCAACGCTAAAGTTTCGAGGTCACGAAATGCAGACTCGCCTTTCTGCTCCATGATCTGTGGAATAGACATGCCTGCTGTTGCTTCGATAACGCGGTCAAGGTCAATAAAAGGCAGCCTAAGATTATCAGCAAGTTTTTTGCCGATTGTAGATTTACCTGTTCCGGGGGGACCGTAGAGAAAGATGTGAGACATAATGAAAAGGATGAATTATGAAATATGAAGGATGAAGGCGTGTTACGCTTTCCGTTTTTTTATTCCCAAAACACATGCGGGATGTTATCCATTGGCAACTCATCAAGAGTTGCTTTGCACAGAGATTCAAATCTTGGTTTCATTTCATTCATCGAGTCTCCGCCAAGTTTTTCGATGAGGGCGTCCGCTAAAACAAAGGCAGCCATTGATTCCAAGATCGGCACGGCGCGCGGCACGGGGCAGAAGTCGGAGCGTTCATACTTGGTGGGAGATTCTGCGCCTAACGCCAGGTCAACTGTCGGCTGGGGATGAAGCGTGGTGGCTATCGGTTTCATCGCGGCGCGCATGACAATCGGTTGTCCATTACTAATGCCGCCTTCGATTCCACCCGCGTGATTCGTAGCACGTAGCAAGTTTGATTGTTTCAGATTGATGGGGTCATGTGCTTGCGTGCCGGGGCGCTTCGCATTTTCAAATGCATCTCCAAATTCCACGCCTTTGATGGCTTGCACGCTCATGAGCGCCATTGCAAGTTTCGCTTCAAGGCGCTTATCCCATTGAACAAAACTTCCCAACCCCACCGGCACATTGAGCGCGACAATTTCAAGCACACCGCCTAAAGTATCTTTGGCGTGGATGATCTCTTCGATGCGCTGACGCATTTTTTCAGCCGCGACTGGATCTGGGCAGCGCACATCACTTTGCTCAGCCGCATCAAACCTGACCTGATAATTGTCTCCTCTTAATTCAGCTTCGATCTCACCGATGGATTTCACGTACCCGCCGACGGTAATTCCAAACTGCGACAGAAAATGTTTGCAGACCGCACCCGCCGCAACGCGCATGGTGGTTTCTCTCGCAGACGCGCGTTCGAGCGCGGGGCGCAAATCTTTGTAACCATATTTCACCGCGCCGGTCAGATCGGCGTGACCCGGACGGGGAGCTGTCATTGGGTCAATAGCCTTGCCTTTCCATTTGACATGGTCATCATTTTGAACGAGCAACGCAATCGGCGCGCCTGTGGTTTCACCATTCATCACTCCGCCGAGAATTTGCACGGTATCCTTTTCAATCTTCATCCGTCCGCCCGAACCGTAACCCTGCTGACGGCGGGCTAGTTCCTTGTTGATAATTTCAGGAGAGAGAATCAAACCCGCAGGCAGACCATCAAGGATGGCTGTCAGTGCGGGACCGTGCGATTCTCCTGCAGTTAGAAAACGTAAAGGCATGTAAGGCTCCAATATTCGGTGAGAAGTAAAAAGTAATAAGTGGAAATCACTCAGGTTTCAAAGGTGTTCCATAAAACTTTGCGCGGCGGGTTGTGACCTGTCCAAATTTCAAAGGCGAGAGCGGCTTGTTCAATTAACATGCCAAGTCCGGTGGTTGCGTTCAGTCCCTGCGCGCGAGCATCTTTGACAAGTTTTGTTTCGCGTGGATTGTAGACCAGATCATAAATAAAAGCATTATCAGGCAGTGACAGATTTTCCGGCAGGGGGGATTGACCTGTGTTGGGCGTCATGCCGATGGGGGTGGTGTTGACGAGCAAGTTGAACGCTTCGCGTGAAGGTTGAAGGTCAGAAAAAGTCGTAATTGGTAATTGGTAATTGTTGAATGATGATGCAAGTTGTTGGGCTTGTTCGAGTCGGCGGGCAACGACATTAATGTTCCAACCATCGTCAAGCAATGCATATACCACCGCCCGCGCTGCCCCCCCCGCTCCCAACACCAACGCCGATTTTCCAACTCCCCGCGAAGCGTCCCGATTCCCGATAAACCGATTCAAGTCAGATAGAAATCCAGGCGCATCTGTATTTTCGCCAATGAGTTTATTTTCTCTGAGATATATCGTATTCACCGCACCAATGGATCGCGCTGTCGGTGTGAGTTCATCCAACAATGGAATCACATTTTGTTTGTGCGGAATGGTGACATTGAGTCCTTGTAACTCGCCAGCGCGGACTCGCTCCAGTAAATCTTTCAGTCCTTGTTTATCATCGGGGTGAATGGGAAAAAGAGAATAGTCGCCATCCAACCCGCACGATTTCAAAGCAGCCAAGTGAATCTTTGGCGAGAGGCTGTGCCCAAGCGGATAACCAATTAAACCAAGTCTAAAGTCAAAAGTCGAAGGTCGGGGCATGGAAGGAAAGAATTAACGCAACGTTTCCAGAACATCGAAAAAGTTAGGGAATGTCTTGGACACACAGGATGGATTCTCAATTGTCACGCCATCCACGCGCAGACCGATCAACGAAAAGGCCATTACCATGCGGTGGTCATTATACGTTTGAATGATTGCAGGCTTGAATGTTTGGCAGGGATAAATGGTCATACCGTCCTTATATTCATCAACCTGCACACCTAATCGTTTCAATTCAGTACAAGTCGCGTGGACACGGTCTGTCTCCTTCACGCGCGCAGAGGCAATGCCGCGAATCCGTGTCGGCGAAGATGCGAAGGGCGCAATAACTGCGAGAGTCTGGGCAGTATCGGGGATGTCGCGCATGTCTATGTCAAGACCGACAATTGACGATGGACGGTTGACGGTGATTGAGTTATCCACCTCCGTGACAACACAACCCATTTGTTGCAGAACATTAAGAAATGCAATATCGCCTTGAACTGACTTGCGCGAGATGTTTTCCACTCTGACAGTCCCGCCGCAAATGGCGGGCGCGGCGAAGAAATAGGATGCGGCAGAGGCGTCTGATTCGATTGAATAAGAGGAATGAGGAAAGAAGAAAGATGGATGGATAATAAACTGCGAATAGCCGTGGCGTTCGATCTCAATGTCGAAATCCTTCATAATGGATATGGTCATATCAACGAAGGGTTTGGAGTTAAGGTCGGTAGTCAGTTCTATTTCAATGGGATTTTTTGCATAAGGCGCGACCATCAACAAGGCAGATAAAAACTGCGATGAAATATCACCTGCTATTTTTGTTTTGCCGCCGGGCAGTCCTGATGCGGTGATTTTTACAGGGGGACAAATCGAAGGGTGAAGGGTGAAGGATGAAGGATGAAGGTTTAACGGCTCGATCTTTGCGCCAAGTTCTGTCAACGATTTCACCAAATCCCCAATCGGGCGTTCTCTCATGCGGGGTTCGCCATCCAGGATATATTCACCATTCCCCAGTGTGAGAAACGCTGAAAGAAATCTTGCGGCAGTACCTGCATTACCGATAAATAATTCAGCTTTGTTCGCAGGGATCTTTCCGCCCAAACCGGTGACCGTCATTTCATGATTTGATTCGTCAAGCCGCACATCAAACCCCAAAGTTTGCAAAGCGTTGGCAAAGTAACGCGAGTCATCAGAGAAGAGCGCATTTGTTAATCGCGTTGTACCTTTGGCAAGAGATGCGATCAACAAGGCGCGGTTGGTGAGTGACTTTGATCCTGGCACGCACACAGTCGCTGAGAGGGGATGAGAAATGGGGATAATTTGCATGGAATAAACTTAATCTTCGAGAGGACTCTTGGTCAGTTATGTTTACTTTGAACAAAATAATGCGGCAATTTCCGAATGGGTTGTTTCAGATAAGCCGGTCATGTCACCAAGAATCTGACAGGCCTGACCGAGAACATAAGGATCGTTCATCTCAGCTTTGATCTCGCGCAATCGGGCTAAGTCACCAGAGACAGCATACGCTTGCAGGAACGGAATCCATTCAACCTCATCTTGAGGAGCGAAGCCTTTATCAAAGGCTTCATTTGCCAATCTCAATACTTCATTCCAATCGTTCAACTGGCGGGCAAAGGATGCCTTTTCATAATAGTAGCACCAGGCGTGTTCGGGCTCCAAGCCAAATGGAATTTGCGGAGGTTGGCGAAATGATTCATCTGTGAGGATAAGACCGGCATCAGAGAATGAACCGATGCGAACGATCCTTTTATCTTCAGAACTGGAGTATTCTGTTTGCCCGCCGGAGATCACCTGAACGCAGGAAGTACTCGTCGGCTGTGACAATATCAGGATGTTCCCGTAATTAGGATAGGTCCGAATGCTTCTTCTATTGCTATAGGGTCTTTTGTCACCGGCTAAAACTCTCTCAACAGTTTCGTCAGAGATCAACAGGGAATAAATTCCGGGCTGTGGATATTTCTCGTTCATCGAATCGGGATAATAAATTAAATTTGCCGGTCCCCAAATGAAATACTCCTCTTCGGCATTTACAACCGGGTAATTAGCCAGCAATGTCGTCCGATGCTTCATTTGAGGGATGCGCCAACTCACCTGCCACCAAAATTGATTCATAGAGTCTGTTTCGCGGGTCTTGATCAACCCATTAAAGTAATGGGTCAGTGAAGCGGAAAAGATCAGAATCCCAAAAAGGATGTTTTGCAGACGCAGGTTCGAAATATAACTCAAAATAACCGGGATCAAAATCGCTGCGCCGACAGACGCGATCAATGCATATCGTGAAAAATTCCTGAAATCAACGGAGCGTCCCACCGCATTGACTGGGAATAGACCAAACGCAATTGCTCCAAGAGCGATCAAGAACGCTTCCCGCTTCCAAACTGACCTTTGACCTGATCCTGTTTCTACAGGCCTTGGGTCAACTCTGGATGCCAGCCATAATAAGAAGATAGCCAGCAGAAAAATTCCAAGCCCGGGCAGCCACTCATAAAATCCCATACCTGCACTCAAACGGCGAAGCGGCGACCACCAGGCACGGAAGATGACATCAATAAGATCATCAAAAAAGTTAACGAAAAAATTAAATATGAAAGCCATTCGTCCGCCCTGCATAGTACCTAACTGCACTCCTATATCTGTTGCGCCTCTCTCGCTTTCGAAGAAGAAAAGTCTCCACACCAAAAACACCGATGGGATCAGCAAAGCCGGAAGCGCGTCTTGAAAGAACCTGATTCCTTTCACCCGCATGGTGTCATTCAAACGGAGCGCAAACAGAGCGATGCAAGCAAACCTAAAGAACTCAAGCCCGATAAACCACTCCATTTGACCCAGATAAAACCAACCCAGCAGGATCGAGAAGGCATATAACAATATTTTATTTTTCAGTTGAGTGGCTTGGACCGCCTTGAGCGTTAGCCCAATGGAAAGCATGGCTGCGGCGAGCGCGGCAAGATGACAAAGGTAATCAATCGCATTGGGCTGGGACAAAAATCCAGGATACACCAAAAACAGCAGAGACATCCAAAAAGTGATCCGCCTATTTCCCGGCCAAACGATGCGCAGTACCCACAAAAATCCCAGTCCGCTTATCAGGCGGAACAGGAATGCGCTCAGGTTGTAATAAAGCGGATTTGCTCCAAAGAGTGTATAAGCCGGTATCATCACAAGAGCCCGCAGAGGACGGTCTACACTAAAAACTCCCCAAAACACTGATGATCCTTTTGCTCCCGCAGCATACATTAGATACCAATCGTCATTAAAATACCCAAATTGAGGAACAAATATTAAATAAAGCAGACCTGAGATCAATGCAAGCAGGGAAATTTCAATGACTACCTCTAAGCGGAGGAGCGATCTTATTTTTTGCATTTAGGACTCCAAGTCCACCACTGCGCGAGTCTTATTGGAAGTATAGACCGCGTCCACTATTTTTTGCGCGCGGATTCCATCATCCAGTGTACAAACCGGATTTGCAATTCGATTCGTCACGTCAATGAAATGGCGAGTCTGCGCGAGGAATAACTGGTTGCGTTCAAACCCTTCAGGCGGGGAAAATGTTTGAGAAACAGGAGCAGGCGGAGAGTCAGAATATGAACCGAAGGGAGCAGCAGAGGCGTTCTCGAAGCTCAGGATACCGTCCGCGTTATTCCAGATCAAAGTCCCATTTGTCCCGACGAGCTCTAGCGTGTGCTTTGGCGGGCGTTGAACATAATTGACATGCACGCTTCCGATGGCATCGTTCGCAAATTTCAAACCGATCTCGGCCACGTCTTCGGCATTTATTTCAAGCGGAGAGATATGCCCGTTGAACGACCAGACCGATCCCACTTCCCCCAGCAGGAAGCGCAAATAATCGAGCGGATGGGTAAGCGTGGCAACGACCCCGCCACCCATATCAGCGCGCGCGGCATAACTCCGGCGATAATCTTCCCAGGGATGCCACTGTGGAAGATACTCGCCCCAATGCGCATGGACGGTTAGTATTTTTCCGAGTACATTTTGCCGGATCAATTCACGCGCCTTGTTCAGCGTGGGATGATAACGAAACTGAAATCCTACAAGAATTTTGCTTCCATTCTTCTCCGCCGTTTCTTGAAGCACATCTAATTTTTCAAGTGAATTGGAAACTGGTTTTTCCAATAAGATGGAGCAACCTGCTTCTGCGGCGGGAATGGCGACATCCAAATGAAGGGCGGTCGGATTCGCGACGATGACCGCATCAGGTTTGTGTTTGGCGAGGGCTTCTATTAAATCTGTTTCAACGGGATAACCGTCCAGTTCATCGTCGGGCATGGTCGCCTTGCGCGTGCGGAAGAGGATAATATCCTTTTCACCCAAAGCGATCAAATTTCGCATATGGCGGCGTCCGATGGAACCAAGACCGGCAATTAAAGTTTTCATAAAGTTTTCCGTTTATCTCTTCCAATTCAACATGATCAGCCCAGCCAGGCAGACAAATATTCCAACAACGTTCACCCATGAGATATTATCTTTGAAAAAGAAAACCGCTACAGGAAGCAGGATCAGCGAGGCTACTACATTGACCAGCACCGCGGCAATGCCAAGATTCCAACCTGAACGATAGACGAGCAGAAAGCCAAATTCAATTCCGACGATGGCAATGGCGAGTCCAATGCTGGCCCAATTGAGTTGTTTTAATTCAGCCGCGATCCCGTTCCGGGCAGGGAAAAAGAAAAAAGTAAGCAGGGTCACTGTAAACGCAACGCCATAAGTCACCAAAAGAGAGACCGTGAAATTTACATTCGACGGTGTGCTCTTGGCGACAAAGTGATAGAGTGCGCTGGAGCAGATGGCAAGGGTGATGGAGAAGTAGAAGAGGGACATAGGTTTGGTCATTTTTACCACGAAGTATCACAAAGGATTTTTTTACCGCGAAGCACGCAAGGTCCGCGAGATTTAAAGGCTTTTTCTTAGCGCCCTTTGCGGTCTCCGCGGTTCAATTTCTCCAACACTTTTAAAATATACTCCGCCGTGCGTTTGCCTGATGTGCCATCTGTGAAAGTGACTTCATCCTCGATAAATTTTCTGCGTTCACGATAATCAAGGGATGGATTTTTCAGGTACGCATTCAACATGGAACGCAATTCTTTTTCAGTGGACGCCACACGTCCGGCCTTCGCTTCGCGGAAGCGTTTATGCGTTGGCCAGTCACCAATTTCTTTGAGCGAGAGTGAGAACTTGCCTTTTTTATTCCATCCGCCGGGAGTGTCAATCGTCGCGGCGATCATTGGCGTATCGTGGACAGCGGTCTCGACCAGCATCGTTGAGTAGACCGTCACTACCACATCGGAATACGCCATCATAGACGACTTCTCGTCCATGTCTTCGCCGCCATAGTAGCCAAGTGACCCACCCAATGCCACAGGCTGGACAACATGTACGTTGGGATATTTCTTCTCCAAGTCAAATACTTGCGCACGTTCGTCTGCGAAAATTTTTGGCTTGTCTTGAAAGTGACTGGGATGCAGACGAATCAACAATTGCGAAGGCTCTGCAAGTGAATCAGATGAAACCAATTTCGCCAGCGCTTCGATGTTCGGAAAGTTCGGCGCAAAGTGGACAAAGCTGCTGGCGTAAGAGATCAATTTGCGCTTCGGGTCAAGCCCATGCAGTTTGAAATACTCGTCACGCGGCATGAGCCATTGCTTGCGGAAATATCCGTCATACGAAGGGATGCCGCCAATATGAACATGCTTGGGATCCCAGTCTGAACCTTTGACAAGTTCTTCTTTTTGCAACTCAGACCAGCACGTCGCCCATTGCACATCCGCGCCTGAGATGGTGTAACTGGACGAGTTATCCCAACCCACGATGACGGTCATGTTCGGGATTCCGCGCCTGGCAGATTCACGCAGGAGGTAACGGTCCATGCGCCAGCCGGGAGTCGAAGCGATCACCATGTCGGGTTGGTATTTCTCAAAGAGGTCGGTATAGATTCCCGGGTCGGGAGTGAAGCGCTTTTGTATCTTCACTAAAAGTTTGCGGGCGAGGGAAAAATTCCGCAGGAGCAGAATGATCAGCGCGGAGGGAATCCAAATGCCCAAGCGGAATTTCCAGCCGTTCTCGCCCCACACTTCCCAGATGTGACTGTTCATGGCTTCGGTATTGATACGCCATGAGCCGCCGACGCGGCGTAAATAAATGAATAGCCACTGCAATCGCGGGCTGACTTTTTTCGCGTACTCCTCTGCCTGCTTCAATCGCAAGCCTTCAAAAGTGAGCCCCGGACGCGCATAACGGGCCGCGATCTTGTCTTTGGTTTCATCGTCGGTGAGGACGACAACCTGAACGCCTGCATCAAGCAGAGTCGGGACGACGTCGCTTTGCAGGAAGTAGATAATTGCCATGCCGTGGTCGGCGGAGATGAAGATTTTTTTGGACACTGAATTGATTTCGCTTCTTTCGTAAATTTGGGTTGATTCTATTTCGAGGAGCATTATCCACACTGACAACCCGCACAAAGCTCCACAGGTTGGGACATCTTAGTATTGTACACGACGATTTCACCCCCGATAATCTCCAATTTATTTCTGACTTTCGGCGAATAAACATCTGACTTTTGATTGTTGTAACTAATATGGAAAAGCGGTACGATAAAGACGGTTTTTCTTTATCCAACCCTTATGGATGGGGGTATAGAAAAGGAAAATACAATTCATTTTCTGAGGAGGAGTTTTATGAAACGTTCTATGTATCTCTATATCTTCATACTGTTGGCTCTTATGACCGCATGTGGCGGCTCGCAAGCCCTCGCCACGGCTGCGCCGGTCCCAACCAACACACTTGAGCAGCCGACCATGACTCTGGCACCCACGGCCACGCCGACCGTGGAACCCACTTCCACGCCTGATGCCGCAGCGACCGCCGCGGCTCAATCCACACAGGCGGCCAGTACCGTGTTCAGCGAACTGGATAACCTGCTGTCAGGGTCGGAAGTTCCGTATCAGGAAGGTCATCTTGCATGGCAGCAGACCAAGCCCTATGCCATCAATTTGCAGGGACCGTCCGGCAGTGCAGCTACAATACTGGAGATCAACAAAGATCTAACAGCGGGTAATTTCATTTTCAAATCCGACGTAACCTGGGAAGCCACAGGATGGATGTATTGCGGCGCTGTTTTCCGTTCCGAACCAAATCTTAAGGAGGGCAAGCAATATCAGTTTTACTTCCTGCGGCTCTCCGGATTGCCCGTGTGGTTCATTGATGTTTTTGAAAATGGATCGAATAGGGTAACCTCCATTACCAAGGAACAAAGTTCCAAGGCAATTAATATGGACAATAGTGCTACCAACCAATTTGTGCTGGTGGCGGAAGACGAAAAGTTCACGGTCTACTTCAACGGCGTCCGCCAGGGCAGGTTCTTTGATAACGGCAAACAACGCATGGAAGGCGCCTTTGGCTTCTTCGCCTGGCAGGAATCCGGTAAAGGCAGCTGCAAATATGAAAATTCGTGGGTTTGGTCATTGGATAAATAATACAAAACACAATGAATGAAACAAAAGGGGCTGTCCAAAAAGAGGGCAGCCCTTTTCGATTTAAAAAGAATTTAATACAATAGAGGGATGAACAACGGAAAAGTCATCTTCAAAGAATACACAATGAAACAAGCGCAACTGTTGCCGCCGAGTTTAGAGGAAT
>JACRMH010000028.1 GCA_016219545.1 Chloroflexota bacterium | reverse complement strand
TTTCCGCCATGCCCGTTGAGGGGATGGACATGGCAACCGATGTGCCAGCCGTTGGCGTGATGACCGGCAATTCAGATGGTATGGATATGGGGGCTGAAGCTCCAGCTGCCGGGGTAATGAAACCTAATGAACCTGTGGCTGATACGCACGGCGAAGAAAATATTACTGTAATGCTTGAGCCCACAATGGAAGCAGGTGAATATGCGGGCAAGTTATCCTTCGATAAATCCGGTGAGTGGATGTTCAATGTTCAATTCAAGGTGAACGGTGAAATGACCGAAGTTGAATTCCCTTTTGAAGTTGGTCGCGCGCTCGGCGTGAATTACGCAGTTCTGGCCGGCTTCCTTGGGATCAATGCCGTTGTTATTACAACTGCGGCTGTCTTCAAAAAACGCAAGTCTGTTGTTGCTCGGTAGCAGCGACTTTCCTGACACCGTCCGTCAGGACAGGTGCAGTCGCTTTTATTTTGAACAACTAAAGTCGTTACTACTTTATTATAGGAAAATTTCCATGACAACTCCGATCAACAAACAAAACACATCTTTGCTGGCAGGCGGAAACCTGCTCGACAATAAATGGATCAACCGTTTCTTGCGCAGCCGCTGGTACCCGGGAATCATTCAATGGCCGACTCTGATCATTTTCATGGTCATCATGTTCCAGTTAATTCTGGGACCCGAAGCCGCGCACGACAACTTCGGCACAGCCCTGACCTGGGTACTGTGGTGGCCGCTCATCCCGATCATCTTCCTATTTTTGGGCCGCTTCTGGTGTGCGATTTGTCCGTTCGCCAAGATCAATGACCTTGTTCAAAGCTTTGTCGGCAATCATCGCCCGGTTCCAAGGTTCCTGAAAAAATACGGCATCTGGATCATTGACGCGCTCTTCATCTTCATCACCTGGAGTGACCATGTTTGGGGCGTGGTGGAAAATCCGCTTGGATCCGGCATCCTGATGTTGACTCTGACAACGGGAGTGATCGTCTCAGGCGCTTTCTATGAACGCCGCACCTTCTGCCGCTACGTTTGTTTCCTCGGCGGATTATCCGGCAACTATGCTCGCAATGGGATGTTGAGTCTGCGCGGCACGCCTGAGATCTGTGCGACCTGCACCATCGCTGCCTGCTATAAAGGCACAGATAACTCCGCGCCTTGTCCTTTATTTGAATTCCCCAAGACCATGACCTCCAGCGCCAACTGTGTGCTCTGTGCGGAATGTATCAAGGGCTGCCCCAATGACTCCATTCAATTGACAGTACGGCCGCCTACAAAAGAATTATGGTTCATCCGCAAACCGAAACTTGAAGAGGCTTTTCTTTCAGCGGTCATCATGGGCATTGTATTCGTACAAAATGTGACCATGCTCGAAGTGTGGGGTTCGGTACTTAAGTGGCTGGAGCAGGTAACCGGAACGACCAGTTACTACGTCACATTCAGCATCACCTTTGCATTTTTCATCATCCTGCCCGTGGCGTTGCTCGGCTTCACTTCATGGGTCGCAAGTAAATTCAATAAAGTCTCGCTAGTGGAAAACTTCACCCGCTTTGGGTACGCCATCATCGCATTGGACATGGCTGGGCACATCGCTCACAACCTGTTCCACTTGCTGGCGGAAGGCGGAGCCATTTACCTAACCGGGTTGGGATTGTTCGGTATGGAAGCGGCCCACGGCGCATCAACAGCCATTGTAGGTATGGGCACCATTCAATTCCTGCAATTCGGTTTGCTGGCGCTTGGTTTCATCGGCTCTCTCTACACCGCCTATCGCATTGCAAAAAGCAACGACACCGGCGGAAATGTCTGGGGAACATTTATCCCTTACGCTACACTCATGGTGATCTTCACTGTAATGAATATTTACCTGTTTATTCTTCCGATGGCGATGAGAATGTAATTTGGTTCATATAAGCTTGGATGTTAAATTATTCAACTTCCAGCCTTTCTAAAAAAGAGGAAGAATGACAACTAATATCTCCAATCAAATCGCTTTGGAAAAAAATGACCGCCTAAAAATATTCTTCCATGCACTTTTATTCGTAGTAGGTTTTTCGCTCGTATTCATCGTCGGCTGGGGCGGATCGGCGACTTTAGTTGGGCAGGTGTTTGGAACATACAAGCGGGTTATCGCGCAAGTTGGCGGCGCGGTCGTGATTATGTTCGGACTGGCAACACTGGAGGTGATTCGCATCCCTTGGTTTTATGCGGACACACGTGCTCAATACGCGGGTCAACGCGGAACCTTTGGCGGGTCGGCGCTTATGGGCATTTTCTTTGCCGCAGGTTGGAGTCCGTGTATCGGTGCGACACTGGGCGCGATCCTGACAATGGGATTGAGTCAGCAAACTGTTGGGCAGGCGATGTGGCTGTCTTCAGGATACTCTCTCGGGTTGGGGATACCATTTCTGGCAATGGCGCTAGGTTTGGAGCGCGCATCAGGTTGGCTCAAGCACATGAGGCCCTATCAAAAATATTTCAAGATCGTCAGTGGTGTATTTATTATTATGATTGGCGTATTACTGTTGACGAATACAATGAACCTGATATCGATCTGGGCTCTCAGGAATGGATATTATATCGAGGCGTTCTCAAGATACGCCGCCGCCCCCACTTATTTGACCGCCATACTTGCGGGGCTGCTATCTTTCCTTTCGCCCTGTGTGCTTCCTCTTGTCCCAGCTTATCTCGGCTATTTGAGCGGACATGCCATGCAAAGAGCATAAGCAATATTTCTTATGTATTCTTGAGTAATAACACTCTCAATAAAGGCGTCGGTTAGTATGATGATCCAATCAAACAAAAGGAGCAACTATGGCAACAACAGTACACGACCCCGTCTGCGGTATGGACATTGACCCTGCCACCGCCGCCGGCACATCCGAATACAAGGGTCAAACCTATTACTTCTGCTCTCTTGGTTGTAAGAAATCCTTCGATAAGGAACCTGAGAAATATCTTGGCAAGGCCGGTGAACATACACACCAACATTAACATACTCTCTTCTCCTTGGCTGGACTGTCCAGAAGACAGTCCAGCCTTCTTGTTTGTATCAGGCAAAGTTACGAAGTGAAAGCTTCATATACTCTTTGTTCTGCCTTTACAAAATCTTTAATCACGCCTGATATTCTTGGATCATCAAAAAGGAGTAAAAATGTTTTTCATGTGGATCGTCCCTTTGTTACTTATTGGATTGGCCGTTTATGCCATTTCCGGCAACAACCTTGTCAAAACGCTCAGCCCCATAACCGTCCGAACCTGTTCACAATGTGGACAGGCTGCACAGACCGATTGGAAAAACTGCCCGCACTGCGGACGGATGTTATAAAAGGAAAATAAAATGAAAAAGATTAACTGGTTGGTAGTTGGGGTTATCGGCATCATCGCACTTCTATTCCAATTTGGAGGAGGGATGATGTCTGGTTGGGGCCTTGGCAATTATGGCTATCACGGCTGGGGTATGATGAGGTCTGGCGGCATGATGGGTGGCTGGTTGGGCATGGCCTTCATGTGGCTGGTCCCCATTAGCGTTATTACGCTCATTGTATTAGGCGTTTCTGCGCTCGTGCAAAATTCTGTTGTATTAGGCGTTTCTGCGCTCGTGCAAAATTCTGGAAAATCCACACCGCCATCTCCTCAGACTTCCTGCCCTAATTGCGCGAAGAGCGTGCAGGCTGATTGGCAGACTTGTCCCTATTGCAGTACAGCACTGAAATAAATAACCCTATTCAGATTTTCAAAATGGCTTATCTTTTGGATAGGCCATTTTGCTTATCTTGAATTAGGTCGAAAGCCGCTCACACAACATACCAAATAGGCGTACACTCTTTATAGAAAAGAGGTGTTCTATGAAAATACAAGACCCGGTTTGTGGAATGGAAATTGAACCTCAAAGCGCTTTTGCCAAACGCGAACACATGGGGCATATGTTTTATTTTTGCTCTCAAT
Source organism: Chloroflexota bacterium (assembly GCA_016219545.1). GTDB lineage: Bacteria > Chloroflexota > Anaerolineae > Anaerolineales > Villigracilaceae > Villigracilis. The sequence goes on along the minus strand of JACRMH010000028.1, from coordinate 31,396 downwards.
CCTGTGTGGATCAATTTGACAAGGCCCCCCACAATTATGTGATGACTTCGGCATCTACTGGATTCAATGCCCAAAGGAATCTTGCGCGCATTGAACTTTCTGTTGCAGACCTGCCCATTGTCAGGCCGGCCACAGAACTCGAAGCCACTTTGCGCGCACTGAGTGGCGTAGATCAGGTGACCATAAATGTGGGTGCAGGATTGCTGCGACTTGATTATGACCCCAAAAAAATCAACCTCGCTACGATGACAAACACCATCCGAACTGCCGGGTACACACTTGACGGGGCACAAACCCGTATTGGTATTGAAAATCTGCGCTGTGCCTCGTGTGTGAAATTTATCGAGGATGAATTGAAATCCACGCAAGGTGTTTTGAATGCGACCGTCAACATCGCCACACAGGAAGCGACGGTGGATTATCTTCCGCAAAAAACGACACTGGCAGATTTGAATAAAGCCATCGAAACCTGGGGCTATAAACCGCGAGCAGCAACAAGCGAAGCGCCCGTGGATAAACAGGAAGAAGCCCACGCCAATGAATATCGCAAGTTGATGAATAAGTTTTGGTTCGCGGCGGCTATCTCAGTCATTGTGATGATAACGGCGTACTATCAGATTGTACCTGTCCTGCGCGATCTAAGCATGGACTCGCTGAGATTATTGTGGGGCGTGACCGCATTATTGACTCTACCTGTCATGTTCTGGTCGGGCAGCGACTTCTTCACAGGTACCTGGGCAGCGTTTAAGCACCGCTCTGCAAACATGAATACTTTAATTGCGTTAGGCACTGGGGCGGCGTGGTTGTATTCTACCTTTGCAGTCCTGTTCCCATCTGTTTTCCCTGAAGGAACATCCGAGCCCTTTTATGATGTTGTTGCCGTGGTTATTGCTTTGGTGGTCTTGGGACAGGCGTTGGAGCTGCGAGCCAAAGGGCAATCCAGTTCTGCGATCAAGAAATTACTTGGCTTGCAAGCCAAGACCGCTCGCGTCATCCGCGACGGTAAGGAAATGGACTTGCCCGTTGAAGAAGTGTTGGTTGGTGATGTAATTCAAGTCCGCCCTGGTGAAAAGGTCCCTGTGGACGGTGTCATTGTCGAAGGCAGTTCCGCTGTGGACGAATCCATGCTAACCGGAGAGTCACTGCCTGCATCCAAGAAGATGGGCGATGAAGTCATCGGCGCGACGATCAACAAAACAGGCGCGTTCAAGTTTCGTACAACTAAAGTTGGCAAAGACACTGCATTGGCACAGATCGTCAAGATGGTGCAGGATGCTCAAAATTCCAAAGCGCCGATCGCAAGATTGGCTGACACAGTCTCGGGTTATTTCGTACCCATTGTAATGATCCTTGCCGTGTGGACGTTTGTCATCTGGTTCGTGATCGGTCCACAGCCGAAATTGGTGTATGCACTGGTCACAAGCGTAACGGTACTGATCATCGCCTGCCCATGTGCGCTGGGCCTCGCGACACCGATGAGTCTCATGGTCGGCATCGGCAAAGGCGCGGAGCATGGGATTCTGATCCGCTCTGGTGAAGCTCTTCAAACGGCGCGCGCAATTCAAATTGTAGTGCTGGATAAGACGGGGACGATTACGAAAGGAAAGCCGGAATTAACGGATATAGTTCTCAGTGACCAGTCATCAGTGGATAGAGATCATCTATTAAGGTTGGCTTCGTCTGTTGAGAAAGTCAGTGAACATCCTTTGGCGCAAGCCATTGTTGAAGGCGCACAGGTGTACAAACTGGAACTCACGGAAGTGAAGGATTTTGAGGCGATTCCTGGTTATGGTGTTTCAGCAACGGTTGAAAATAAAAATATTTTGATCGGCAATCTCAAATTGATGAACCGCGAAAATATTGCCCTGGGTTCCCTCGAAGAAAAATCAAAATCCCTTGCCGATGATGGCAAAACCCCGATGTTCATTGCATTAGATCGCAAAGCCGCGGGCATTATTGCAGTGGCAGATACAGTAAAAGAGGATTCCGCTGAAGCCATCAAGGCCCTGCAAAGTATGGGTATCGAGGTCGTTATGATCACGGGCGACAACCGCCGCACTGCCGAAGCGATTGCGCGCAAGGTCGGCGTCACGCGCGTGTTGGCGGAAGTGCTTCCCGAAGACAAGGCAAATAATGTTCAGAAATTGCAGGCGGAAGGCAAAAAGGTCGCAATGGTCGGCGATGGCATCAATGACGCCCCCGCGCTTGCGCAAGCGGACGTAGGCCTCGCCATTGGCACAGGTACTGATGTTGCGATTGAAGCCTCGGACATCACACTCATCAAAGGCAGTCTCAAAGGAGTAGTGACTGCTATCGAGGTTAGCCGTGCCACAATGAACAATATTTATCAAAACCTGGTCGGCGCATTTTTCTATAACGTGTTGGGTCTGCCCATTGCAATGGGATTACTCTTCCCTTTCTTCGGTCTGTTGCTTAGCCCAATGATCGCGGGTGCGGCGATGGCGTTCTCGTCTGTCACGGTTGTTGCCAACGCCAACCGTCTGCGTGGATTCAAACCCAGGTTCAACGCGAGGTGACATCATGGAAAACAAACATTCACATTACATTCCCGCTCTCAGGTTTCACTGGCTCACTCCATTCTATGACTCATTACTCAAATGGGGCATGCGCGAGGAATTCGTCAAATCGCGTTTGATTGAGCGCGCGCACATTCAACCTCGTCAACGCGTTCTCGACCTTGGCTGCGGTACAGGCACCTTGGTAATCATGATTAAGCAGTCCTCACCTGAAGCGCACGTCACTGGGTTGGATGGTGACGAAGAGGTGTTATCAATTGCCAGAACGAAGGCAAAACAAGCCAATATAAACATCCAACTGGATCATGGTCTCGCCTACGAGCTGCCTTATCCTGACGATTCATTTGATGTGGTAGTCAGCAGCTTCGTAATCCATCATTTGACCAGCGAAGATAAGTTGCGCGCCTTCAAGGAAGTACGCCGCGTCCTGCGAGCTGACGGCTGGTTTCACATCCTCGACTTCGGTCGTCCCGTTGACTTTCTTACCCGTACACAGGCGCTCGTCTTCAGAATGTTTGAACAAACAGCCGATAACTTCAACGGACGAATTCCATTCATGTTGAAAGAAGCGGGCTTTGATTCTGTCGCCGAAGCCAAACGCGTCACCAATATCTTCGGACCGATCTGGTTTTACGAAGCTCATAAACAGAAGGAAGGATCATTATGACCCCTGCACAGATCATCGCAATTTTGAGCGGACTCGCTCTCACAATCTTGATCGCCTGGTATTTCTGGTTCGCGCCCAAAGCGCAAACGCGTGTTGCCGTATCTGAGTCCGGCGCGCAGGAAGTAGCTATCACCGTGAAAGGCGGCTATACACCTGATGTCATTGTTGTTCAAAAAGGTCGCCCTGTGCGCTTGATGTTCACGCGACAGGAAAGTTCAGCGTGTTCTGAAAAAGTCTTATTCCCGGATTTCAATCAAAACGCGTTATTGCCCGAAGGCGAGCAGGTGACCATAGAATTTACACCCGACAAAGCAGGGGAATATGGCTTTCAATGTCAAATGGGAATGTTGCGCGGTAAGTTGATTGTTGAGTGAGAAAACATAAGAAAGAAAAGGAAATCTAAATTTGACTGAACCCACCATCACCCCACTACCCGAATACAAAACTGCCTGCGGAGGCAAAATAAAAGATCCTGAAAATTATCCCAGCGCTATGTATCGCGGCGAACGCATCTATTTCTGCACACAGGCATGTCTTGATTTGTTTCTCTTGATTCCCGATCCATTCATGGCGGGCAACGTAGAACATCCAGCGGAGGAATAAAATCAAAAGAGCTAAGATATTCTTCATAAGCCATTTGGCGTATTGATTTCCCCGCCATCCTGCGCTGGAAACATCTGAAGTGAAAGACTACCATTGAGCCATCCAATTATGGAGGCTCAATATGTTTTCAAAAACACGTAAACTTTTATTCCTTTCCCTCATAGTGGTTTTGTTGACCACTGCAATATCCGCCTGTTCAACCTCAAAATCAAGCGATGTTCATCTTGACATGATGTCCATGGATCAAATGCCTGCGGAAGTTCAATCCGCGCCTGCAACAGTGCAGACAGCATATCAGTTCGCAGCAGCAAATCCTGAAGTGATGCAAAACATCCCATGTTATTGCGGCTGCGGAAGTGTTGGTCATACATCCAATTACGATTGCTATGTTTCCGGTAAGGATGCCGAAAGCAAGATCACATTCGATAATCACGCGCTCGGTTGTTCCATTTGTGTGGACATTACCCAGGATGTGATGCGCATGCTACGGGACGGAAAAAGTCCGCAAGATGCCAGAACATATGTAGATACAAAATATTCCCAGTACGGACCATCGAATATTCCTTAATCACATGGGTTCACGCTTCTTTCTTCTCCTCCTTGTAATGGCTGGACTGGTTGTGGCTTTCGCGCCATTACCAGTCCAGCCCATTGCGCCTCTAGAGCGGACCTTTCGAATCGAAGCGCGACAATTTGCATATTCGCCCTCTGAGTTTAGAGTCAACCCTGGCGACACAGTAACCATTCAACTCGTCAGCACAGACGTTGTGCATGGACTGTATATAGATGGTTATGATGTCTCCGTTGAAGCCGACCCGGGTCAGACCACGGCGCTGACTTTTGTTGCAGATAAAGCCGGTTCATTCCGTTTTCGCTGTAACGTCACCTGTGGAGCCATGCATCCATTCATGATCGGTAAGTTGACAGTTGGAACAAATGACTGGTTGGTTCGCTCAATTGGTCTTGCCCTTATCGCTATATGTGGCTTTCTTCCTCTTTCATCTTTCCTATCCAATAAAAAGTCGAGTGAAAACCGCTGAACATTATGAATCGCTTTGAACTTACTCGTCTCCCTTTTATAAAGAAGATATTGAAAAGCCGATATCCACAACTGGCGGTATTTATCGTTATGCTGGTGGGATATATCTTCGCCATTCTTGCCGGGCTGATCGGCTCACCAGTTGGAAGCCGGAATTTCAGCATTGTCTTTGTGTGGATTGCATGGTGGGCGGTTCTCATTCTTGTCGCTGTTCCATTCTTCGGGCGCGGGTGGTGCGCAGTTTGCCCAATCCCGCTTCCAAGTGAATGGCTGCAGCGTGGAGCGGTATTAAGTCCGCCGGATAAAAAGCCAAAATGGTTCAACCTGCGCTGGCCAAAGTTTCTGCGCAACATTTGGATGCAGAATATTTCATTTCTATTGCTGGCTCTCTTTAGCAGTGTTCTGCTCACCACTCCGAACATCACAGGGATTGTTTTAGCGGCTATGTTAGTCGCGGCAATTGGACTGAGCATGGTTTTTGAGCGCCGCTCGTTTTGCCGTTATCTCTGCCCGGTTGGCGGGTTTATTGGTCTTTATTCGCAGACCGCTCCCATCGAATTACGGATCAAAGACAAACAAGTCTGTGTAACCTGTGATGGCAAGCCTTGCTACAACGGCAGCGAGAATGGCTACGGCTGTCCGTGGGATGTCTTCCCCGGCGGATTAACCAGGAACACCTATTGCGGCTTGTGCATGGAATGTATCCGCACCTGCCCGCACGATAATATCGCGATCAACCTTCGTCCATTTTCGGCCGATCTCGCCAAGCCATCCACAAGAATGGACGAAGCCTTCAAAGCCTTCATCATGCTGGGCTCTTCGATGATATATGCAGGTGTTTTACTTGGACCTTGGGGCACATTCAAGGACGCCGCTTACAACGTTGGTACAAGCGTCTGGCTTGTTTACGTTATTATTTTTCTTGCGATTATCTTCATCATTCTGCCTGGACTCTTTGCCCTTGGCATTCTAAAAACGAAAAGCGCTCTCCCCCTCAAACAACGATTTGCCTCCCTTGCAACCGCTCTTATTCCCCTGGGCTTGATGTTCTGGGTTGCATTCAGTTTATCTTTTGTCCTTACAAATGCTTCGTATATCATCGCTTCATTATCCGACCCGCTGGGTCTTGGCTGGAATTTATTTGGCACAGCGAACGCGGCGTGGCAGCCACTCCTTACAACTATTCTCGCTCCTGCGCAAACGCTTGCATTGGTGGGCGGGTTGATTTGGTCTGCACGCACGGCACAGAAAGCCGCGGACAAAATAAAGACATCTTCAATTCCTGTCATCGCATTTTGCTTCATGACTACGCTGGTCATGATGTGGCTGCTCTTGTGAAACGCTCGGAACTCGTCTCACGCATTTTGATAACAGTGGCAATTATCGGCGCAGTCGGAACGCCGCTATTCATCTGGGCGCGCACGCCGCTTATCCACGCCAGAGTCGCTGAGAACGGTGGATGGAGTCCTGATGTCATTCATGCAAATGCAAATCAACCATTCACTTTGCATCTCACCTCGGACGATGTAGTGCATGGCTTTGCTGTCGGTCAGATGGACATGCAAAGTGTGGATGTTCTGCCGGGCAAAGTTACCGACATCACTCTAAAAATTGACAAGCCTGGAATCTATACTTTCTTTTGTACGCGCTGGTGCGGACTCAATCACTGGCGTATGCGCGGCACGATTGAAGTCGGCGGTTCATCTTCTGCCCCTGGGCCTGCTGCTGTTCCAATGTATGTGACTCTTGGACTGGACATTGACGCTCCGCATGAAGCGCCTGTAATCCCGATCAATCGCCCATCAGCGATCAGCGGTCAGAAGTTGGCAGCCAATTTACCAATTGACCGATCCATTGATTACTATCTCAAACATTCACCCTATCAAGTATTCGATGAACTAAGCACAACGTCACTCACAGAATCACAACGCTGGGATGTGGTTGCTTCCATCTGGCAATCCAACACGACGCCTGAGTCGCGAGCAAATGGACAACAACTTTACACTCAAAACTGCGCCGCTTGTCACGGCGAGAACGGCGCAGGCAACGGGGTTTTTGCAGACGACCTTGCTGCGGCTGGCGAATCTTCCATCCAAACGATGGCAGGTGCAGACAGTATGACTATGCAATCCCCTGTTGACTTCACCAACCCAATCCGAATGCTCGGCGCGAGTCCGGCGCTGTTGCAGGGAAAGATCCTGCGCGGCGGAATGGGAACAGGCATGCCGATGTGGGGTTCGATCTTCACTGAAGAACAAATCTGGGACCTGATCGCATATCTGTATTCATTCCAGTTTGATTATTAAAATTAAGGAGGTATTATGAGTAAAAAACAAAAAAGGCATAAGAAAAGTTTTCCGTGGCTGTTGTTAGCACTTGGTGGAATTCTGATCTTGGCTGCAATTTTCCTCTCGAGCAATCAGGGCGGTGGAATGCCAGCCATCACGGTGGATCAGCAAAGGATTGATTATGGTGATGTTAAATTTGGTGTTAACAAAACCTTTGCCATTAAAGTGACGAACACAGGCGATGGCATATTAAGATTCAAAGAAGAACCGTACATTGAAGTGTTGGAGGGCTGCTGACCTCCTCAACTGACCATCGGTTCGATGGTACTCAAGCCCGGTGAAAGCACGATCATTGAATCCAGTATTTTCATGATGCACGAAGGCATGGACGGTCCGCACAACTTTGGGGTTCATCTTAAAACGAACGATCCTAACAGTCCCGATTTGATCGTGAACGTTTTGTCAAACTGGATTCCATAAGTCAATCTACAAAACAAGAGACAAGGACATTGTATATCGTCCTTGTCTCTTGTTTTATCATAATCTTTGGTCATTATTGCATTGCCTCCGCCAAATGTACGGATGGTTAATATTATTACCAGTCACGTAATTATTTTAAAAGTCAATACTTTCGATTAAGGATCCCCAATTTTCAAAATGTGGAATACCTGCCTGGGTGAACGTTTCGATCTTGGATGTGCTGCCGGATGGTGATGACGGGCGTGGTGATTGTGCACATACATTGAATTAAAATGGGCGGCAGGATACCAACGCTAATCGAATTGGACAAGCAGGAAAACCCTCGTTATCAAAAAACATGCTTGTTACTATCCTGGCATTTCCGGCATTCGGAATGGTGAAGTAAAATAGCCCTCTTCGATACACAGGAATTAATTTTTATTCAAGAAAAGGACTTTCAGGATATGCAGCCATATAACACTTTATTTCGCACATCAAAGCAAGCAGGAGGGAGATCATGATCGCCATAGCAACCAAGGCGGATGGTTCGCAAATCCAGGACATCACAAAAAATGCGGGCGTCTTCAGCTTGGAAGAGATCGAATGTGTAAGTGAACTCTTTGAGGAATTTCTAAATCTGGGACCGGAGCATTGCGGTTATAACTTCATCGTGGAACGCGATGGAGGGCGTGTGTTGGGCTATGCTTGTTATGGTCCGCGTGACCTTACCGATGGGGTGTTCGACTTATACTGGATCGCCGTTGACCCGAATGCCCGGCGCAATCGAGTGGGGTATACATTGTTAACAACCAGTGAGCAGGCAGTGCGTGAAATGGGTGGGCGAATGCTTATCATCGAAACATCTGGTACGCCGCACTATGAGCCAACGCGCAAATTCTACTTTAGTATGGGTTATGAGATAGAAGCAACCATCAAGGATTTCTATGTAAAGGGAGATGACTTGATGATCTTCACCAAACGCCTTTAGCGCGTAAGGTGGAAACGTAATAACTTAACGTCCTTGTATCTTGTTCCATTACATCGTGTTGCGCATAAAGCTCTGACCGTTTGTATGCAACTGAATTAACCGCCGAATCTTGCCAATCTGTGTATCGGCGATAGAACAATGATTTTGTGGTCAGTTCTCTGGGGGGGATGTCATACTTGAATTCATATCCAGATGCGCCAGACAGCTGGCGCACTAATGATAGTAAGAGCGTGCTTTTCGGTTGCGATATCCCAAAGCCGCCTCGGACGGTGGTTAGTTCACTTTTTGATCCCTCCGCAATTTTTACCAAATTAAAATCATCAAAGCTTAATAAAGTGGAGTATACTAATTTTGGTAGGCTAAACCGCTTACGGTTGGAAGACTCATTTCTGCCAGGTGCGTTAAAAACCCCTGCATCGTAACACTCCACAGTATTACTCTATTTCAACTCGCATGTGCGAGATGAACCCTCCCCAATCCCATTATCCAAATCAATATCAGCCATACCGTAGTTGATCGAGTATTCCATTCAACTATATTTGGCAACAGGAAAGAATCGAAGGGAAATCCCATGTTCGATACTATTCTCGTCCCATTGGACGGTTCTCAACTGGCGGGCTGTGTTTTACCGCATGTCGTTGCCATTGCACGTTCTTTTGAGGCAGAGATCACACTATTGCGCATGTTGGAAAAAAACCAGCCAGGTTCGTCAGCACAATTGTTTGACCTGCTCAACTGGCAGATCAATAAAACTAGGGCCACCCTTTATCTGGAAAAGACGAAGGGACAATTTCAAGAGTCAAATATTCGCGCGCGCACAATGGTAATGGAAGGATTGGTCGCTGAAGGGATCGCGGACTACGCTCAAAATCAGGGAATGAAATTGATCGTTTTGAGCAGCCATGGACGGAATGGATTAACTCAATTAGGCATCAGCAGTATTACGCAAAAAATCATCCTGAGCACACAAACCTCCCTGCTTGTTGTTCGGGCAAGCCAGCCCTATTCAGGAGAATTATCAGAGATCCCGGTTTACCGGCGCATCCTGGTGCCGTTGGATGGCTCACAGCGCGCAGAAAATGTTTTACCCATCATTACTCAATTGGCACAGTTTCATAAGTCTCAGATCCATCTTGTGCAGGTTATAAAAACACCGGAAATGGCGCGCCAAATGCCCCCGACTCCCGAAGACATCGAACTCTCCAACCGTGTTGTAGAACGGAACCATGAAGAAGCCGGGCGCTACCTCGAGCAGGTGAAGTCACGTTCGTATCTGGAAGGCATTGCAGTTGAAACTCATCTTATTAAAAGCGACAATGTAGCAATTGCACTGCATCAACTGGAAGAACAGGAACGTATTGATATGGTGGCGCTGAGTGCGCACGGGTATTCGGGGAATCATCAATGGCCGTATGGCAGCATCGCCAATAATTTCCTCATGTATGGCAAGTCGCCGCTTTTGGTCGTGCAGGACCTGCCCGGCAGACAGGACCCAATACTTCCTGCATCCCAATCAAGCGAACGTGCAGAGCGTTAATTTATGCAAACCACCGTGCAGGTTGCTGCATCCGAGTCCGAAAATCCAAATGCCGATAACGGGCCGAGAGAATTTGCGTACCAACTTGCAAAAATGCACAATGCTGATCTAATCCCCGTGCTGGATAAAGCAGAAAAATTTCCCCGCAAAACAATTGACCTTTTGAATGATCTGAAAAGCTGGGAACTGGCTTTGCAGAATGCCAATACTTTTTTTAGAACTGCTTCCGCGAAGGATTTCCCCGACTTGCTTGGCAGGTCATCCCGCGCGGGTGAATGGATGCTCGATAATTTCTACATTATCAAACAGACCCTGCGCCAAATTGAAGAGGACCTGCCGGCCAATTTTCTCGACGAGTTGCCAAAATTGGATGGGACCCTACATAGAGGACACTCACGAATTTTTGCGCTGGCACGTGAATGGATCGCATACAGCCAGAGTCAGATCGATCTGACTCAATCTGCGGCTTTTATTCTGGACTATCAACAGGTTACGCCGCTGACCATTGGTGAACTTTGGGCGCTGCCGATCATGTTGAGGATCGGAATTTTGGAGCAGCTCGTCTGGGCCACATCTGAGCTGACGGGGATGGATGCGCCAACAGGCCTGAATAAAATACTGGACCAATCCACTTCCCAAATATTGGAAAATGATGCCATTGTTGCCAACTGCTTTCTCAGCCTGCGCCTGCTCTCCGCCACAGATTGGAAGGATTTCTTTGAGCAGACTAGCCGCGTGGAACACATCTTGCGCGGTGATCCGGCCAATGTTTATGCCGGTATGGATTTTGACACTCGCAATAATTATCGCAGTGTCATTGAAGAACTGGCGCGTCATTCGAACTTCAGCGAAGAACAGATCGCCATCACCGCAGTTGAACTCGCACGAGGTGGTCCCGGTGCGAGTACGGGCCGCGGCGCGGATGACAATGCTTCGGGGCGGCAAATGCACGTTGGCTTTTATCTCCAGGATACAGGTCGCGTGAAGCTCGAGGCAAGTGTCCGCTACCAGCCGGGGTTAAGAGTCCGCATCCGCCGTGCACTGCTTGCATTTCCTACTGCCACTTATCTGGGCAGTATCGCCATCGTCTCCATGTTGTTTGTTTTGGGCTTGCTGACCTTTGCAGCACTTTCGGGTGGTTCGCCTGCCCAACTAATCATCGTGGGTTTGCTTGGGTTTGGGTTGGCCTTGGAATCTGCCATCACAATGGTGCACTGGAATGTGACTCATCGTATCAAGCCTCAAAGCCTGCCGCGCATGGATTTTTCCAATGGAATTCCATCCGGCAACCGCACCATGGTGGTTGTGCCAACTTTGCTGGAAAGCGCCGATGAACTTAATCATCTCCTGCAAGAGTTGGAACTTTATTATCTATCCAACCCCGACCTCTTGCTGACCTATGCCTTGCTGACCGATTTTGGTGATGCTCCCAATGAGGACATGCCCGAAGATGGGGAACTGCTTTCGCTCGCAAGCCTTGGGATTGAAAACTTAAATAAAAAATATGTGCGGGCATTACCGTTTTATTTATTCCACCGTCACCGGCAGTGGAATCCATCTGAAGGAGTCTGGATGGGTTGGGAACGCAAGCGCGGCAAGCTGGCGGATTTCAACCGCCTGCTGCTTGGTCTGGGCGAAACTCCCTACACCACTCAAGTTGGGGATGCCAGCGTTCTACCCGACATTAAATATGTGATCACATTGGATGCGGATACTTCCCTGCCGCAGGGCAGCGCCAACCGGCTGATCGCGACTCTGGCGCATCCGCTTAACCATGCCGAATTCGCCCCAGACGGGCGCTCTGTCGTTGCTGGGTATACCGTTTTGCAGCCGCGCGTAGCGATCAAACCGACCAGCGCAAACCGCTCGCTCTTTTCACAAATCTTTGCCGGGAATACCGGCTTTGATCTGTACTCCTTTGCTGTGTCAGATGTGTATCAGGATCTGTTTGGCGAGGGTAGTTACGTTGGCAAAGGGATCTATGATGTGGCGGCCTTCGAGCGCAGTCTGGCAGGTCAGGTGCGACAGAACACATTACTCAGCCACGACCTCTTTGAAGGGATCTATGGGCGTGCCGCACTGGTCACGGATATTACATTATATGAAGAATACCCTTCGCGCTATGTGGTGTATGCCCGCCGCTTGCGCCGTTGGATCCGCGGTGATTGGCAGTTGCTACCCTGGTTGTTTCCCATCGTTCATACCCAAAACGGGATTTCTCCCAACCGTTTATCCCTCATCAATCTCTGGAAGATTTTCGACAATCTACGGCGCAGTCTTCTGCCGCCCGCATTGCTGGCATTATTCAGCGCGGGCTGGCTTTTCCTACCCGGTTCTTCCCTGGTTTGGACTGTGCTGATCCTGTTACCCTCGGCCCTGCCCATAATTGTGCAAATTTTTCAGGATGTCAGACACAATTTGCGAAGAGGGTTACCCCTCAAGCAGCTTTTCAAATCAATTCAACTTCCACTCACACGCTGGGCGCTTGCGATCCTTCTTCTGCCGTACGAGGCCTTGCTGATGTTGGGCGCGATCAGCACCACGTTGACGCGCCTGTTGGTCGCTCGAAAAAATCTCCTGCAATGGACAACGGCGGCAAATGCTTCGCGTTCACGCGCATCGAACGCTCATACCGAAACCTTCAGCGAGATGGCGTCATCTTTGGTCTTTACCATTTTGCTGGGAGCAGCGATCGTCATTTTTAATCCAACGGCGTTATGGGTTGCATCGCCTTTTCTGATCGCCTGGCTTATTGCGCCACAGATCGCCTACTTGATCAGCAAACCGATCATACACATCACCAGTCCGCTTTCGGAGCCTCAGCGCAGACAAGTCAGGCGTTTGGCGCGGCGTACTTGGGCATTTTTTGAGCAGTTTGCGGGTCCCAATGATCATTGGCTGCCGCCCGATCATTTTCAAGAGTCTCCGCTCGGAAGTGTGGCGCATTACACCACGCCAACCAATATCGGACTCTTCCTTGTCTCCACATTGTCAGCATACGACTTGGGATATATGGGACTGCCTGAGTTGGAAATCCGCTTGAGATCGACTTTTGAAAATATGGATAAGCTCGAACAGTATCGCGGTCATTTTCTAAACTGGTATGACTCGCAGACTCTGACAGCGCTCCCGCCCCGTTACATTTCCACTGTGGATAGCGGAAATCTGGCGGCCTGCCTGATCACACTCAAACAAGGTTGTCTTGCGCTGACGGATGCGCCGCTGCTGGGTGATAAACAATGGCAGGGCTTGCTTGCGATTTTGGATATTTTGTCAGAAACATTACAAGCGTTGGAGAAAAATAATCCACACGCTTCGATTGAATCTTTTGAAGTTGAATTGACCAGCGTATACGAGCGCGTCAGCGCTATTCAGCACCAGCCGTCAGCGTGGACAGAAACTCTTGTCTGGCTCTCAGGCGAGGGCTGGGAAAGAGTCTCGCATCGCTTATTGGAACTGCTTGAGGATCATCCCAACCTGCAATCCGAATCCCTGGCCGAACTACAACTTTATCTTGACCTGATGCACCATCATCTGCAAGACATGCTGAGAGGTTTGGATCTGTTCGCGCCGTGGCTCACCCTTCTGAATGCACCGCCTGAACTGCATAGCATTGAGCAAACGCTTGCCTGGCAGGATTTTCGCAATGCTCTGCCGGCAGAGTTTCCCGCATTGGGTCAGGCGGGAGCTGTATATAAGAGCATTCAAACGGCCCTGAAAAAATTTCAGGGACAGCAAGAAGATGAAGCGGGGCGTGATTGGTGTAAAAAATTGGATGAAGATCTTTCAACAGCGCTCGTCACTGTAACGAACCTGTTGACTGGCTTTCAAGATCTGGCAGAACAGGCGAACGCCGTTGTAATTGGTATGGATTTCCGCTTTTTATTTGATGAACGCCGTCAGGTATTTCACATTGGCTATAACGCCAGCACCGAACGTCTTGACCCAAGTTATTATGACCTGCTGGCCTCTGAAGCGCGGATCGCCAGCCTGATCGCAATTGCAAAGGGCGATGTGCCGCACAGTCATTGGCAGCATTTGGGGCGGCCGGTGACGAAGGTGGATGGCAAGCAGGTGCTGCTCTCCTGGAGCGGTACCATGTTCGAATACCTGATGCCAACCCTGTTCACTAAAAACTATATCGGCACGTTTCTCTCGGACAGTTGCTACACTGCGCTCGATGCGCAGGTGAGTTACGGACAGGAACAGAAAGTTCCATGGGGCATTTCGGAATCGGGTTACTTTGCATTTGACCTTAATTTGAACTACCAGTACCGCGCATTTGGTGTGCCTGACCTGGGTTACAAACGCGAACTCCACAACGATCTGGTCATTGCTCCATACGCGTCACTCATGGGATTCTCCCTGCAGCCTCAGGCAGTATTGGAGAACATGGCGCATTTGGAGCAACTGAACATGCTTGGGCGTTTTGGATTTTATGAAGCCCTTGATTACACAAAAGCACGCCTGCCGGCCGGACAGGAACACGCCACTGTAAGGTCCTACATGGCGCATCATCAAGGCATGATCCTGATGGCGGCCTGTAACTATCTTTTGGATGATGTGATGGTCAGTCGTTTCCACGCTGATGAGCACATCCAGAGCGTGGAACTTTTGCTTCAGGAAAAGATCCCGCAAAATCCGCCGATCGAATATCCCCATCCCGATGACCCGGAAGATCTGACCGAAGGTGTCCTCCGCCTTGTCAACAGTGAGCCGTGGCGCGTGCCGGTGGACAGTCCCAGTCCGCAGGTGCATGTACTTTCACAGGGGGATACCAGCTTAATGATCACCAACGCCGGCGGCGGATTCAGTCAGTGGCGTCAGTTTGCATTGACGCGCTGGCATGCGGATACCACACTCGACCAATGGGGCACGTGGATCTATGTGCAAGACCGCGATAGCGGAGCATTATGGTCAGCCACCTGCCAGCCTGTGAACTGTGCGTCTGAAAATCAGGAAGTTTTATTTTATCCACACAAGGTTGAGTTCCAGCGTTCGGACAATGGCATATCCCTGCGTACCGGAGTCACCGTCAGCATAGATGGCGTTGAGATCCGGCGGGTAAATATCCTGAATGAAGGTGACCGTCCCCGCAGGCTGAGACTTACCAGTTACGCTGAAGTGGTGCTGACAGAACAATCTGCCGACCGGCGGCATCCGGCCTTCAACAAACTTTTTATTGAGAGTGAATATCTTTCCAATGAGAATGCGCTCCTCTTCCAGCGCCGCCCGCGTTCTGCCGATGAAAAATCTGTGGTGTTGATCCATGCAATGCTCATTGAAGCCGGGCGCCAGGTAACCGGCGATCACGAAAGCGACCGCGCCCAATTCCTGGGCAGGTCACATACGATGCATGACCCGCAGGCATTGCACGGCGCGAGCGCACGCCCCAATAGACATCTTTCCGGTACGACCGGTGGAACGCTCGATCCGATCATGTCGCTGGCACAGGAAATTAACCTAAGACCGCATGGAAAAACCAGGGTTACGTTTTTAACTGTGGCGGCTCCTTCCCGCGCCGAAGCCTTGGAAAGGTTATCTCATTACCAGACCGGGCAATCCGTCCACCGCGCCTTCGATGACTCCCGCTCCCGCAGTGAAAGGGAATTGCTCGAACTTGGAGTGAATGCCTACGCCGTTGAAAACATCCAGCGCCTTTTATCCGCCCTGCTTTATCCAATTGGGACCTTGCGCGCTGCTCCACATATTCTCGCCCAAAATGAAAAGGGACAATCCGGTTTATGGGCCTTTGGCATCTCTGGTGATTCCCCAATTTTGCTGGTGCGTGTCCGTGACGGCGAATCGCAATTATTACGTGAAGCCCTGCAAGCCTTCACCTATTGGCGCAGCCACCATACTACGGTCAACCTTGTGATCTTGAACGATCAGGATACAGGCTACGCACTCGATCTTCACAATGCCATCCAGCGGCAGATCCGGCGCATGGGTGTGGATTCTTCACTCAATCAACGTGACGGAATTTTTGTACTGCGTACCGATCAACTCGGGCAGGCCGACAGGATCTTATTTGAAACAGCAGCCGGCGTCATTTTGGATGAAAAGAACGGGACGCTGGCTGAACATGCTCTGCGTTTAACCATCCAGCCCACACGCTTGCCGCAGTTTACCGCTTTACTCTCCCCGACGCTTGATCCCGAACTGACAGCTTCGCTGAGTCTGCCAACTGACCTGCTCCATGATAACGGTCTCGGTGGATTCAGTCAGGATGGCAGGGAATACGTTATTCATCTCAAGCCGGGCCAGCATACGCCGCATCCGTGGGTCAATGTTATTGCCAACCCGCAGTTTGGATTTCTGGTTTCTGAATCAGGCGCATCTTGTACCTGGGCAGAGAACAGCGGTGAGAACCGCCTGACTCCCTGGCGTAATGACCCGGTCACTGATATGCCGGGCGAAGCGATCTACATCCGCGATGAAGAGACCGGGCTGGTCTGGTCACCTACGCCCATGCCTGCCGGCGCTGATACAACGCATGTGATCCGTCATGGGGCGGGCTATTCGATGTTCGAGAGTCAGAGTCATGGCTTGAACCATGTCCTGCGTTTGTTCGCCGCGGCCGATGCCCCGGTCAAAATTGCACACTTGCGTTTCAAGAACTTATGGGATCGTCCGCGCCGTATCACGATCACATACTACGCAGAATGGGTGCTCGGTACAACGAGAGATACACATCAAGCTCATATCATGCCGGAATTTGACCCCGATAAAAATGCTTTGCTTGCCAGCAATCACTTTAACAATGAATTTGGTGAGCGTGTGGCATTTCTTGCTGCTAATAAAAAACCGCACGGCGTAACCACAGACCGCATGGAATTTTTAGGCCGCATGGGAAGCATGAAGAATCCCGCGGCTCTTGGCCGCATTGGATTGGCGAGCGCAGTCAATGCCGGGCTGGACCCGTGCGCCGCGATTCAACTGCATATTGACCTTGCTCCCGGCGCTGAAGAAGAAATCTTTTTCTTAATTGGGGAGGGAAAAGATCGAGATGAAAGCCTAAAGCTGATCGGACAGATTCAGTCGCCAGGTCAGGTTGAAGCGGTCTGGCAGTCCGTCCAAAAACAATGGGATGAGATCCTGAACACCATCACAGTCGAAACACCTGACCCCGGCATGGACTTGATGCTTAATCGCTGGCTGTTGTATCAAACCCTTTCCTGTCGTTTATGGGGACGCACCGCGCTCTATCAATCGAGCGGAGCGTTTGGCTTCCGCGACCAGCTTCAAGATGTGATGGCTCTTTTGCAAACCCGGCCCGATATTGCGCGCGCACAAATTCTGGAAGCGGCGCGGCATCAATTCGAGGCGGGGGATGTGCTCCATTGGTGGAACCCGCCGGCAGGTCGCGGAGTGCGAACGCGTTTTTCAGATGATCTGCTTTGGCTGCCTTATGTCACCGCGCAGTATGTTTCCGTCACCGGCGATGAATCCATTTTGAATGAGAGCGTTCCGTTCCTGAAAGGTGAAGCGCTGAAGCCCAGTGAAATGGAACGCTACACCCAGTTTGAAATCGCAAACGATTTTTCGCTTTATGAACACTGCCGCCGCGCGGTCTCAAAAGGAAGCACCTCCGGCTCACATGGACTGCCGCTGATGGGCGCGGGCGACTGGAATGATGGGATGAATCGAGTGGGCATGGGCGGACGCGGCGAGAGCATCTGGCTCGGCTGGTTCCTGCACGCCACACTCAAACATTTTGCGCCTCTTGCCGCGCTGATGAAGGATGACCCCGTGCCGTACATTCAACAAGCTGAACAATTATCTCAAGCGCTCGAATCCAATGCCTGGGACGGCGAGTGGTATTTGCGCGCTTTCTATGATGATGGCACGCGCTTGGGTTCAAGTAAAAATAATGAATGTCAGATCGATTCGATTGCCCAATCGTGGGCGGTCCTATCCGGCGCGGCGGAACTGGAACGTGCAGAGCAGGCCATGGGATCTGTGAACAGACTCCTGGTCAAGCCAATGGATCAAATGATCCTGTTATTTACGCCGCCCTTCGATAAATCAGCGCGCGACCCCGGTTACATTAAAGGGTATTTGCCCGGTGTGCGCGAGAACGGCGGACAATACACTCATGCCGCCATTTGGGTCGCGTGGGCTTTTGCCAAGCTCGGACAGGGCGAGCGCGCTGCCGAGTTATTCCACATGTTGAATCCCATCAGCCATGCGGATACGCCTGGGAAAGCGGAAAGCTATAGAGTGGAGCCTTATGTCATCGCCGCCGATATTTACAGCCAAACATCTCACACCGGAATGGGCGGCTGGACTTGGTACACGGGCTCTTCCGGCTGGATGTACCGCCTGGGCATTGAAGCCATATTGGGAATTACTAAAATAGGTGATGCGCTCAACATTGATCCTTGCATTCCGCGTAATTGGCCGGGATTCAAAGCGGATTATCGTTTTGGAGTGACTCATTACAAGATCAGCGTGGAAAACCCGAATGGAGTTAATCGCGGCATCAAACATATTATGCTGGATGAAAAGTTACTGACTGGCAATTTGATCCCGCTGGTGGATGATGGCCAGCCGCATAAATTACAGGTTGTGATGGGATAAATTTATTGTTAATGTAATGGCAGTACAATGAAATTGGAGTTGAATATGCAAAAGGATCAGTTAAACCAAAAAGAAAAGGAAGACCCCGGAAAAGATAACCCGGCATTGAGTAAGGTGATCGAGCGGAATATCCGCACGATCATTCATCTCCGCACAAAAGCCGAGCATGAACGGGGGCTGCAAGACCGCATCGCAGATGTCATCACATCCTTTTCGGGACGGATGATCTTCGCTTATGTGCATATCGTTTGGTTTGGCGTGTGGATATTTTTGAACACAGGCTGGTTCGGATTAAAGGCTTTCGATCCATTCCCCTACGGACTGTTGACCATGATCGTATCCCTCGAAGCGATCTTCCTTTCCACATTTGTGCTCATCAGCCAGAACCGTTTGAGTGAAGAGACGGAACGGCGTGCCGACCTTGACCTGCATATTGGACTATTAACCGAGCATGAATTAACACGTGTGTTGCAAATGCTGGATGCCGTACAAGACAAACTGGGCATCGTAGATCATGCGAACAGCGATCTGGCAGACCTTGAGATGGAAACCAGACCAGAGGATGTATTGGCTGAGATCCACCGCCTGCAAGCCATTGAAATAAGCCGAGCGTAACCTTATGAAAAAAAAGATTGCCTCTCCATTAAGCGCCGAAGATAAAGAACAACAGTACCGCATTATCTTTGAAGCCGCCGGCGATGGAATGATCATCAGCGATATAGTCACGGGTTGCGTAGTGGATGCCAACCCCGCCGCAATTGCAATGCACGGCTATACCCGCGACGAATTCATTGGTTTGCACTTGACGGCCTACATCCACTCCGACAGCCAGCGCCTGTTCGTAAAATCTGCCACAGATACTCAACCAGGGATCATCCTCGATACGCCCGCTGTGCATTTGTATAAAGATGGCTCATCGGTTTATGTGGAGGTACGCAGAACCCCCATTCCGTTTCAGGGCAGACTGTGCCTGCTGAGTGTTGTCCGCAATGTCAGCGAGCGGATTAATGCGGAACGCGTGCTCAATCAGCGGTCGGAACTACACGCGCGCGAGCAAGCCATGCTGCTTACCATCTCGCATACTTTGGCATCCACACTGGAACTTCAACCGGGATTGATCCTCGACCAATTGCACGAGATCATCAAATACACGCATGGCGGATTATTCGCGCTGGAAGGCTCCATGCTGGTGACCCTCGCCATGCGAGGTACATCCCAATTGGAACAGTCTGCACCGATTTTCATCCACTCGAACACTCCCGGAAATCTCGCCACTTTATTTAACCGACATCGCCCCACCCGCATTGCTGACGTGTGGAGTGACGATCCACAGGCGATCTTTTTGCGCTCCTTTCTGGACGATGGAGCTGCCCTGCTCCTCGAAGATATGCAATCCTGGATGTGGGTGCCGCTGGCTGTGAGGGGGCGCATCATCGGCTGCATCGGTATTGCTGAATCCAGCAAGGATTATTTCACGGTTCATCACGCCGAGTTGGCGCTTAGCGTGGCCAACCAGGCCGCCATCACCATGATCAATGCCGAGCTTTACAGCAAGGCAAAGGACCTCGCTGTATTGGAGGAAAGACAGAACCTGGCACGCAACCTGCATGACGCCGTCAACCAATCTCTTTTCTCCGCGAGCCTGATCGCCGAAGTCCTGCCGCGCTTATGGGACAAGGACCAGCAGGAGGCGCGCCGGTCACTCGAAGATTTGCGCCGTTTGACGCGCGGTGCAATGGCTGAGATGCGCGCAATGCTGGCTGAACTTCGTCCCTCAACCATCATAGATTCAAGCCTGAGCGATCTGCTGCGTTTGTTGGGAAATGCGTTTTCTGGCCGCACCAATGTTCCCATCACTGTAAATGTATCAGGGGAGTTTTTTCTCCCCGCCGAAGCACAGGTGACCTTTTACCGCGTGTGTCAGGAAGCGCTTAATAATATTGCCAAACATGCCAAGGCCACTCAGGTCGAGATCGAATTGAAGCAGGAAGAAGAAGTGATCGAAATGCACATTCAGGACAATGGACTGGGGTTTGACCCCACAAAAACACTCTCAGGTCACTATGGCTTGGGGATGATGCGCGAACGCGCCGAAGCCGCAGACGCCTCATTGACCATCACAAGCCAGCCCGGTCGCGGTACCGAACTCACGATCCGCTGGACACAAACCCCACCCAAGGAATCCCTATGACACTTTCTCCCACACAACCGATCCGCGTTATGCTTGTTGACGATCATGCCATGGTACGCAGGGGACTGGCGACCATCCTGAAAGTCTTCGACAATATTTTATTGGTGGGGGAAGCAGAAAATGGCGAGACTGCCATTAAACTGTGCAGTGAGATCCTGCCGGATGTGATCCTGATGGACCTGATGATGCCGGATATGGACGGGGCAACCGCAACGCACATCATTTGCCAGAAGCACCCGCAGGTGAAGGTGATCGTGTTGACCAGTTTCAAGGAAGGTGATCTGGTTAAGAATGCGCTGGAAGCCGGCGCAATTGGCTATTTGCTGAAGGATGTCTCGGCAGAAGATCTGGCGCGGGCCATCCGCGCTGCCTATGCCGGACGCGCCACCCTCTCGCCCGAGGCGGCTCAATCTTTGGTCGAGACAACCAATCAACCGCCGGTGCCCGGCCTCGACCTGACGGAGCGCGAACGAGATGTTTTGGCTTTGATGGTCGAAGGGCTGAATAATACGCAGATCGCGGGCAGGCTGACCGTCAGTCCGTCCACGGTCAAATCGCATGTCAGCAATATCCTTGCCAAACTAATGGTCACGAGCCGTACCGAAGCCGTGACTCTCGCCTTACGTAACCATATCGTTTCATAATCCTGCTATTTCACCAGAGAATTGCATGCCAGGTGACAGTCATCTCCGAGATGACTGTCACCTTTGACTTAATTTCCTGTATACTTGGCGGAGAGGAAAAGCCATCCATGACCACACCTGATGTCATCAAGAATTTAGTGGAACGCTTTGAAGCCAACCGCGAGTCGTATCGTTCGGGGAAATATAACGAGACGCAATTACGACGCGAGTTTTTAGACCCGTTCTTCGAGGCGTTGGGTTGGGACATATTCAACAAGGGCGGTTATGCTGAAACGTATAAGGATGTGATCCACGAAGACAGCCTTGAAATTGAAGGCGAGAATAAAGCGCCGGATTATGCTTTTCGGATCGGGGGAGCGCGCAAGTTTTTTGTGGAAGCCAAGAAGCCAGCCGTCAATATTGAATTCAATATTCATCCCGCTTTTCAGTTGCGGCGTTATGCGTGGTCTGCAAAATTGCCGTTGGGGATTCTGACAGACTTTGAAGAGTTTGCCGTTTACGATTGCCGCACGAAGCCCGATAAAAAAGACAAGGCTTCATTGGGGCGGATTGCGTTATACAGTTATAAGGATTACATCGAAAAATGGGACGAAATTGCAGCAATCTTTTCTCGTGATGCAGTCCTGAAAGGTTCGTTCGATCAATATGCCGAAGGCTTGAACGCTTCGCGAAGAAGGGGCACAACCGAAGTTGACGATGCTTTTCTGGCAGAGATCGAACGCTGGCGTGATTTGCTGGCAAAGAATATTGCGTTACGCAACCCAAGCTTGAATGTGCGTGAGTTGAATTATGCAGTGCAGATCACCATTGACCGCATTATCTTTTTGCGTATCTGCGAAGATCGGGGCGTGGAGAGAGATTATCAATTAAAAGAAATTGCAATGACCCCCTCCGCCCTCGCTTCGCGGGGCACCTCCCCCAAATCCGACAGAAGTTCGTCGGATTTGGGGGAGGCCGGGAGGGGGTCGGTTTACGCGGGCTTGTGTGCTTTATTCAAAAAAGCGGATGCGCGTTACAACTCTGGACTCTTCCATTTCAAAGACGAGAAAGAGCAATCGGGTGCAGCAGACAACTTGACGTTAAGTCTGATCGTGGATGATAAGGTCTTGCAGGACATCCTCAAGAATCTGTATTATCCCGAAAGCCCGTATGTGTTCCGCGAAATCCCATCCGATATTTTGGGGCAGGTGTATGAGCGTTTCCTCGGCAAGGTGATCCGCCTCACGGCGGGGCATCAGGCGAAGGTGGAGGAGAAACCCGAAGTACGCAAGGCGGGCGGAGTGTATTACACGCCGACGTATATTGTGGAATACATTGTGCAAAATACCGTTGGGAAATTGTTGGAAGGCAAGACGCCAAAGGAAGCGGCGCGTTTGAAAATTCTCGACCCCGCCTGCGGTTCAGGGACCTTCCCTTTGGGGGCGTATCAATATTTGCTGGATTGGCATTTGAAATATTACGCTGAAGCGGACAACTCACCTGAAAAATGGTTGACAGGCAAGAACCCCGCCATTTATCAGGTTAAAGATGGATACAGATTAACAACCGCAAAAAAGAAAGAGATTTTGCTCAACAACATCTTCGGCGTGGACATTGACGCGCAAGCCGTGGAAGTGACAAAACTGTCTTTGCTCTTGAAGGTGCTGGAAGGCGAAAGCAGTGAGACGATCGGTTCTCAACTGGCTTTGTTTCAGGAACGCGTATTGCCAGACTTGGGAAATAATATCAAATGCGGTAACTCGTTGATCGGACCTGATTATTACGAAGGACAGCAATTGACAATGGGCTTTGAGGGTGAAGAAGAACGCTACCGCGTGAATGCCTTTGATTGGCGCGGTGAGTTCTCAGATGTATTCATTCATGGCGGCTTTGATGCGGTAATTGGAAATCCGCCGTATATTCGTATTCAAGAGTTGCAGGAAACTTCACCGATTGATGTTGAGTTTTACAAGAAGTGTTATCAAGCGGCAAGCAAAGGCAATTATGATATTTATGTAGTGTTCATTGAAAAAGGATTAAGTATCCTCAACGAACGCGGGCGGCTGGGATTCATTCTGCCGCATAAATTCTTCAACGCGCAATATGGCGCACCTGTGCGAAATGTGATTGCAAAAGGCAAACACCTTGCCAAAGTAGTTCACTTTGGAGATCAACAGGTTTTTGAGAGCGCAACGACTTATACCTGCTTGATGTTCCTTGATAAAGCAGGACATGATGAATTTGAATTCGAGAAAGTTCAGAATTTAGGTGATTGGCGTGTAGCTCAGACTTCCGATGTCTCTGAGACTTCGGAAGTCTTGACTGGCAAAATTAACGCCAGCCGTGTAACGGAAAGCGAATGGAATTTTATAGTGGGGGAGAAAGCTGGAATTTTCGAAAAACTTTTGACTATGCCTGTAAAACTTGGCGATGTTGCTGACAGAATGGCGCAAGGAATAAGAACAAGCGCAAATGAAATTTATGTTGTTAATTTTGTTTCAGAGATTGGTGATATTGTTACTGCTTTCTCAAAACAGCTAGACCAAAATGTGGAGGTTGAGAAAAAGATACTTTCTCCATTCTTGCAAGGGCGAGAAATTAAGAGGTATCAAGTCTTGCCATCTGGAAAAATGGTTGTTATTCCTTACAACCTAAAGAATGGGAAAGCAGTTTTCAATTCATCAGAATATATGCAGAAGGATTTTCCGAAGACTTTAGAGTATCTTTCACAGAACAAAACCTATTTGGAGAATAGAGAAAAAGGCAAAATGCGTGGTGCTCAATGGTATGCTTATGTTTATCCTAAAAATATCGAATTGATGAAACAGGAAAAGATTCTTGTTCCTGATATTGCTGACCGTGCGCAATTTGCTTATGATGAAAATGGCGAGTATGCCTTTACAAGTGGATATGGAATAACCATAAAGAGTGAAACTAAATTATCGCCCAAATACATACTGGGATTGTTAAATAGCAAGTTGCTTGAGTTTTATCTAAAACGAATAAGTACACCTATGCGAGGTGGCTTCTTTCGTTTTTTTACGCAATTTTTGGAAAAACTCCCCATTCCTCCCGTCAACTTCACCGACCCCGTCGAAAAAGCCATGCACGATAAGCTGGTCTCGCTGGTCGAGCGCATGTTGGCGTTGCACAAACAAAGTCCGCGCAGTCCGCAAGAGCAGGAGATGGTGAAACGCGAGATCGAGTCAACGGACAAGGCGATTGACAAGTTGGTCTATGAGTTGTATGGGTTGACGGACGACGAGATTGCAATTGTGGCGAACAAGAGCTGACCCCCTACCCGTCCTTTCCCCATTCAAAGATCATGAATGGGGGAAGGAGAATGAAGAGTATGAATGAAACTTAAAGTACAAACCAAAATTACAGTTGTTCCTCCCCCATTGTCGTACTTGGTTTTTGACAATGGGGGAGGTGTCCGAAGGACGGAGGGGGTGGGTTCTTGAAACACACACGCACCACACCCAAAATCTTTAAGCGCGCCAAAGAATTGCGCCGCGACATGACACCTGCCGAACTCAAACTCCATGCCCGCTTACGCGCTCATCGCATGGCTGATGTTCATTTTCGACCACAACATGCAATTGGGAATTACATTGTAGACTTCTGTGCCCCACGCAGGAAACTTATTGTTGAATTGGATGGGAGTCAACATTTGGAGCAGGAAGAATATGACGAAGAAAGAACTGAATTTCTGAAATCCAAAGGCTATCAGGTTTTACGATTTTGGAACAATGATGTGATGAACAATATAGATTCAGTTTTGAATGTAATTTGGGATACATTGGAAGAAAGCGCTGCGCACGCCGCAGGAGCAGGAGATGGTGAAGCGCGAGATCGAGTCAACGGATAAGGCGATCTTCTCCCCCAAGTGCCCTAGAACCATACTCCCCAGCCGCAGGATGTGGCTGGGGAGTGTTCATTGTATGATGAATTCATAGGCTGCAGAAGTTCGTATTATCCTGCATTGGTCCGAGCATAAGGGGATGCATTCCACCGCTTTCAATTTGTGGCAAAAATTTTTGGCGTATATCGTCTGTGGGGAAAATCATCGCGGAGAAAATATAAATTCAATGAGTTAGATTTCACCTCAAGGAAGAGAGAAGCGAATGTCAGAACAAAAAGATGAAAAGCCGGTTGAAAAGATTAAACAGGATGTGCAGCAAGCTGTACGTGCCAAGTCCGCCCCGGCTCTTGTGCGGAGATATCGCGCCGTCTTTTTCTTGACAATGCTTGCTTTGGTCATAGGCGCTTTTGCCATGTTAACTTTTCTGGTCAGGATCATGCCTGCCTTTGCGGTAGACCTTCAGGTCACGAAGACTCTTCAATTAATTAAATTCCCATTCTTTGCCTCAATGATGGATTGGATTAGCTGGATTGGGTTTGCGCCACAGGCAGTGATCATTGCAGGGCTGATCATTTTATTGATCTATGCATTTGGACTGCAATGGGAATCAGTTATGGCACTCTTTGCAGCGGTGTTTTCCGCAGCGGTCAATGCGTTGGTGAAAGATCTTGTAGGGCGTCCGCGTCCCAATTCAAACTCAGTAAATGTTTTTGGAACACTTACCAGTTATAGCTTTCCAAGCGGGCATGTTATGTTCTATCTTGTTTTTTTTGGTTTTATTGCGTTTCTTGTTTTTAGTTTATCGAAACCCTCATTAAAACGCACCCTGCTCATGGTGTTCCTTGGCAGCTTGATCATTCTGGTGGGTCCCTCACGCATTTACCTCGGTCAACATTGGGCAAGCGATGTGCTCGGAGCTTATTTGCTTGGCAGCCTGACTCTGGCTGCGATCATCCAATTTTATCGCTGGGGTAAGACGCGCTTTTTCGTCCATCAACCAGTGGCGGCTGCGCCTACACAGGTATAAAAGGCAGCGATTATTTATCTTCAGGCTTTATTGATGAGTTGGATGGTGAACAGGAGAAACAAACATGTCAAAGAAAAATAGGATCGTCCGCGTTAGATTAATTGCAAACCCAGGCGCAGGCGATATAACGACAGCGGTCGCACGGATCGAACAGGTGACGCGAACCTTATTGGATTTCAGACTCGAACTGGACGCGGCTTTGGTCAAACCCAGGAAAGAAGCCATCTACCAACCAAGCATGGTCGAAACTCCGGCCGGGGTTTACAAATTTAGGAGATTCAATTAATGGACACGGAACTTGTACTCATCCGGCACGGACATGCCGTGCGTGTAAATGGAGATTACTTTCATGCGCCTCTGACGCAACTTGGGCAGAAACAAGCTGAACAGACTGGTCAATATTTTAGCTCTCCAGAAAACCATCTCGACAGTTTATATTCCAGCCCTCTCCGCCGCACCCAGGAAACTGCGCATATTATCGGCGCACAGATCGGGCTTGACCCGCAATTACAAGTGGGTGTTCAGGAAGTAATGTTCCTTGAACTGCCTGCATTAGTAATCATGGAAATTTTTTCGATTACTGACCTCGTGGAACATTATCTGGATGCTCATGCAGGCGGAACGATTCGCTGGCCTATTGAGGGACGCGTTTCAGCTGTGTTGTTGGACATTGTGTCCAAACATCCCGATCAACGCGTCGCTGTCGTTGCTCATGCTGGTGTGATCTCGGCCGCACTATCCTGGTATCTGCCCGAAAAACGCTGGCGATGGTGGCGGACCACTGTCAGCAACTGTTCTTTAACACGGTTTAGTGTGGAAGGCAATCGGGCGGAGCTTTTAGCGGTAAATGATATTCAGCATTTGAGCCCTGTGATCGTCACTACGCAACCCCCAACGGCAACCGTCGAGATTGCCAAGGAAGCCCACCCGGTTGAGAAAGCATTGGTGTTTGAGAAGCCGCCAGAAAAAGAATAATTGCGTAACTCCCTTCTATTAATCCCGCATATCTCCCCCAAGTGGGGGAGAAAAACACTCCCCAGGTGGGGGATACGGTTGAAGGGTAATCAAAGTAAGCTAGATTCATGACCCGCGTATATTTAGCTGATGCGAAGCCCCAAGAGCGCTCCGCCCTTCGTTTGCTCGTACTTGATCTAAATATGGAAGTGGTTGGTGAATCAGGTGACTGGTCCGCCACGTTAGCTAAGGTTCCACTTAGCCGCGCGGACATATTGTTGGTGGATTGGGATTTGCTTCCTGTTGGCTTGGGCGTGCCGGCCCTGGCAGAACTTCGGGTGGCCTGTCCTAATGCAATTGTTGTTGTCCTGATCAGTCATTTAGAATCTCGTCAACAAGCCGCTCTCTCCGCCGGCGCTGATTTATTTATCAGTACAGGGGAGACGCCCGAGCGCGTGGCCGAACATTTACGAACTGTCGCCTTGAGAATTCCCATTATTAAATAATGTCATCCGGTGCGTGACGTAACCGCATCACTGTCCCCAAGTGGCGGAGATGAACCCTCCCCAAACGATGGATGCGACCGGGATGGGTCAGTTATAAAATTAGGTTATATATTTATGCACGTATTTGAGGTGTCCAACTGTTTAGTAAAAGAAAGGCTCCGACACATATATATAGGGCGGAGTTAAAGTAAGGAAGATATTATATGCAAACACTAAAGAATTCAGAGCTTCGTTATCGCCGTTTGTTTGAATCGGCCCAGGATGGGATATTAATCCTGGATGCCGAGACGGGCATGATCGAGGATGTCAACTCATATTTGATAAAAATGTTGGGCTATTCGCGCGAGGAGTTCGTAAAGAAAAAGCTTTGGGAAGTGGGGGCGTTTAGGGATATTGAAGCCAGCAAGGGAGCTTTTGAAGCGCTGCAGGAGAATGAGTTTATTCGCTACGAAGATCTGCCGCTCAAGATGAAGGACGGACGGTTGGTCCAGGTTGAATTTGTCAGCAATGTTTATTTGGTGGATGATGAAAAAGTGATCCAATGTAACATCCGCGACATCACCGACCGCAAGAGAGCCGAAGAGAAATTATCTGAAAGTCGCGCGCAGTTCGTGGGGATTATTGATGCAGCGATGGATGCGATCATTACTGTTGACGCTGGTCAGAGCATCATTGGATTTAACCTTGCCGCCGAGAAAATGTTTGGCTACCCGGCGGGGCGTGCCATTGGACAGCCGCTTGCTTTGCTCCTTCCCGAACGGTTTCACGCAGTACATACAAAACAGTTCGCCAGGTTTGGCGACGATGGACAAACGAAGCGCACGATGGAGGACATTCCTACACTCACTGGTGTCCGCGTGAATGGGGAGGAATTTCCAGTTGAGATTTCGATCTCGCGCATTGAGGTTGCTGGAAAGCGGCTCTACACTGCCATCGTCCGCGACATCACCGACCGTAAACATGCGGAAGAGGTTCTGCATGCAAGCGAAGAACGCTATCGCCTGCTGGTGGAAACCCTGCCCGACGGCGTTGTTGTCCACAGCCAGGGGCGCGTCGTCTTTGCCAACCCAGCCTGCGCCACGATCATCGGCGCAGACCGCACGACTGACCTGATCGGAAAGCCGGTTATCGAGTTTGTGCATCCTGACTATCGGGAACTGGCCTTGCAGCGCATCCAACAATCGCAAAGCGAAGGTGTTCCCGTGGCCCTGGCTGAAGAAAAATTTGTGCGGTTGGATGGAATAACGATTGATGTTGAAGTATCAGCCGTCCCGTTTTTTTATGCCGGTAAACCGGCCATGCTTACCGTCTTTAATGATATTACCAAGCGTAAGCACGCTGAGGAGGCGCTTCGGAATGCAGAAGCGCGCTATCGCGTCTTATTCGAGCAATCACCCTATGGCGTTCTTCTGCTTGAGGTTGAAACAGGAAAAACCGTCGAAGCGAACGACGTTGCGCACAAGCAATTGGGCTACACCCGCGAGGAATTTTCTGCCATGAGCATCTCTGACTACGAAGTGTTGGAGAATGCAATGGAAACAGCAAACCACATGCAAAAAATAATCCTGGAAGGAAGCGACGATTTCGAAACCCTGCACCACACCAAAAGCGGCGAGATCAGGAATGTGCATGTATTGGTAAAGACACTTCCATTGAGCGATGTCAGTCTTTTTTACGCGATTTACCAGGATATTACCGAGCGCAAACAGGTGGATGAAAGGATACAACGGCAATTTGAACATCTCACCGCCTTGAGTGCCATTGACCGGGTCATCGCAGCTAATTTCGATCTGAAACTTAGCCTTTTAGAAATTCTCAGCCATGTTACGAAGGAACTTAACGTGGATGCGGCTGATATTTTGATATTTAATTCGAGTTCACAAATGCTGGAATACGGCGCCGAGCGCGGCTTCCGCACCAGAGCCGTCAGAAAGGTTCAGGTCCGTTTGGGTGAGAGCTATGCCGGACGCGCCGCTCTGGAACGACGAATCGTTCAGATCCCAGATCTAAGGAATGAACCAGATAACTTACTTCTTACAAGTCTCCTGGCTGGTGAGGATTTTGCCTGCTATTACGGTGTGCCGTTAATTACCAAGGGGGAGGTGAAGGGCGTATTGGAAGTCTTCCATCGCTCCGTACTTGAACCCGATATGGATTGGTTTGATTTCCTCGATACCCTGGCCGGGCAGGCGGCAATTGCGATCGAGAATTCCACTTTGTTTGAGAGCCTGCAACGCTCCAATGTTGAACTCTCTCTGGCGTATGATGCCACGATAGAAGGCTGGTCGCGTGCCCTTGACTTGCGCGATAAAGAGACCGAGGGGCACACTCAGCGAGTCACCGAGATGACTGCGAAACTTGCGCGTGCCTTTGGTTTTAGTAAGGCGGAATTGGTGCAGGTACGGTGGGGATCATTGTTGCATGATATTGGCAAGATGGGTGTTCCCGACAAGATCCTGCAAAAGCCCGGTCCTTTGACGGAAGAGGAATGGGTGGTGATGAAGAAGCACC
Source organism: Chloroflexota bacterium (assembly GCA_016219545.1). Taxonomy (GTDB): domain Bacteria; phylum Chloroflexota; class Anaerolineae; order Anaerolineales; family Villigracilaceae; genus Villigracilis. Next base: position 1,018 of record JACRMH010000028.1, on the reverse strand, counting down.
CGAGCTTTGCCTACGAGATGCTCTCTCCCATTCGATATCTGCGGCTGGCATTGGATATTCCATACGGACATCATGAAAAATGGGATGGCACTGGCTATCCACATGGACTAAAAGGCGAACAGATTCCACTGGTCGCGCGCATTTTTGCCGTCGTGGATGTATGGGACGCATTAAGCTCAGACCGTCCCTACCGCGCCGCGTGGACGGAAGAAAAAGTGCGCGAATATATTCTTGCCGCATCGGGAACACATTTTGATCCGAAGGTGGTGGATCTATTCATGCAGATTCCCAAATAAGTTTCGGTCCTCCCCCAATGTGATGAGTATAAGACTACTGGGATGGCAGGATATTTTGTCATGTTTGCCCGAAGAAAAAAACTTGTATTACAATCACAACGATTTTAGGGTCTGTAAATAATTAACTTCCCGCAATGTCGTTGCGAGCCGCCGCTCTTGGTCTTTGGCGGCGAAGCAATCTCCGCATCAGTGAGGGGATTGCTTCGGGCGAAGAGCAAGTGCGCCTTCGCAAAGACATGGTTCGGCGGCGGGTGAGGGAAATTATATTTTTACGAACCCAATGAGAAGTATGGTTCCCGTATTATTATATATAACAGGTGATCGTACATATAATTTATGCAAAATCAGCGGATTACTCAGGTCAATCGTTATACCATCCCAACCATCTTTCTGGCCTTGACCTTGTTTGCCTTGGTTGACATGCTGGAAGTCATTCCCTACTTCGCGCCAGTTGTTGATAGTCCGCTCTTCCCTTTTTTACACGAATCACATGACCTGTTCTCCCTTATTTTGACTCTATTTTCCGCTTACAAATTATCTCCAACGATAGGCTGGTGGGCTATTTCCTGGTTTATTGTTATACACATACCATATGTTTACATTGTTTTTCCAAAGGAATTACCCGAATTATTGCGGTTGGTAGTGTTAAGTGCCGTCGCCGGTTTTGGCATCCATAATATTGCGATACGCAACCGCCTTGTCACGCAACTTAATAAACTTGC
>JACRMH010000027.1 GCA_016219545.1 Chloroflexota bacterium | reverse complement strand
TTCACGTTGTCCGTATGCTTTATCCTGCGCTGTTCGTTTATTTGTCTATTACTTCAATCAGCGCCAATTGAAAAAACACCAATTCCCTAAATATCCCTTTCACATTACCGACTTCGTTCACTCACCATCTTAGCCACTCCCAAATTAATTATAATATAGGTTATATTAATAATGAAAATCGTGGTGTACCTGGTAACCTAATTTTTTCCCAAGTGTCCCCACCTATTGATTTTCAAGGAGTACTCGATGCAACTTTTGGATTTTATGCTCCTATTTCTTTTGATCTTAATACTCTTCTTATGAAACTCAATAATGCCAGTGCAATGACTATTATTGTTCAAGGTGTTTCGGGAGGGGGCAACCCATTATCTGACGATGCTCTAGAATTAGCTACCTCTATGTATATTAATCAAAAACCTGCCATACCTTAACCCTATGACAGTTAAACCTAAGCCAAAAGGGATATCAGAGAGAGATATTTTAAAAGTTCTAAGTTCAGACCGCCGTCCTCGGCGGCGTTTTTTTGCCAACCCTGCGCCGGGGACGGCGCAGGGAGCGTGTTTATTTGAAGAAAGAAAAGACACATTTCTGGTGTGTCTTTTTTGTTTAATCCCCAGCATGACTAACTCGCCTTACGCACCGCGCATGATTCCCTGAGCGGAGCGAAGGGTCTCTATAACTATCTCCGAGACCCTTCGCTGCGCTCAGGGCGACATGCCCTAAAATATGCAAAACTGCATAGGGTAAGTGACTAATATCAGCATTTTTGTGAAATGTGACACTTTATCTATTTCCCTTAAGTTTCTTATGATATACTACGCCGAACGTGCCAGATTTCACGCACCGATTTCACACCAAGAGGTGTTTTTATGCTGTTGGAATACATAGCCATTGCAGTGATGATCGCGGTAGCCACGGTAATTGCCGTGATCGCGATAGGTTTAGGGGAATTGTTTGGTCCACGTAAGAGTTCAGACGCAAAATCCATGCCTTATGAATCGGGTATGAATCCATACGGCGAAGGGACACGGCGCATGCCTGTCCGCTTCTATTTAATTGCCGTATTGTTCATCCTCTTCGACATTGAAGTTGTGTTCTTCCTGCCTTGGGCGATCGCTTTTCGCAAGCTGGGAATTTTCGGCTTGCTGGAGATGGTCGTCTTTATCGTTATCTTATTGATAGGTTATGTATATGCCTGGAAAAAAGGAGCTTTAGAATGGGAGTAGAGCAAAAATTAGGGAATATGGGCGTGGTTACCACCACGCTTGAAAGTGTCGTTAACTGGGGACGCACCAATGCCATGTGGCCGATGTTGTTCGGTCTGGCTTGCTGCGCCATCGAGATGATGTCTGCGCAGGCTGCCAACTATGATATGAGTCGTTTCGGCATGGAAATCATGCGCGCCAGTCCGCGCCAATCCGATCTGATGATCGTGGCGGGACGTGTCTCCAAGAAAATGGGACCTGTGCTTCGCCGCCTGTACGACCAGATGCCCGAACCGAAATGGGTCATTGCCATGGGTGATTGCGCTTCCTGCGGCGGTGTCTTCAATAACTACGCCATCTTCCAGGGTGTGGACGAAGTTGTGCCCGTGGATGTTTTTGTGGCCGGCTGTCCGCCGCGCCCGGAAGCTTTGATCCACGGCGTGATGACCATCCATGAGAAGGTCAAGGGCGAATCCTTCAAGCAGTACGCTGAGAAGTATAAGTAATTCACAAGACCTGACAGGTTTTAAGAAACCTGTCAGGTCTTAAGGAATTGGATTTATGGATAAAAAACTAGAACCCATTGTAAAAGCGGTACAGGAAAAATTCGGCGCGACCTTTGAAGAGTTCCGCGATGAAGTGCATCTGTTCGTGAAGCCTGAGCAGATCGTTGAAGCCTTGACCCTGATGCGCGACGAACAGAATTTTGAATTGCTCTCGGCGTTGACGGCCGTGGATTATTATCCGCAGGAAGCGCCGCGTTTTCATGTGATATATCAACTCACTTCGGTTGCGAAGAATCTTTCAGTGCAGATCAGAATGCCAGTAAACGGGAGCAGTCCCAAAGTCCCGACCATGACCGGTGTGTATAGTGTTGGAGTCTGGCGAGAGAGGGAACTCCTCGATATGTTCGGCATCGAGTTCGAGGGTCATCCCGATCCGCGCCGTATCCTGAGCCCGGAAGATATGGAAGGGCATCCGCTTCGCAAGGATTTTCCGCTTGGGTATGAAGAACCGCAGTTTACCTTTAACTTTGATGAGATCGGCTCGCTCAAGCCGTTTGCAAAGGAATAGTTATGAGTCAGATTGAAGAAGTCAGCATAGCCAAATTTAAACATCTCGTATCAGAGCGTGCCCTCACCGGCGAAACGATGCTCTTGAATATGGGTCCCCAACATCCATCCACGCATGGCGTGCTGCGCCTGTTGCTTGAGTTGGATGGCGAAGTCATTGTCAACTGCATTCCCGATGTAGGTTTTCTGCATACAGGCATTGAAAAGAACATGGAAGCCAAGACCTATCAGAAGGCCGAAGTGATGACAGACCGCCTCGATTACATGAACCCGCTGGGCAACAACCTGGCCTACTGCATGGCAGTTGAAAAATTGGTTGACCTGGATGTGCCTGCACGCGCGCAGGGGCTGAGGGTACTGCTCGTCGAACTTCAACGTATCGCTTCGCATTTGGTTTGGCTTGGCACTTCGGGGCTTGACCTCGCCGCCATGTCCATGTTCATGTATTGTTTCCGCGAACGCGAACAGATCCTCGATATTTTCGAACTGGTTTCCGGTCAACGCATGATGACGACCTACTTCCGCCCCGGCGGAGTCTGGCGCGATGTTCCCGTTGAATTCGAAAAAGCAGTGCGCGACTTCACTTCCATCTTTTCAAAGCGTATTGATGAATACGAAAAATTACTGACGAAGAACCCGCTCTTTATTGACCGGACAGTGGGCCTTGGAAAATTGGATGCTTCTGTCGCCTTATCATTCGGCGTGACCGGCCCTCCGCTCCGCGCTTCGGGTGTGGATTGGGATTTGCGTAAAGCCCGCCCATACATGGGTTATGAACAATATGATTTCAATGTGCCCGTGTTGAAAGACGGCGATGTATATGCACGTTATTTGGTGCGCATTCAGGAATTGCGCGAGTCGTTGAAGATCGTTGACCAGGCCTTGAACAAATTACCGCTCGGACCTGTGCGTTCGGCGAACCGCAAATTCGTCCCGCCCCCGCGCTCGGAGATCGGCGTGGACATGGAAGCCCTCATCCATCACTTCAAGTTATGGACGGAAGGTTTCTCCGCGCCGAAGGCTTCCATTTACAGCGCAATTGAATCTCCGCGCGGTGAGTTGGGTGTCTTCCTCGAAGGCGATGGGGGACCGAAACCGTATCGCATCCACATGCGCACACCTTCATTTGATAATTTGAGCGTGCTATCGCAGATCGTGAAGGGACATTTGGTGGCCGACCTTGTTGCCATTCTTTCTTCCATTGACATTGTCCTCGGAGATATTGACAGATGAGCTTAGAGAAAAAATATCCGAAGGAAGTTAAACAACTCCTTGCAAAATATCCGCCCGAGCAAAAACGCTCGGCCGTCATGCCGCTTCTGTATCTTGCCCAGCGCGAGGAAGGTTACGTCAACAAGGCCGCGATGCAGGATATCGCTCAATTGCTGGACATTACCGAAACCGAAGTCGCCTCCATCGTCGGCTTTTACTCGCTCTATCATGATGAGAAAGCCGGCAAATATAGAATGCAAGTCTGCACCGACCTGCCCTGTGCCTTGCGCGGCGCGGATGAATTCCTTAATAACCTGTGCGGCAACCTCGGCATCAAAGTCGGTGAGACTACCGCCGATGGGCTGGTCACACTCGAAGGCGTGATGTGCCTCGCCGCTTGCGATAAGGCTCCGATGTTCCAGACCCAAGGTCCCGATGGGATCAAGTATCACGAGAACATGACCATGGACCGCACCATGGAATTGATCGAAGCGTTGAAAAAATCTGATGTGGGGGTGAAATAATGGCACACGTTCTCTTACGCCATCTTGACGTCCCCGACATCAATAAGATCGATGTCTATAAAAAGAACGGTGGGTTCGACGCTTTCAAAAAAGCCGTGACCAAAATGAAGCCCGAGCAGGTGACCGAAGTGGTCAAGAACTCCGGCCTGCGCGGACGCGGCGGCGCGGGATTCCCCACCGGCATGAAGTGGTCCTTCATTGATAACAAGAACTGGCCGCATTATGTCGTTGCAAATGCCGATGAATCAGAACCCGGTACATTCAAAGACCGTGAGATCATGGAAAGCAACCCCTTCCAATTCTTGGAAGGACTTATGCTCTCCTGTTACGCAGTCGGCGCGACGGTTGGGTATGTTTATCTGCGCGGTGAGTTTTGGCAGGTAGCTGCCTTCCTCGATGAAAAGATCGCGGAGATGGAAAAAGCCGGTGTTCTTGGCGATAACCTTTTTGGCACCGATTATTCACTGAAAATTTTCACCCATCTCGGCGCGGGCGCATATATCTGTGGCGAAGAAACAGCCCTGCTCGAATCAATGGAAGGCAAGCGTGGACAGCCTCGTGTGCGTCCGCCTTTCCCGCCTTCGTATGGGTTATATGGCAAGCCGACCATTATCAATAATGTCGAAACCTTCACCAATGTCCCGCCTATCATCACCAACGGCGCGGAGTGGTACAAGTCCATGGGTACAGCCGATAGCGCGGGTGTAAAACTCTTTTCGCTTTCCGGTCGTGTGCGCAGGCCCGGTAATTATGAACTGCCCTTTGGCACCACCTTCCGCGAGTTGATCTATAAACATGGCGGCGGCGTTCAGGAAGGCAGACCTGTGAAGGCCATCATGCCGGCAGGTGCATCATCCTCCTTGATCGTTGTGGATGATAAGGTGCTTGACACAGCGATGGACTATGCCACTGTCCGCACGCTCGGCGCTGACCTTGGGTCTGCTTCTGTGATCGTGATCGATGATACTGTCAGCGTAGAGTGGATCATTAACAAAACCATTCATTTCTTCAAGCACGAATCGTGCGGCAAATGCACGCCCTGCCGCGAAGGAAATTATTGGATGCAAAGTATCGTCCATCGCATTCATTCCGGCGAAGGCAAGCAGGGAGATGTTGACCTGCTCCTGAATGTTGCCAAACAAATGCAAAACAAATGTTTGTGTGCTTTGGGCGAGTTCGCCACGATGGCTGTGGTTACCGGTATCGAAAGATTCCCGCAAGATTTCAAAAAAGTAGTAAAGGTTTAACGGAGCACGCATGACGAAACAAGTCACGCTATCAATTAATGGAATAAGTGTAACGGTCCCCGATGGAACGTTGATTGCTGATGCGGCCAAGATGGTTGGCATTGACATCCCTGTCTTCTGCCATCACCCAAAACTCGAGCCGGTTGGCATGTGCCGCATGTGTCTGGTGGAAGTCGGCCGTCCCATGCTGGACCGTGCCACAGGTCAGGTTGTGATCGAGAACGGTCAACCTAAGATCCAGTTCATGCCCAAATTAGAAACCGCTTGTACCAATCGCGTTTCGGAAGGCATGGTTGTGATGACCACAACGGATAAAGCCAAGGATGGACAAAAGGGCACGGTTGAATTCCTGCTCACTTCGCATCCGCTGGATTGCCCGGTCTGTGATAAGGGCGGCGAATGTCCGCTTCAAAACTTGACGATGGCATTTGGTCCAAGTCAGGGTCGCTTCATCTACGACGAGAAATTGCATTTTGAAAAACAAGTTCCTCTTGGCGAATTGATCTGGCTGGACCGCGAACGCTGTATCCAATGCGCGCGCTGTATCCGCTTTCAGGATGAAGTTGCGGGCGAAGCGGTTCTTGGATTTGATGAACGCGGACGCAATACACAGATCGTTTCTTTATCTGACCCCGGGTTTGATTCTGTTTTCTCAGGCAATACCACCGACATTTGTCCCGTCGGCGCATTGACCACTGCCGACTTCCGCTTTGGTGCGCGTGCCTGGGAACTCAAAGCACAGGCTTCCATCTGTACTCAATGCCCAGTGGGATGCAACACCACGCTCAACACACGCCGCGAAGCCAAGGCTGGCGGTGACGTGGTTATCAAGCGTGTCATGCCGAGGCAGAACGAAGAAGTTAATGAGATCTGGTTGTGCGACAAAGGACGCTTCACATATCACTATACTGAAAGCAAGAAGCGACTCGTCAAACCGCTGGTCCGCAAAGATGAAAAACTTGCGCGCGCCTCATGGGATGCCGCGACAAAATTTGCCGCAGAAAATTTCTCGAAAGCCAAGAAGGATTTTGTCATTCTGGCTTCGGGCAGACTCGCGAACGAAGACCTCTTCAATTTGAAATCACTGGCTGATACTGCCGGCGGAACTGCGATCCTATACTCAGACATGGGCGGCGGTGATGTCACTGCCATCGTGGGTGTGGGGCAGGGCACGAACATCGGCAAGATGGGCAAGGGCGATGCGATCCTCGTGGTGGCTTCCGATTTATATGAAGAAGCCCCCATTTGGTGGATGAGAGTCAAACAGGCCGCTGACCGCGGCGCGACACTGATCGTCGCCAACCCGCGCCAGACCAAGCTCGATAAATTTGCGAAGTACGTCATCCGCTATGCGTATGGTGATGAAGCCAAGACGATCAATGACTTCGGCAAGAAGAGCAAAATTTCTGATGAATTTGCGAAGGCAAAGAACGCACTTGTCTTCTATGGTAATGAAGGACTTGGTTTGAACGGTTCTTCGGGACTGGCTTCCGCCTGCGGTGAATTACTGAAAGAGACCGACCATGTCGGCAAACCGAACAACGGTTTGGTTGGCGTCTGGCAGAGAGTCAACGATCAGGGCGCATGGGAGGTTGGTTTCGCTCCTGAATCTGATCTTGAAAAAGCACTCAAAGGCAAGGTTGTATACATTGTCGGAGCTGACCCGGTTGGCGACGACCCGGCTTTGGCGAAGGCACTCAAGGGCGCGAAGTTCGTGGCAGTGCAGGATATTCTTGAATCCGCCACCACTGAGATCGCAGATGTGGTTTTTCCCGCGCAGGCTTATACCGAACGCGAAGGGACATTCACTTCCGGCGAGCGCCGCGTGCAGCGTTTCTATGCGGCAGTGCCTGCGAAGGGAGATGCCAAGCCTGATTTTGCGATCACGTCCCAAATTGCGAAACAGATGGGCGTTATCCTTGAAGGATCGTCAGTTTCGGTGGTATTCGATATTCTGGCGAATTCACTCGAAGCCTATACTGACCTGAGTTATTCAAAACTTGCCGAAGTACATGGTCAATGGCCTATTGTTGGGCGCGGTGACTTGTATTACGGCGGTACGACTTATGAGAACACACTGGGCTTGGGCGTCCAACTCGCGCCGCTGAGTCAGACCGGGAAAACAGTCCACATTCCAAAGGTGAGAAAAGAAGCGGCTCTTCGTCCAAAAGAAAAAGAATTGCTTGCAGTACCTGTCAATAAATTGTATGACCGCGGCGTGACCGTCAACCCGGCGCAATTACTCAATGGAAGAGTTGGTGAAGCGACCGTTACATTGCATCCCTCAACTGCGAAGAATCTAGGTTTTGAAGCAGGTGCGGTTGTGAAGATCAGTTTTGAAGGTGTGAATGCTGAAGTGGTTTTAAAGTTGGACGATACGATTTCAGCGGGTGTGGCGCTCGTGCCGCGTAGTATGGGCATCGCGATCCGCGAACCTGTTGTTGCAAAGGTGAAGTGATATGGATGGAACGATCTGGCTTGAATTGGTAATAAAAGGATTTGTGCTTTGCTTCATTTTGTTGACGGGCTTTGCATACCTTACGTTATATGAACGCCGTGCGCTGGCGCGTATGCAGGTGCGTGTTGGACCGAACCGCGCAGGGTATCAGGGTCTGCTTCAACCGATCGCGGATGCGGTCAAGTTGATCTTCAAAGAGGAGCTGACGCCCGCAAAAGTTTATAAGGTTGTGTTTGTGCTCGCACCGATCCTGACTGTGGTGCCTTCCCTCGTCCTCGCGGCTGTGATCCCGCTTGGGACTTCATTTGTACTGTTTGGGCGCACGATCACTTTGTATGTTGCGAACTTGAATGTCGGCGTTTTGTACCTGACCTCCATTGCATCCATTGCCGTGTATGGCATTACGCTGGCGGGCTGGTCGAGCAATAATAAGTACGCCATGTTGGGCGGCATCCGCGCTTCGGCTCAAATGATCTCTTACGAACTTTCATTGGGTTTGTGCTTTGCGATCGCGATCGTCATGGGCAATTCCATGAACCTGGTTGATATCGTCAACATGCAAAAGGATATGTGGTTTGCCGTGACCCAGCCTGTCGGCGCTTTGATCTTTTTGATCGTTACGCTGGCAGAGGTCAACCGTGCACCCTTTGACATGCCGGAAGCTGAGCAGGAATTAACAGCCGGTTTCCACTCTGAATATTCAGGGATGAAATTCGCGTTGTTCTTTATGGCTGAATATCAAAAGATGATCGTCATTTCCATGATCGCGGCGACCTTGTTCTTTGGCGGTTATCGTGAGTTCTGGTTCTTGAAAGATACTTTCTTCAGCGTCGATCAAAACTGGTTTCTTGGTCCCATCTACTTATTGCTAAAAGTTATCGTGCTGTTGTTCTTTATGATCTGGATCCGCGCGACTTGGCCGCGCATCAGATATGACCGTTTGATGGCCTTCGGTTGGAAGGTGCTTCTGCCCCTTTCGCTGGTGACTGTCTTTATCACCGCCGCAGGCATTTTGCTGGCGCAGGAACTTAATAATCAATTGTTTATCTACAGCATCCCCGTCCTTTCTATTATTTGTGCAATGGTGGCGGTGGGGCTTATTTATCGTGGCTTGAGGAGAAAATCCGATGGGCGTATTTGATCCCGTTATTGAACTTGGACGCGGTCTGCTTGAGACGCTCCGCTCCTTCTGGCGCGAGCCAACCGTAACTACTCAATATCCTGAACAGAAGCGTGAAGTCCGCCCGCGTTATCGCGGCCGTCATGTGTTGAAGCGCTATGAAAATGGTTTGGAAAAGTGTATCGGATGTTCGCTCTGCGCAGCGGCCTGCCATGCGGATGCGATCTTCGTTGAAGCCTCCGAGAACACTGACGAGAAACGCTTCTCTCCCGGACAGAGATATGCTTCGACCTACGAAATAAATATGCTGCGCTGTATCTATTGCGGCTTCTGCGAAGATGCCTGCCCGACCGAAGCGATCGTGCTGGGTGACAACTACGAGCTTTCGTTCACAGACCGCCGTCAGGCTATTTACACCAAGGACTTTTTGCTCGAGTCTGTTCCAGATGCGAATCAACTCACACCGCGCAAAGTGGATGTGGGCATTTACCTGCGTTCTGTCCCTGAGATGAAGGATCCCACTGATTAGTGCTTAGTAATTAGTAACTGGTAATTATCAATTACTAATTTTCCAAAAGGTTGCCTATGACTTCTGATTTGATTGTTTTCCTTGTACTCTCTCTCGTTGCGGTTGCGGCCGCTCTCGGCATGGTGTTGAGCCGGAACGCGGTGTATTCGGCATTGTTCCTGGTGCTGAACTTCGTCACAGTGGCCATCTTTTATTTGATACTGGGTGCGCCGTTCATTGCCATGTCACAGATCACCGTCTATGCGGGCGCGATCATGGTCTTGTTCCTGTTCGTGATCATGTTACTCGGTGCGGAAAGCCTTGCCCCGTCAGAGGTTTTGCCATGGCAGAAGTGGTTGGCACGCGGTCTGGCTTTTGCACTTATCGCGGAATTAATATATCTGTTTTGGAACACGCGGCCCGAGATTATCACCACACCGGGTCTTGTTGTGAATTCCATGGATAGCCTGCGCGCGATGGCGATGTCATTGTTCAATGATTTCCTTCTGCCGTTTGAGGTGACTTCCATTTTGTTATTGGTCGCTATGGTCGGCGCTATCGTGCTTTCCAAACGCGAAAAGGCAGGGCAGAAATAATGGTACATGTGGATTATTACGTTATCCTGTCGGCGATCCTGTTCACCATCGGCGCTTTGGGTGTACTCGTCCGCCGCAACCCGTTGATCATTTTCATGTCCATTGAATTAATGCTCAACGCAGGTAATCTGGCCTTCGTGGCCTTCGGCCGTTCTCATGAGTTGCTGGGCACTCCGAATTTCAACCCGTTCAGCGGTCAAATATTTGTCTTTTTTGTTATTGCCGTTGCCGCCGCAGAAGTTGCGGTGGGACTGGCCTTGATCGTTGAAATTTTCAAGACCAAGAAGAACATCAATATTGATGAGATGAATTCTTTGAAAGGATAACGAGATTCGGGAATCGTAAATCGGCGGATGGGACTCGTTCCAAATCCCAACTCCCGATTCCCGAATTACGGAGAACTTTATGCACTTAAGTGAAACAACAAGTTCAGGATTTTTCTACCTTGCCCCGTGGCTGGTCTTTGCGCCGCTGACCGGTCTGCTGATCAATTTAATTTTCGGCAAATTGTTCAAGTTCAGCGAAAGGACGGTCGGCATCGTGGCCAGCCTTGCATCGGGAGCGGCCTTTGTCGTTGCGGTGCTGTTGGCGTATTCGGTCTCACTCAACCCTGAGGGTATGAGTATCCCGTTCGCACAGTGGATCCATGTCGGCACCCTCCAAATCGATTGGACCTTCCGCGTCGACTCGCTCTCTGCGACGATGATGCTGGTCGTCTCCGGCGTTGGCACGCTGATCCACATCTATGCCATCGGATATATGCACGAGGATGTGCGCTTCAAGAAGGAAGAAGGCCGCTTTACGCGCTTCTTTATTTTCCTCAACCTATTCATCGCGGCCATGATGATCCTCGTCAGCGGCGACTCGTACATGATGCTCTTCGTCGGCTGGGAAGGTGTGGGGCTTTGCTCCTTCCTGCTGATCGGCTTCTGGTATGAGATGGATACGCTCGCGCGACCCTCCTGGGCGAATTCCAATGCCGCCAAGAAAGCCTTTATCACCAACCGTGTCGGCGACTTCGGTTTCCTCATCGCCGGCTTTCTGATGTTCTGGTATTTGGGAAACAGTTTTCAATTCGATAAAGTATTTGAAGCCGCGAAGACTGCGCCCCCGGAAATTATCGTTGCGATCACATTGTTCATGCTGGTGGGTGTGGCAGGAAAGTCTGCGCAGATCCCGCTCTACATTTGGCTGCCTGATGCGATGGCTGGCCCAACACCTGTCTCGGCCCTCATCCATGCCGCGACGATGGTGACGGCTGGCGTGTATCTCGTGACTCGTTCCGCACCGCTTTACACACTTGTCCCGCAGGCCCAATATATCGTGGCTATGACCGGGGCAGTCACCGCGCTCTTCGCTGCGACGATTGCAGTTGGTCAATACGATATCAAAAAAGTTTTGGCTTACTCCACCATCTCACAGCTAGGCTTCATGGTTGCAGCGGTGGGTATGGGTGCGTATACGGCCGGGATGTTCCATCTCATCACGCACGCCTTCTTCAAAGCTCTCTTATTCCTTTCCGCTGGTTCTGTCATTCTTGGATTGGAGCGTGGACATCATCATTTGGCTCATGCACATGCTCATCATGATGAGAAGCAAAAGGGAAAGAAGAAAGAAGGAAAGAAAGATGATCATGGTCACGATGAACATGGCGAAGTCTTTGACCCGGGCGATATGCGCAACATGGGCGGCCTTCGCAAGACCATGCCGGTCACTTTCTGGTTGTACATAATCGGTACGTTGGCGCTCGCGGGCATTTTTCCCTTTGCCGGATTTTGGTCGAAGGATGAAATTCTTTTGGATGCGGCAAAGTTATATCCAACCGTATATTGGCTGCTGGCCATTGCGGCTTTCTTTACAGCCTTCTATATGGGACGCCAGATCTGGATGGTCTTCTTCGGTGAGGCGCGTCACGAAGCTGCCGCGCATGCGGAAGAAAGCCCGAAGGTCATGACGGTCCCGTTGATGGTTCTTGCCGCTCTGTCCATTCTGGGCGGCGCACTCAACCTTCCGTATATCCATACTTTGGGTCACTGGTTGGAGCATACTGTTGAGCTGGTCGAGCATGAAGCGCAGGTTGCGCCGTGGCTCGAGCAATCCCTTGGCGGATTGAACATCTATGTTGCGTTGATCTCCACTGTCGCGGCCTTGCTTGCCATTTTCATCTCATGGCTTATCTATGGACGCAATCCGCTTAAGACGGGTCAGGTTGACCCGCTCAAGAAACCGCTCGGTTTCATCTTCACGGGCATGGAAAATAAATGGTTTGTGGATGAAGGTTACTTCGCCGTCATCATCAACCCGTTCAAGAAGTTATCGCAATTCATTGCGGATGTAATTGATTGGCGCTTCTGGCATGACTTTGTGCATGATACGGTTATTCTGGGAACTTACAATTGGCTGAGTGAGATCGCGCTCAACGATTATGCCGACCAAAAAGGTATTGACGCTTTCGCGAATTGGCTTGGCACGGCAACTCAATCAGTATCGGCGACCCTGCGTAAGGTCCAGAACGGATTCGTGCGCTCGTATGCGCTCTCCGTCATGTTGGGTGTCGTCTTGATTTTAGGATATCTTATCTTTAAGTAGTTGAAGGTTACAAGTTGGCAAGTCAAAAGGTTGGAACGTTCCAACCTTCCAACTTTCAAACCCGTCAACGATTTCTTATTCGAGGATAGAACATGGAATTTCTTTTGCAACCTCTTACTCTTCTGACCTTCTTCCCGCTTCTGGGCGTGCTCGTGCTGCTCTTCATGAGCTCTGAAGCCAAGACCGCCATCCGCTGGGTCGCGCTGGTCACATCCCTGCTGACCTTTGGTGTGTCACTTTGGGTGCTTTCGCAGTTCCAGGCATCCAACCCCGACCTGCAATTGGAAGCCCAGTATTCGTGGATTCCGGGATTGAACATCTACTATTATCTTGCCGTGGATGGACTGAGCATTTTGCTCGTTTTGCTCACCGCCTTCCTCACGCCGATCTCCATCCTTTCCACATGGAAAGCCGTGGAAGACCGCGTGAAGGATTTCATGATCTTCTTCCTTTTATTGGAAGTTGGCATGATGGGCGTGTTCCTCGCGCAGGACTTGTTCATGTTCTACATCTTCTGGGAGTTCACCCTCGTGCCGATGTACTTCCTGATCGGTATTTGGGGCGGACCGCGCCGCTTGTACGCTTCGATAAAGTTCTTCCTCTACACGATGGCAGGTTCCATTTTGATGTTGATCGCGATTCTGTTCCTCGGCGTCCAGACCGGCACATTCAATGTTCCTGACATGATCGCAAAACTACCTGCGCTTTATTCGTCCGGCACTATCAGCGCAACGACTCAGATGTGGCTCTTCATTGCATTCACAGCAGCATTCGCCATCAAAGTCCCGATGTGGCCTTTGCATTCATGGTTGCCCGATGCCCACGTGGAAGCCCCGACTGCTGGTTCTGTCATTTTGGCTGGCGTTCTGTTGAAGATGGGTACTTATGGTTTCCTGCGCTTCAACATTCCGTTATTCCCGGATGCCACAGTTGCGGCCGCCCCGTGGATCGCGCTCTTTGCAACTATTGGCATAATCTATGGTGCGGCAGTTTCGTATGCCCAGGCAGATGTTAAAAAATTGGTTGCGTATTCATCCGTGAGTCATCTCGGCTTTGTGATGTTGGGTATGTTCGCGCTCAACGCTCAAGGCGTATCTGGTGCCATTTTGCAAATGATCAATCACGGTCTCAGCACAGGCGCGCTCTTCCTCCTCATCGGTATGGTTTACGAGCAGACACACACACGCGACATCAAAGTCTATGGCGGTTTGTGGAAGGTCATGCCGATCTTCGGAACCATCATGTTGATCGCTTCGCTTTCATCTATGGGCTTGCCAGGTCTTAACGGCTTTGTGGGTGAGTTCACCATTTTGCTTGGTGCATTCGGCGCTGGTGTGGATGGTGTCTTCAAGCCGATGGGCGGCGTCTGGTTTGCTGGAATTTCCGCTGTTGGTGTCATTCTGGCCGCGGTTTACATCCTTTACATGTTCCAGAAAATGTTCCTCGGACCTGAAGGCTCAATCGTTGAAGAAGTCAAGCAGCACGGACACGCCTTGCGCGACTTGAATTGGCGCGAGATTGTCACTGTTGCCCCGCTGCTGATCCTCATGTTCTGGATCGGTCTGTACCCTGCACCTTTCTTCAACTTGATAGTGCCCGCTATTGAGAAATTGATCCAGGCCTTGCCCTTATAAACCACAGATGAAATGGAGGAACACAAAAACTTTGTGTTCCTTTGTGCCCTTCGTGGTTAAAAGATTTTCGGAGCGTTCATGACGCAACTTGATTTTCAAACTATCCTCCCACTGACCATCCTCACTGTATGGGCCTGTGTGCTTTTGCTGGTTGATCTTTTTATTCCGAAAGACCGCAAAGGGTTCACGGCATTCCTATCCGCGCTTGGGCTGGCTGTCACCATCGCCTACACCATTATGCAAATTGGCAAAGAGAATACCGGCTACAACAACATGGTTGTCGTTGACGGGTTCTCCACCTTCATCAACCTGCTTCTTCTTGTGAGCGGTCTGTTCGGTATTGCTCTTGCTTATGGCTACATCAAACGCATGGGGCTTGAACGCGGCGAATATTACATCCTGATGTTGTTCAGTATCATAGGCATGATGCTCATGGCACAGGCCGCCGATCTCATCATCGTCTTCCTCGCTCTTGAATTGCTTTCCATTCCTCTTTACGTGCTTGCCGCATTCGCCCGTCCCAACCTACAATCGGAAGAAGCCGGCGTCAAATACTTTTTGCTCGGTGCATTCTCAACCGGATTTGTTGTCTACGGGACCGCATTGGTCTACGGCGCGACTGGTACGACATCCTTGAGCGGAATCTTTGCCGCCGCTTCAAACGGGACCCCAAGCCTGCTCCTGACCATTGGGGCGGCCATGCTCCTGGTGGGATTCGGCTTCAAGGTTGCCGCAGTCCCCTTCCACATGTGGACTCCCGATGTATATCAAGGGTCGCCATCAGCTGTTACAGCCTTCATGTCCTCTGGCGCGAAGATCGCTGGCTTTGCTGCTTTGCTTCGCGTCTTCGCCACAGCCTTCCCATCCATTTCAGCAGACATTACCAACATCCTCTGGGTTCTCGCCGCGTTGACCATGATCGTCGGCAACGTCACCGCCATTTCCCAAACCAATATCAAACGCATGTTGGCGTATTCCAGTATCGCGCACGCTGGCTATATCCTGATGGCTTTTGTGCCATATGGAAATAAGGAAGTCATGTCGGTTTCCATCGCGGCCGGTTTGTTCTATCTCGTCTCTTATGCTGTGACCAACTTCGGCGCATGGTCGGTTGTGATCGCGCTTGAAAAGGCCGAAGGCAAAGGACTTGAGATCAGCGACTTTGCGGGGCTCGCTAAAAAATATCCCGCCCTCGCTGTTGCGATGACCATCTTCATGCTCTCCTTTGTCGGACTTCCTCCCACCTTGGGATTGGTCGGCAAGTTTTATCTTTTCCGCGCGGTCATCGCTGGCGGGTTTACTGGTCTCGCACTCATTGGTGTTGTGACCTCGTTAGTATCCGCATATTATTATTTACGTGTTATTGTCAACATGTATATGCGTGAAGGTGACCCGACGGTTGAGCGCGAAACGTGGCTGGACTTTACGATTGTCATGACCGCCATTGTCACTGTTGCACTAAGTTTCGTTCCGCAGTGGCTATTCTTAATGGCGAGTACTGCTGTATTGAAGTTGTTCTAAATTACTCATAGCTGTGGAGAGTTTCGGGTTTGATAGCTCGAAGCTCTTTCTTTATGGAAAGATTTTGTATTTGTATTTCAAACAAGTTGTCTGACATTAAATTAAGAAAACAATATGTATATTCCAGTTGCGTTGACTCTCATCTGGAATTAGGTATAATTTAGTCCGCTATCTGTTTGGTACGATAATCCCTTAATAGGAGGTGATGTAGACAGATAATGTTAATAAACTGTAAGCCTAAATCGTATCCGAAAAATGTCACCCCTATATTTCTTCTTTGGAGGAGAAAAAACCATGTTACGTAACCGTATGTTCTTTGTACTGAGTCTGCTGGTTCTTGCCAGCATGATTCTCACCGCTTGTGGTGGCACACCCACTGCCGCGCCCGTAGCGACCGAAGCCCCCGTAGCGACTGAGGCCCCTGTTGCGACTGAAGCTCCCGCTGATGCGCCTGCTTCCTTCACTACGCCTCACCCCGTTCTCGGCGATCTTAAAGTTCGCCAGGCTCTTGCCTACTGCACCAACAAGATTGATCTTGTTAAAGGTGCCTACAACAATAGCTTGAGCGATGAACAGGCCGCAGGCTTGGTCATGAACACCTTCATCCCGACCGCCCACTGGGCCTATGCCGGCGATGCCAACATCACCATTTATTCCTACGATGTTGAAAAGGGTAAGGCTTTGCTCGATGAAGCTGGTTGGACTTTGCAGGAAGGCGCTGACTTCCGCACCAATGCCAATGGCGATGAACTTGCTATTAAGTTCACCACCACCTCCGCCGCCTTCCGCCAGACTTGGGCCGCGATCTGGGAATCGCAGATGGCCGACTGCGGTATCCGCGTCGTCCGCCTACATGCGCCCTCGGGCTGGTGGTTTGGTGATACCACTGGTCTCGCCCGCCGCGACTTCGAACTTGGCGCTTTCGCCTGGGTCGGTCAGGCTGACCCCGGTGGTCAGACCCTCTATGCTTGTGATCAGATCCCGACCCCCGAAAACGGCTGGGCTGGTCAGAACTCCATGGGCTGGTGCAATCAATTAGCCAGCGACAACATCAAGAAAGCGAACAATACCCTCATCAAAGATGAGCGCATTGCCGCTTACACCATTGTTCAGCAGGAATTCACCAAGGATGTTCCCTCCATTCCTCTGTTCAACCGCACAGATACATTCGCGTCCGCTGCTGACCTCACCGGTTTTG
Organism: Chloroflexota bacterium; assembly: GCA_016219545.1. Lineage (GTDB taxonomy): Bacteria > Chloroflexota > Anaerolineae > Anaerolineales > Villigracilaceae > Villigracilis. The sequence goes on along the minus strand of JACRMH010000027.1, from coordinate 4,467 downwards.
CCCCCACCCCCGGTGAATCCTATTACATGTATAACATTGGTACTTGGGAAAAAGCTGGCGCCGATACGATCGTGATCGGGTACACCCAGGAACCCGCTTCCCTTTATACCCTGGTTGAAAGTGGTTTCTCCGCAGTCGCAGCCGACTATCTCCTTGCCCCTGCTTTTACCACCAGCTTGAACTATGATTTCCAGGCTGTCTACATTAAACAACTGCCCACCCTCGAAAACGGTGGAACCCTCAACAACGATGTTGAAGTTAAAGAAGGCGACAAGGCCATGGATGCCTCCGGTAACCCTGTTACCATCGCCGCTGGCATGCAGGTCATTAACTCCGCTGGCGAGACTGTTGAATTCCCCGCTGGCGGCACCGTTACAATGAAGCAATTGGTCTCCACCTTTGAAGTCGTTGACGGCCTTAAGTGGCAAGATGGCGAACCTGTTGTAGCCGCCGACTTTGAATTGAGCAAGAGCATCTCCTGCGACCCCGAATCTGGCGCGACAACCTTCATCACTTGTGACAAGACTGCCGACACCACATTCACCGATTCCGGCTACACCCAGACTTGGATCCCCGGCGTTCAAGACCCGCTATACTTCATCCCAGTTTGGGGTATTTATCCTTCACATCAGGTTCTTGCTGATGGACGCACCTTGAAGGATGTTCCTGCCAAAGAATGGACAACCCTCCCTGAAATCGCTGAGAAGCCGCTCTCCTATGGACCGTACATTCTCACCGAATGGGTCAAGGGTCAGAGTATGACATTTGAAGCCAACCCCAACTGGGTATTTGGCGCTCCCAAGACCCCAAAAATCGTTATCTCGATGATCACCGCCGAAAGCGCAGAAGCCTTGCTCTTGCAAGGTGAAGTTGACATCCTCGACTCAACCACCTTGGTTGGTCTCCCTGAGACCCTCGCAGCTGCCGCAGCTGAAGGTAAGATCAAAACCTTTATCAACCCCAGCGCCACTTGGGAACACATTGACATCGCGTTGTTCGTCCGCTAATTTGTACGTTTAGTAAATTGAGTTAGAAGCGGGGTAGGCATGTACTTAATCGTCATGCCTACCCCCATCTTAAATGGAATTATTTAAAGAAATTATTTTGTCTTCATTATGGAGAGGGCATGACCGCTTATTTGATCCGTCGAGTTCTGCAAGGCTTACTGGTGATCCTTATTTCAGCTGTGGCTACTTATGTGATGTTGAGTTTCGCACCCGGCGGTCCCATGGCAGGCCTGCGCCAGACCCAGCAAGGTAACCGGGTTAGGATCACGGAAGAGGATATTGCCCGTATCCGTGCATCCTTTGAATTGGATCTGACCGTCCCGATTCGTTTTAGCCGCTGGTTGATTGGCGCTCCAACGGGACCTCTTGTAATTGGCGGAAAAGAATACTTTGCTGATATGGTGGTTGGTTGCCGCAAACCGCTCGAGGCGGAAGTTCTTAATTCGAGCGGCAAGTATGAAACTGTAACAGTAGGCTGCAAAGAAGTTGTTTACCTGAAAGATATTGTCGGGCGGCGCACAAGCCGCGGAATTCTTTTTGGCGACTTTGGATTATCCTGGAAGATCTTGCGTGACCGCCCTGTAAGCACCTTGCTCGAAAGTCGTTTATCCAAAACACTCCAGCTGATTGGGTTGGAAACCATATTATCTCTTCTCATCGGCATCCCATTGGGTATTTATTCGGCCGTTAAACAATATTCCACATTCGATTATATTTTTACAACACTGGCTTTTATGGGATCTGCCATGCCAAGTTTCTTTTTTGGCTTGCTCTTGATCCTTTTATTTTCAATACTACCGAAGAGCGCCGGGTTCATGTATATCCCTGCGGGACTATCCGAGTCCGTCCGTGATTACGTGATTCCCGTGATCGGCAAAGTAGTGGCAGGTTCAGCCAAAGACCGAACTCTCCACTTAATACTACCGGTCACCGTGTTGACGTTGATCAACATAGCAGGCTGGAGTCGTTTTATTCGTGCAAGCATGTTGGATGTGCTGCGTCAGGATTACGTCCGCACGGCACGTGCGAAAGGACTCAGCCAGAATGTTGTTATTCTGAAACATGCGCTTCGTAATGCCCTTATCCCGTTTGTGACCATCGTTGTGTTTACAATACCGGGGCTCTTTAGCGGCGCAATTATTACTGAGAGTATCTTCGCGTGGCCGGGTATGGGTCGCCTGTATATTATTGCGTTGAGCGAATATGATTACCCGGTAGCCATGGCCATCTTCTTTATTCTCGCTGTGCTGACTGTTATCGCAACCTTGTTGCGTGATGTACTATATACCATTGTAGACCCCCGTATTCGCTTAAGTTAGCGCGAAGGAAATTATATGACTGTACCTGCTCACGTTGATCCGCTTCAGGCTGAAGCCATTACCATTGAGGAACGCAGCCCTTTTCAGGTTGTGATGAGGCGCTTTGTGCGCCATCGCCTGGCCATGGTGTCTATGGCTGTCATGTTCGTGATTTTTGGAATTACCATTCTTGCGCCTGTCATCGCCCCATTTAAATTTGATGATCTCAGGGTTGGTGATTATTTTCTTCCATTTGGTTCGGTGGATCAAGCCACCGGTAACACCCATTACATGGGGACTGACAACATTGGACGTGATTACTTTTCCCGTCTGATCTATGCCGGTCGCATCTCTCTGACAGTTGCCATGCTTTCAGTGTTGATCTCTGAAGTTTTGGGTATATTAGTCGGTTCCGTCTCTGGTTTCTACGGCGGATGGGTGGATGCACTTTTGATGCGCTTCGTCGAGTTCATGCTGACCATTCCAACACTCCCGCTCTTGTTGATAATTTCATCAATGCTCTTGCGGAACGAAGATTTGATTCCCATTCCGGAGCCAGTGTTGAAATTTGTAGGCAACCTGATGCTGCTGGGTCCAAAAGACGCCCGCAATGCGGTTCTGATCGTTATCGTTCTGGCAGGCTTTGGCTGGCTCTCATCCGCGCAGCTTATGCGCGGCACAGTTTTATCCCTGCGTGAGCAAACTTTTGTAGAGGCCTCTCGCTCCCTCGGCGCAACAGATATTTGGATCATCTTAAAGCACATGATCCCCAATGCCATGGCTCCCATCATTGTGGATGCTTCGCTTGGCTTGGCAGGTTATGTGGTCGCCGAAGCAGCTCTGGCCTTTTTGGGCTTTGGCATTCAAGACCCGATCCCAACCTGGGGAAATATGTTGTCGGCAACACAACAGTACATGTTCGATAAACCCTGGTTGCCTCTTGTGCCGGGACTGCCCATCTTCGTTTGTTCTCTGGCATTCAACTATATTGGCGATGGTCTGCGCGACGCATTGGACCCGCGCTTGAAGTTGTAAAGATCATGATAAAAAACACACTAACGGGAGCTGACGTGGCAACGAATAATCAAACCCCTTTGCTTGATGTTCGAAATCTCAAAACTTATTTCTATACTGAAGACGGCGTTGTACATGCTGTGGACGGCGTGGATTTCTATGTAAACTCCGGTGAAGTGCTGGGCATCGTCGGTGAATCAGGTTGCGGTAAAAGCGTCACCTCTCTTTCCATTATGCGGTTGATCAGTCAGCCCGGCAAGATCGAAGCAGGCGAGATATTTTTCGAAGGCAAGGACCTGGTCAAGGCTACCGAAGAAGAAATGATGAAGGTGCGCGGGAATCGCATCTCCATGATCTTCCAGCAACCCCAGTCCGCACTTAATCCCGTCTTTCGCGCCGGCGACCAGATTTCGGAAGTCCTTAATATTCACCAGGATTTTGGCAAGGAAGCAGGCAAGAAGCGAGCAATCGAATTGCTCAAACAGGTGGGCATCCCCGAGCCCGAAAGCCGCGCCGAATCCTTTCCGCATGAATTATCTGGCGGAATGGCGCAGCGCGTCATGATCGCCATGGCTCTGGCTTGTGTACCTGATTTGTTGATTGCAGACGAACCCACCACAGCCTTGGATGTTACCATCCAGGCCCAGATCCTTGATCTGATGCGCGAAATGCGCACCCAGTTGGGATCTGCCATGATCCTGATCACCCATGACCTGGGTGTGATCGCAGAAATGGCAGACCGTGTGGCGGTGATGTACGCTGGCGAGATCGTTGAGCAATCATCCGTCGCCACGCTGTTTGATGCTCCGCTTCATCCTTATACCAAAGGCTTGATTGGCTCGATCCCGGTTTTGGGAGAGGTGCGCGAACGATTGGATGTGATTCCCGGCTCGGTCCCGAACCTGGTCAACCTGCCTTCCGGTTGTCGCTTTGCTCCGCGCTGTATGGCACGTGTTGAGCATAACCTGTCAATCTGTGCTGACAAGCGCCCCGAATTAGTGGAAATATCCGAGGGACATAAAGTGCGTTGCTGGCTTTTCCAGGATTCCGAAAACCATGTTGCTCCGGTCAAACTCGGAAGCAAATCCTAAAAGAGATGATGTGGATATGAATATAAAAATGCAAACCCAAGAGAAGCCCGACCTGTT
>JACRMH010000025.1 GCA_016219545.1 Chloroflexota bacterium | reverse complement strand
TTCACGTTGTCCGTATGCTTTATCCTGCGCTGTTCGTTTATTTGTCTATTACTTCAATCAGCGCCAATTGAAAAAACACCAATTCCCTAAATATCCCTTTCACATTACCGACTTCGTTCACTCACCATCTTAGCCACTCCCCTTGAGGTCGGTTTGATGCGAGTCTAAATAGGACTGTTACAATCGGAAATCGGCGATTGACTTCTTGTAGGCGTCAAATATAATTGCGGGAATAAATTTCCCAAGAGGTGCGTTTTGGGATTCGCCAATTTACAAAGGAGAGAGATATGAAAAGGTTTGCATCTAATTTGATGGTATTGTTTGTGCTGGCTGGTTTTGTGCTATCAGCCTGCGGCGCCAAGCCTACCCCCGTAGTGACTGAAGCGCCTGTCGTGACCGTTGCCCCCGTTGCAACAGAAGCGCCTGTCGTAGCGACTGAAGCCTCGGTTGCGACTGGCGGCGAAGGTGAAGTCAACATCGTCGCGTGGACCGGTTATATCGAGCGCGGCGAATCAGACCCCGCTGTGGACTGGGTCACCGGCTTTGAGAAGGAAACCGGCTGTAAGGTCAATGTGACGATTGCGGGCACATCCGATGAAATGGTTACGCTGATGACCTCCGGCGGCTATGATCTGGTGACTGCCTCCGGCGATGCCAGCCTGCGCCTGATCTTTGGCGGCACGGTCCAGGAAATTGATGTCACCAAGATCCCTTCATGGAATAATGTTGACCCGCGCCAGCAAAACGGGAGTTGGCATACTGTGGATGGAAAGCATTATGGTGTTCCGTATCAATGGGGACCGAATGTGTTGATGTACAACACTGATGTTTTCCCCGAAGCGCCAAAATCCTGGGATGTGGTCTTTAAGGAACAGACCCTGCCTGACGGTAAATCCAATAAAGGCCGCGTGGAGGCCTATGCCGGTTCGATCTATATTGCAGATGCAGCCCTTTATTTGAAATACAACAACCCTGAACTGGGCATTGAAGATCCGTATGAATTGAATGAAACACAATTTGCCGCGGCCTTGGATCTGTTACGCCAACAGCGGGAACTTGTTTCTAAATATTGGGCGGATGCAAGCCAGACGGATGATTTCAAAAACGAAGGCGTTGTAGCTTCAACCTCCTGGCCTTACCAGGTCAACCTGTTGCAGGCGGACTCATCCCCGATTTCCAGCACCATCCCTCAGGAAGGTGCGACCGGCTGGGCGGATACGACCATGATGTCCTCGACGGCCCCGCATCCCAACTGCGCTTATTTGTGGCTCGAACACTCCATTGATCCCAAGGTTCAAGGCGATGTCGCTTATTGGTTCGGTTCTGCCCCGGCAGTCCCTGCGGCTTGTGACGGCGCCAGCGAATTGTTCGGCACCGAAGGCTGCGCTGCCAACGGTTTTGATACCTTTGATTCGATTCACTTCTGGAAGACACCCATTGCCGATTGTGGAAATGGCAGCTCTGATTGTGTAACTTATGATCGTTGGGTTGAAGAATTTACTGCGATCCTCGGGCAATAAAAATCACTAACTATTTCAGCCGCGTCGGAATTCGACGCGGCTGAATATTAACAGGCCGCTATGAGTGATAAAAAAGCGATTGAATTGATCAATGTCTGCCGGGTTTTTGAAAGCGCATCTGGGAATGTAAATGCTGTAGACAATGTTTCACTGGAAATTCGCGACGGCGAATTTTTTTCATTGCTGGGTCCATCCGGTTCGGGCAAGACGACCAGCCTGCGCATGGTTGCGGGGTTTGACCGGCCCACCAGCGGACAGATCCTGCTTTATGGAAAAGATGTGTCCAACCTGCCGCCCTATGAACGCGATGTCAACACTGTGTTTCAGGATTATGCATTGTTTCCGCACATGACGGTGGGCGAAAACGTGGCTTATGGTTTGATGATCAAGAAAATTTCAAAACCTGACCGTGAAAAGAGCGCGGAAGAAATGCTTGACCTTGTTCAGTTGCCGGGTTTTTCCGGACGCAAACCCTCGCAGTTATCAGGCGGACAAAGACAGCGCGTCGCTCTTGCCCGGGCCTTGATCAATCACCCCAAAGTGTTGCTTCTCGACGAACCTCTCGGCGCATTGGACTTGAAATTGCGCCAGCAAATGCAGGTGGAGCTAAAATCCATTCAGAAGCGCGTTGGCATAACTTTCATCTTCGTCACGCACGATCAGGAAGAAGCGTTGACGATGAGCGACCGCATTGCTGTCTTTAATCAAGGACGGATCGAGCAGGTGGGAACGCCTGCTGAAATTTATGAGCACCCCGCAACTCCGTTTGTGGCTAACTTTGTAGGCACATCCAATTTGATCTCAGGCGAGGTGGCAAAACGGATCACGGGTTCGGAGGCGAGGTTCTCCGTCCGCCCTGAAAAGATTCACCTTTCAAAGACTGATGAAAAATTCGATGCGGATATGTTCTCTGTGGGCGGCAAGGTGCGCGACGTCGTGTATCTTGGTTTGTATACCCGTTATCTTGTTGAATTGGATGGTGGCGGCGACCTCGTTGTGGTGGAACAAAACTTAAAAACTACATCCATGGATGTGATGCAAGCCAAGGATCAGAAAGTCAGCCTGTTCTGGAAAAAAGAACATATTCGTTATGTTGGAGGTTGACATGTTAAAGCGCCTGTCCACCTTTTTTTATCTCCGTCCTAAACTCATTCTTTTCCTCCAACTGAGTCCGCCGCTGCTTTGGTTTTTGGTGGCATATATTGGCGCATTGATCGCCATGCTGATCAACAGTTTTTTCTATTTGGATGGTTTCACTGGAAAAGTGGTGCATGAGTTTACCTTGCGGACTTATGTTAAATTATTACTCCCCACCAATTTGCAGATCCTAGGTCGCACCACATTGATGGCAGTTGCCGTCACGCTGGCATGTGTTATCCTTGCTTTTCCGCTTTCCTATTACATGGCACGCTTTGCTTCAAAACGCATGAAGACCTTTTTATACCTGGCCGTGACCTTACCGTTATGGTCAAGTTATGTAGTGCGTGTCTATTCATGGAAACTGATCCTTGCAAAAGAAGGGATCGTTTCATGGTTTGCGCATCTGATCCATCTTGACGGTTTACTCAACTGGTATTTAAGTTCTGAAGCATTGGGCGGAACATCGCTGGCTGTTTCTATAACAGGCATTTTTATCGTCTTTGTTTATATCTGGCTTCCTTATATGATCCTCCCTATCCAAACTGCTCTCGAACGCGTACCAAAATCCCTGGTGGAAGCTTCCAGTGATCTGGGCGCGACACCCGCACAAACTTTTCGGAACGTGATCCTACCCCTGTCTTTTCCGGGCGTGGTGGCAGGTTCGATCTTTACTTTTTCGCTAACGCTAGGTGATTTTATTGTTCCATCCTTATTCGGTAATTCCAGTTTCTTTATCGGGAAGGCCGTGCTTACTTATCAGGGAACTTCTGGAAACATTCCTTTGGCGGCTGCGTTCACGATGGGGCCGATCATTATCATGATCGCATATCTGTTACTTGCGCGCAAACTGGGAGCCTTCGATGCCCTCTAAACCACAACCCTCAGAAGAACGCGCTTCATGGTTTCTGAAATTTGGTGCGCTTGGAGCATTGCTTTTCCTGCACATCCCTTTGATCCTGATCTTCCTGTATGCCTTCACAACCGAAGAATCAGCCTACACATTTCCGCCTCCCGGACTGACCTTGAAGTGGTTCCCATTGGCACTTTCCAACCCCGCCATGCAGGATGCTCTGCTTCTATCGATCAAAGTGGCTTCTCTTGCAACATTTTCCGCCCTTATTCTTGGGACCCTTGCCGCTGCCGCTGTCTATCGCTTTGACTTTTTCGGGAAAGACGCTGTCTCATTCATGCTGATCCTGCCTTTGGCCTTGCCAGGTATTGTGACTGGTATTGCCTTGCGTTCAGCCATCAGCCTGATGCATATCCCGTTCTCTTTCTGGACCATTGTGATTGGTCATGCCACATTTTGTGTGGTCGTAGTCTATAACAACGTGCTGGCGCGCTTCCGCCGTTCCAGCAATTCCATGATCGAAGCCTCCATGGACTTGGGAGCAAATTCCTTCCAGACGTTCTGGCATATCGTCCTGCCGAATATCGGCACGGCTTTGCTGGCCGGCGCAATCCTGGCTTTCTCGCTTTCGTTTGACGAAGTCATTGTCACTACTTTTACAGCCGGCAACCAGCAGACTTTGCCGATCTGGATATTCAGCCAAATGCTCAAGCCGCGTAATCGTCCCATCACGAATGTGACCGCGATGCTGGTGGTGTTGATCACTGCCTTGCCTATTTTATTTGCGCAACGCATCACCGCAGGCACATCCGATTCGGATGGTGGAAGCAAATAAGATCAATTGCTCTTGGCGGCAAAAGCGATATATCTTGTTTTGTCTTGTATAATCCGCCCATGACCAAATCATCCAATTCATATCTCAATCCCAAATGCGAAGCGCGTCCTCATCCCGAAGGCGGATGCGGAGTCTTTGCTCTCGATGCGATCAAGCAGGGCGAACTAATTTCCTTATGGGGCGGGCGCATGGTTCAAAAAGACGAGCTTGATCCCTCCATGCCGCGTTTTACGCAACGCGTCTTGCAGGTAGATGAGGATTTATACATTCTCACTGCTGAAGAGCCCGAACCGAATGATTGCTTCAATCATTCCTGCGATCCCAATTTAGGATTCTTCGGTCAAGTCGGTTTGGTTGCCGTACGCGATATTCAAGCCGGTGAAGAGTTGATGTTCGATTACGCCATGTCTGACGGCGGATCTTATGACGAATTCGAATGTTATTGCGGTTCTCCAAACTGCCGTAATAAAATTACTGGCAATGACTGGAAACTTCCCGAGTTGTGGAAAAAATACGAGGGATATTTTTCGCCCTACCTTGCGCGCCGCATTGTGAAGTTACGGGGGAGTGGATCAGCTTGAAGTTATCGTTTGCACTTCGCGTGTTCATTATCGCCTTGGTTGTCAGGCTTATTCCTGTTATTCTTACGCGCTCCTTGGGCATCGGTCTTGACGATATGTTCCAGTATGATATGCTGGCGCGCAGTATCGCTTCGGGGAATGGCTATCGTTGGTACGCGCAAAACGATCTGTATCTTGTTCAAAATTATTTCTCCACACTCAATTTTCAGATCCCCGCGGACTACGACCCGCGCGGTGTGTTGACCTCATTCCGGCCGCCTTTGTATCCCGTATTCATTGCATTCATTTATTTCATCACAGGCGTTGGCGCGGAGCGTTACTTTATCGTTCGCATCTCGCAGACAGTTCTCAGTGCCGCGCTTGTCCCGTTGACCTATTTCATCGCGCGCAAGGTCTTTCCTGAAAACGAGCACGCCGCAAAAGTTTCTGCATGGGTCATCGTCTTCTATCCGCTCCTGGTGATCTATCCGCTTTCGCTTGCGACAGAAAATTTATTTTTCGTGTTGGTTCTCTTGTCTGTGTTGACTTTACTCAAAGCCGACGAGACTCGCGCCGCGAAACACTTCATTCTCTCTGGGATTTTGATCGGGCTGGCCGCATTAACCCGCTCGGTCTTTCTTGCCTTTGGCGGGTTGGCCGTCCTGTGGGTCTTCTTCGCGTTGAAAGAAAAACAAAAGGCCGTGCTCCTGTTCCTTATTGTCTCAGCAGTGACCCTGCCCTGGATGATCCGCAATACGCTTTTGCATCATCATCTCACAGGAATTGAATCAGCTCTCGGCTATGACCTTTATGTCGGCTATCATCCTGAAAGCACAGGTACATTCCAATATGGCATTTCCCTGGATATGATGCCCTATCTTGATGATGGCGTGCGCGATGAAATAGGTAAGGCAAAGGCTTTTGAATTCATCCGCCAGGACCCGGGGCGCATCCCGTATTTGATGGTGCGGCGGCTTGGGTATTTCTTTGGGCTGGAGCGCCGTGCATTGACTTATTTTTATTCCAATGATTTTCTCGGTTATATCCCAAAGCCCTTATTGCTATTGATCGCCTTTATTGCGTTGATGCCTTTTGTCATCGTCAGCGTATCTTCTGCTTTGGGAATTTCCATTCTTAAATGGAATCATAAAACTCTGCTGTTAATGCTGGCTATCTTTGGTTACCTTACCCCTCATATCCTCATTCTTGGCGAGGACCGTTTCCACTTGACCCTAGTCCCATTTCTTGCCATCCTTGCTGCACAGTTTTGGGCAGGCGGTCTTAGGGAAGTGTCGGCGCGCTGGAAAGGTTCGTTGATGGGGAAGGTTCTTGTTTCACTGGCACTTTGCTGTGTAGTATTGCTCCTCCTAAACTGGGGACTTGAACTCTCCCGTGATGCGGATAAAATTGCCGCATTGTTTGGAGCGAATGGGAATCAGACTTATTTTCCATATTAAGAGATTGTCATTGCGAGCCGCCGCTCTTGTACTTTGGCGGTGAAGCAATCTCCATGTTGTGCCAGAGATTGCTTCGGGCGAGAACAAGAGCTCCCTCGCAATGACGGTTAAACTTCGTAAGGTGATGTGAGCATTTTTATGAAATATCTTCTCGGTGAAAAACTAGACTTTGATTGGAAGATCGTCACTGTCACGATTGTCAGTACCTTGCTGCTGATGGTTGACCATTATCATCATTTCATGGCGACGAAGTATTGGGATCGTGTCATCTTGTATCTTGTTGTCCCGCTTTTGATCATCTTGATCTTGTTTCGGGAAAATCCAAAAGAATATGGCTTTACTCTCGGTGACTGGAAACTGGGGTTAACCTATACTGCGCTGGGCATTCTTCTCATGGCTCCCATTATTTATTATCTTGGAAGCGGCGACGCATCCATGCATGAGTATTACAAGCCTTTCCTAAAGGGTCTGCCGTGGACAACTTTTCTGGACTTGGTCGGCTGGGAATTTTTCTTTCGCGGTTGGATTCTCTTTGCATACGCACGCAAATTTGGGCATGACGCCTTATGGCTGCAAGCCGTCCCATTTGCGCTGGCACATATTGGCAAGCCTGAGATCGAAACCCTCTCCACCATCTTTGGCGGATTTGCCTTCGGCTGGGTCGCGTGGCGCACGAAGTCATTTGTTTGGCCATTTCTGATACACTGGTTCATCGCCACCTTTATAATCATCGTTGCCGCAGGTGTGCTGTAGACTATTCGATTGGCGACTATGAGACAAGCTAACTACACTCTCCGCCCTGCACTGGAATCAGAATCCTCTCAAATTAAGGATCTGATTCATTTAGTCGGGATCAACCCGACGGGTCTGGACTGGAAGCGTTTCATCGTGGCGGTCAATGATGGGGGGCAGGTGGTGGCCTGTGGGCAGATCAAGCCGCACGGCGCAGACATCCGCGAACTGGCTTCGATTGCGGTGAACCCTGAATATCAAGATCAAGGGCTTGCGCGGGCTGTGATCGAAGACCTGCTTTCAAAAACAGAACGTCCGGTTTACTTAATGTGCCTCTCCAAAATGGAAGGGTTGTATGAGAAATTTGGTTTCAAAGCGATTTCTTATGAGATCATGCCGCGATACTTCCAACGCATTTATAATATTTTCCGAATCGCAGATGTGGTGCGGCACAGCGGCGAAGAATTGTCTGTAATGAAAATGGAGTAGAATCGATTTTATGAAAAATACACTCTATGTTTTGCTTGGTGTTATGGCTGGCTTCATTCTTTCGGGCGTGCTGATCTTTGTTTCGCGCGCGCCGGCGGGCAACGCCATTCTGTTGCAGCCAGCGCCGACTGAAACGCCGATTGCCATAGATGTGACCGGCGCAGTAGCGCGCCCAGGCCTGTACAAATTTCCAACAGGCGCCCGCGTGCAGGATGCCATTGATGCGGCCGGCGGACTGTTAGCAGAGGCAGATACTGCTTCGCTGAATCTCGCGGCTTTGCTCGAAGATGCCCAGCAATTGGATATCCCCTATGCATCGGGAAGTGAACCGCAGACTACTGACCCCTTATTCCAGCTTCCGACCTCTGTCACTGAAACGCCAACGCCTGACCCGAATATCGAACTGGTCAATATCAATACAGCCACCGTGGAAGAACTTGACGCGCTGCCCGGCATAGGTCCCACGACCGCGCAGAATATCATTGACTATCGCGATGCGAACGGACCATTTGCAACCATAGAATCCATCATGGACGTGCCCGGGATCGGGCCTTCCACATTTGACGAGATCCAATTTTTGATCACGGTAGACTGATGCCGCAATTCGATCATTTCGCCGCCATCGCTCCCTTATATGCGCGGGTGGCATATTCCAAAACAAGCCTGATGAGCGAGCTTGCTCAACTGCCTGTCAGGGGGCGTCTGCTCGATGTAGGCGGCGGCACTGGACGAGTCTCTTCGGCATTGCGTGACTTGGTGGATGAAGCCGTCATTGCCGATGTTTCCTTTGGGATGTTAAAACAATCGCCTCGCTCCTCGCTCAAACCTGTTTGTGGCGGTTCTGAGTCATTGCCCTTCGCTGATAATTCCTTCGAGCGCGTCATCATGGTGGATGCACTTCATCACGTGATAAATCACGCCGAAAGCGCCTATGAAATGTTCCGCGTGCTCAAACCCGGCGGATTATTGATCATCGAAGAACCAGACATCCGTACCTTTGGCGTGAAGTTGATCGCACTCGCTGAGAAATTGCTCCTCATGCGAAGCCACTTCCTTGCGCCGGATGCAATTATGAAATTGTTTTCGAGCTATGCGAATGGGGAGAAAAAAGTCCATGCTGAAGATGGGACGGCATGGGTAGTGGTGGGGAAGTAGCGGTAAGGAGAAAAGATGAAGGAGGAAAGATGAAAAGTAAAACTCTGCCAGATGATGAAGCTCCGGGAAAGCGTCAAGGAAAATTTGAATATATAAAGTATGTTGCTAAAATCACAACAAAGAAATTGGTTGTGACGATTGTGTTTTTAGTTGTAACTAGTCTTGTATTGGCTTTTCGGGTGGGTGAGGCGTTGTGGCCGATGTGGATAGTTGATTATCGAACTCAAATCCTGGGCGTTGTATTACTCGTTGTATTCTTTTTAATTCTTCTGTCGCCAGTTATTGTTGAAGTGAATAGCAATCCACGACCACTTTCTGGACCAGGAAAAAACCCTAGAGGTCCACAGCATCCAGAATGATCTTGCGCTGATTCTCATCGTTGCAGCAGACGCGAAGGTTTTGAAGTGCCGAGTTTTCTTATTATTATGCTCAGATATTTCGGATTTTCATCCAACTGGTACATCAACCAATATAAAGCTGAATCCCCTCAACCTCTTCCAACCCGTCCAGAATGATGCGTGCCGTTCTCTCCCACGAGAATTTTTTCGATTGTTCGTATCCTTTAGCGATCAGGGACTGGCGCAGGGGAGAGTCTTCAGCTAGCTTCAACATGCCATCTGCAATTTGGTCGGTATTGTACGGGTCAACCATAAAGGCTGCGTCACCGGCCACTTCCGGTATGGATGAAATATTTGAAGTTAAGATCGGACAACCGGTTCGAAACGCTTCCAGTACAGGCATTCCAAATCCTTCCAGCAATGATGGGTATAAGGCAAAGTCGGCTAATGAGTATAGTCCGGGCATGTCTTCATAAGGAATGTGCCTCAACACCCGCACACGATGATAAAAGCCTGAGTCAAAACGCTCCACCAACTCTTTTTCTTTTATGGATTGTCCGCCGGTGATCACGAGGTCGTGCGGGATCTTATCCTTTACCATTTCAAATGCGGCCAAAATCCTGGGGAGGTTTTTTCTGGGGGATATCGAGGTGGGACAAAAAATGAACTTTTCAGGCAGGTTGTAGCGGGTACGAATGGCATTCCTTTCCGCTTGGTCTATGACCGGTTTATAGATCGGCGAACAATCCTCATAGCAGACTCTTGTTTTATTGGAATCCAGACCGAATAAACGGATGCTTTCCTTTTTTGTGAATTCGGAAACAGTAAACACCATGGATGCCTTCTTTGCAGCCCTTGGCATCATGATCTTCATATAGGTCGTATCGGATGAAAGATAAGGGCGTAGTTGATCATCGAAATAGCCGAGGTCGTGAAAAATAACCGCCCCACGACATGGAAGAAGTTCAGGTATTGTACCTTTTACGAATAAAGCGATGTCAATTTTGTCTTTTTTTAATAAATAAGGCAGCCAGACCTGGTCCCAAATAAAACGATTATTTAATTTGTATCCGCGCTGAAATGCGGTGGATGCAAATAATTCCGCATGGCGCGGGTCGTTATGATATAAAAAGATCTCATGCCGGGAACCGGCAAGCTCGATGATTTTACGGGTAAGATGTAATACAATGGTCGAGATCGCGTAAGACCCTTGGGATAGTCCGCGCGTCGAGATGCCTAGTCTCATATCAAATCACACTCAGGAATCATGTTCCATGCAATCAAAGATGCGGATCTTGTCATATCACTACATTCAAAATAATGGCGCATTTTTGTTCGTGTTCTCACTGGCAAGGCTCCTACAAAAGGAATTCAGCAATTTTGACGTCAGGATACTTGATTATAAGTCAGGTCGCCTCGCAATTTATGAATATTTAAAGCGATTTAAGTTCTTCCAAAAAATCCCGCTTTTCTACATGAACCGCACCCGTTTATGGAATGCGGAGATAAAAGCACATTTGAATCTCGATAAGGGCGTCCCTTATTTTGCCAGCGATAAAAAAGTACAGGAATATTTTGCCGGTCAATATGATGCCATTGTGATTGGAATGGATGTCTGGTGTGTGATCAATGGGACGGAACGCCCCAAGTTCCCGAATATCTACTGGCTGCCGGAGAAAACAGATATTCCTAAGATAGCTTATGGCGTCTCGGCTTACAACTCTGACCTGCGTCTGATACAACAATCCGCTTCACAGATTGGCGATTACCTCAATGGTTTTGACGTGATCGGCGCACGTGATCGGTTTACCTATCAACTTGTGCAGGAGCATCGCAGCAGGACTGATGGGTTGGTGGAGTTGATCCCAGACCCCACCTTCACTTATGAGTTCAGGAATACCAATGTAGCGGAAAAGTTGAGATCGCTCGGGGTGGACTTAAATCGCAAAATTTTGGGTCTGCTATTGTTTGGGGATAAGGCGCTCTCCAGTAAGATTCTGTCTCATTATAAGGCGCGGGGCTATCAGATCCTCGCGATGAGCATGTACAATCCTATTGCGGATTTTAATTTAGGGCATTTGTTGACCCCTTTCGAGTGGGCGGAGGCGTTTCGCTATTTTTCGTTTTGTATCACGGACCGCTTTCACGGCACGATCTTCTGCCTGAAGAACCACATCCCATTTGTCAGTTTGGAAAAAGAACGCGGACTTCCTCGCAGTCAGAGCAAATTATTTGACTTGCTGTCTGGCTTTGGGTTGGAAACCTGTTATCAGAATTCAACAGATGAAGGTTTTATCCCGGAAAAATTCCTCTTCCATGCGGACGATATAGAGAAATCCTGGGAAAATAGTTTTAAGGCGGATATTCAGCCGCGTATTGATTCATTAAAGAGAGAGCATTCAAGATTCATATCCAAAATGAAAATAGAAATTAATAACCGTATGGTAAAACCCGGATCTTAATACCAAAATAATATGGATAACTCCAAACGTAATTTTAGCCTGCTCCAGACAGCTAAAAACATCCTTGCCAACATCACATTTGTTGTGGTTGATATCCTGTTCAGCCTGTGGTATACGCCTTTCTTGATCCGAAAATTAGGCAGTGAATTATTTGGTTTTATTCCTTTGGCGAACTCTGTCACCAATTATTTTTCCATCGTTACGCAATCTCTTAATATTTCCGTTGGGCGCCATATTACAGTCGAGCTGGCAAGGGGGAAAACACGCCGCGCCAATCAAGTATTTAACACGAATCTGATCGCCTCCCTTCTGCTTATCTCCGCCGCGATCCCATTGGGTGTTATTTTGGTTGCTTTTGCGCCATTGTTTTTTAAGATCCCATTGGGGCATGAGAGGGATATCCAGCTTTTATTTGTTGGTGTGGTTACAGCCTTCCTGCTGGTCACTTTTCGAATCAATTTTTCTGTGGCCACTTTTGCAAGGAACCGCTTTGATCTACGGAATGTTTCAAGCTTGGGCGCACGGGTAATACAAATACTGGTCATCCTGGGGCTTTTCAGCCTTGACCGTCCCAATATATTTTATGTGGGTATTGGGGCAGCATGCGCGGCCTTGTTTAATTTGGCCGGGGATTATTTTCTTTGGAGACTACTGTTACCAGAACTTAAGGTCTATTGGAATGACTTTCGAAAAAGAGATCTGAAGCTGATTTTTAATAGCGGAGCCCTGACCTTTATCTATCAGATCGGCTTTATGTTGTTCAATGTGGAAATGCTGGTTGCGAACCGGATTCTGGATTTGCACCTTGTCGGCATGTATGCAGCCTTGATCACGATCCCCAAGAATCTGCGCATTATTTCATCCGCGATTGGCGGCGTGTGGGGACCTTCGATCCTTGCCAAATACGGACAAGATGACCATCAAGGAATAGATTCGATTCTCCTCGGTTCAGTGAAGCTGATCGGTTTGACATTGGCCTTGCCGATCGGCCTGATCTGCGGCTTGGCGCTTCCTTTTCTGACCGTTTGGCTTGGTCCGGATTTTCGTGAGATGAGTTGGATCTTGGCGGTCATGGTCTTCCCCTTAAGTACGAATCTGATCGTTGAACCTTTTTTCAATATCAATATTTCGTTGAATAAGCTGAAAATACCGGCCTTGGTTACTTTTGGGTTGGGATTATTGAACCTGTTGTTGGCTGTGTTCCTTGCTCCGCGATACGGGGTGATCGGTATTGTCGCAGCCGGGGTCTTGACCCTGACACTTAATTACTCCATTTTCATTCCCATTTATACAGCCATGACGATGAACCTGCCGTGGTGGCGATATGTCCAACGTTTGGGGGGAGTGTCCCTTGCAACGTTGGGGGTCACTGTGACTTCCTATTTACTCAGTGATGTAGTTTCACTCACCTCGTATTTTAGATTGATCGCGGCCGGCGGATCGATCTCATTAATTTATTTGACATCGGCATATTTTCTGGGACTTTCAAACGTTGAAAAGGAACTTCTTAAAAACTTTTTCGCCTCAATTTATGCGCGCAAATAATGGAAATAGATTCATTTATTTCTTTTCATAATCTGTTATCCACTCCAATACCTCAGGCGTTTCAAAGGCATTTTCTTCTTTGATGTAATCGTTAAAATAACCGTAAGGCTTTAATGCATCTTTTACGAACATGGGTATAAGCCTGATTAGCCAATAGCGGATTGTCCCAAGGAAGGCCGCCGTTCGCAACCAAGGCAACAGACTTGGGTTTTGTTTTTGAATAAACTTGAATATGTCCTGAACGAATCCAGAGTAAGGAGCGAACTTTCTCGCCCAACGCAGGAGGTCTCGGTTGGATACGAGGGGCTCTTGAAAGGTGGTAAATTTTTCAATTTTGCCAATGGCATATAGAGGGATCATTGTGCGTGTACATTTCTCACATTGGGAACAATTAAGCAAGTTTGGACCTAGGTTGGGCATCCCGCATACCCGTAAATTTTCCTGCGCGAGTTTCCAGTCGCTGATCGCCGCAACTTTTTCAGCCCGCGTATAATTTGCCCCATGGTGCTCAAAGTCCAAAGTTTCTGTGGACAATACGCGATCCATCAATGGGGACGAACTGGAGTGTATTCCCTTTTGGATCAGTTCAAAATCATATGAACTTGCGATGGTGAAGCGCTTAAATAAACCGCCAAGGGCTAGTGTGCTACCGGCCAGGATAATGCTGAAATACTGGTTGTAAACAAGCCTTGGTACGATAGCGTTTGCCACATTGGTTTCTATCGGTACTAGTTCGATGTTGATTTCAGCAAGTGTTTTCTGGTAGTGAGTGAATATTGTTTTGTATTTTTCATTATCTTTGCGGACTATGTCAAAACCGTTAATAAACAAGCAGTGGGTGAACTGATATTCCGGGTCAAGCTGGTTCTGAGGGGCATGTTTTAATAAAGTGAAGAATGAGTCAACTCCACCGGAGAAGGTTGCCCCCACAGCTCTTGGGTTTGCATCCAGTGGATGTAAGCGTTCGTATTGGATATCCACAGGCTGCACTGCGCCAGACATGGTGTGACTGAGAACATACTGATATTCATCCAGGTGGTAGGCAAGCCGCGGTGATACTTTTCCGCGCACTCGAATCGGTTCACGGTAATACATTCCACCGAGCAATCCTGGAACTAAAAACGCATCACTCTGCAAAGATAGATTTGAGGCGTATTTTTCAGGCACGCGATACCAGAGATATTTTGGAAAACTGGACCCGGGAGTATCCATTTCTATTTTTGCCCATAAAATGACATGTCCCTCATGGGTGAATATTTCAGGCTGATGGATGATCATCCTAGCTCCGAATTAATTGAGTGACTTCGGGATTTTCGTATGCGTCTGGCGCATCGTTGTGACTGACAAAATACCCATACCGCCTCAACCCATGCTTTACCGCTTTTGGTAAATAGTTGATAAGCAAATAGCGCAGGTAGCCTAGTATTGCTGTAGCCGCAAGCCACGGGATCATGTCAGGCTTCTTGCGCTTTAGAAATGGGAACATCTCGCTCAAATAATTGCTGCGCAGGTTAAACTTCCGCGCATACCAGAGGATTTCCCGGTTTTTTTGGATGGGCTTTTCAAATGTATTAAATTTATCCAAAACTCCCAAAGCGTATAAAGGGATCATGGTGCGTACGCATTTTTCACAACGCGAACAGTTCCATGAATGTTCTTTGAATCTTGCTTCCAGACATACCCATAATATTTTTTGAGCTACTTCCCAGTTTGAGATCTTCTCGACCTTTTCGATCCGCCGATAGATCGAACCATGATGAATGATCTCCATTTTATCGGTGGACAAAAACCCATCCACCAGGGGGTCAGATGCGTGGGCCTTATGCTGCAGGGTGTAATGGTCCCACGAGCTGGGCATGTAAAAGCGGCGGAGCAGGCCAGACATAGCCAATCCAGTGCTAAGAATAAGGGGTCCGTAAAAATAAGATAGGTTCAGCCGTTGATGCGTGATGCTGACTACATTGGTTTCCAATTCGATCAGGTCAATCCCAATTTCGGAAGCCTGCTTTGTATATTGGGTGAAGAGTTGCTGATAATTATCTTTTTCGTTGTACAGAATATCGAAGCCGCGGATAAAGATGCCGTGCGTGATCTGGTAATTCGGGTTAGGTTGATTCTGCGGAAGATGACTCCAGATCGTAAACAGCGAGTCGACTCCACCCGAGAAGGTGGTCCCGACCCCTGTGGGATTTGCTTCCAATGGGGACAGGTGTTCATACTGAATTGAGACCGGGTGAACAACATCCGGCGTACGGAAGTTGAGCACAAATTGATATTCTTCCAAATGGTAAGCGAGCCGCGGTGACACTGTGCCTCGCATTTCAATATCTTCTTTGAAATACATTCCGGCCAGCAAGCCAGCAACCAGGAAAGCGTCACTTTGTACCTTCAAGTAAGGTGCGAAACGTTCCGGTACGCGATACCAGAGATGTTCTGGAAAATTTTCCCGCTTTTTCGCCATCTCAATTTTGGCGTGTAGAATGGCATGCCCATTCTTTTGGATGATTTCAGGCTGATGGATGATCATTGACAGATTATTCCCTTTGAGATTGATCGTGTGACTGTATCAGGTCAAGGATGACGGGATTATCAAAAGCATTTTCCTGCTTGAGTTTATCTAGAAAAAATCCAAACCGTCTTAACCATTTCTTTATAGTGCCGGGTAATAATTTTAATAACAAGTAACGGATGTATCCTACAATGGCGGCGGGATATATCCAGAAAAGCAGATCTGGTTTATGTTTTTTGACAAATGGGAATGTTTCGGGGGTATATTGATCTCTACTTGGGTCAAATTTCCTGGCCCACCAAAGCGTATCCCAATTCGATCTAATCGGTTTTGAAAACGTTTTGAACAGCTCCATTTTTCCGATCGCGTAAAGCGGGATCATTGTGCGAATGCATTTTTCACATCGTGAGCAATTGATCTCATGTCCTCCAAGTTCAGTGTTTCCACATACCCTGAGATGCTCCTGGGCAGGTTTCCAGTCCGCCAGTGCTTCGATTTTTTCGACCCGTCGAACATTGGCCCCAAAGTGGACAATATCCAAAGAATCTGTAGATAAAAGCCTGTCGGACAATGGGTTGGATGAACTGGCTCGAATAGCCATTTGATAATAATCGCGTGAGCTTGAAATATAAAAACGTTTGAAAAGCCTGTCCAGGATCATGCCGCAACCGGCTAATACAGGTCCGTAAAAGTATCTGTATTCCAGCCGCGGTATGATGGTATTTACCAGATTTGTTTCGATGGGGACAAGTTCAATCCCAAGCTCTCCCATTGCTTTTTGATAGCGAGAAAATAAAGCCCGATACCTGTCATGATTCTGATTGAGAATATCGAAGTTTTGGATGAACAAAGCATGTGTGATCTGATATTCAGGATTGGATTGGTTTTCAGGCAGGTGTGATTTTATAGTGAAGAACGAATCCACCCCGCCGGAGAAGGTTGCTGCAACACCTTTAGACTTAGCTTCCCCGTGGATTTGATCGTACGAAATTTTTACCCTTTGTAGGAATCGCGGGGTTAAGAGTTGTAGAATGAATTGATATTCCTCAAGAGAATAAGCCAGCTGCGGTGATATGATACCGCGCACTTCAATGTCCTCTCCAAAATTCATGCCGGCGATCAAAGCTGGGGCAAGGAATGCATCGCTTTGGGCGCTTAGGAATGGAGAATATTCTTCGGGGACTCGATACCAGATATAGTCGGGAAAATTCGGGCGTTGTTGCGATAACTCGACTCTTGACCAAACTATAGTATATCCATCGCGTGTAAAGGTTTCAGGCTGGTGGATGATCATCGGTTTTATTTCCTCCTTGTGACTCAGGCCTGAAAACCCTGCGTTTTATACGAAAAAGATGTTCTTGATCTAACAATTTCTTTATGAGATCGACACTAAATTTCTTTATGCCTTGCAGAATAATGGCAATCTCCATCCACAATCCCATTCCAATGCGACCATTCATAAAGGCCTTATCTCTAATTTCAGATTCGATTTCCGGGTTTAAGTGTGTCAGTGCGCCCCATCGTAAATAATCAATTGGGGTCATTTTTGGGGAGAAGTTCTTGTAGTTGGGAAGCGCATTTAGCAGATCTAGTAATGCAATTGTGCGATAGCATTTGTGGCAGGCTGAGCAGTTATTCAGTCCATTCATGTGCGTTTTATCGGAACACACACGCAGTTTGTGATGGGTTAGGGGCCATTCAACAAGTGCAGACAATTTGTCGTATCGGCTGACGGATGCACCATGATGAACGATTTCGGTCACCTCTGTGGATAGCAGATGATCGATCAGCGGACTGCTGCCTTGAGGGAAAAGTTTGAGATAGGAAGGCATCCCGGAGGGAATATAGAAACGGAGCATCCAGGATCCCAACAAAAGCGCTGCGCCTATCAATGGTGTCCCAAAGAACATATTCCAGTTGATTCGGAATTCGGAAAATTGGAATGCATTCGTTGAAGCCTGAATTAATTCGAGTCCCAGTTCTTTGAACATTCGGGTATAGGGTTCAGCAGCCGACTTGTAATTTGCTTCGTCGTCCAGTCGCGTGTCCAGCCCGTGCACGAATAACCCGTGAGTAACCTGAGCTTGTGGAATGGATTGATTCTGTGGCAGGTGTTTCCAGAGCGTGTAAAACGAATCCACTCCACCGCTGAAAGCCGTACCTACAGCGCCTTCACCTTCATAGGGGGTAGGTGACTCAATATCTTCGTATTGAATATTGATTTTCTTGAAAAGTTTTGGATCCCATGAATGATAGATTTCCTGATATTCATATAAATGATAAGCCAGCTTGGGTGATATTTTTCCATGGATATAAAGGTCTTCTCCTGCATACATGGCCACTAACAACGCAGTAGGAACAAAAGCATCTGCGCGTGAATTGAGTCGGCCGGCATACCGCTCTGGAAAGCGATACCATAATGCTGGTGGCAGGTAAGGGATGGGCGTTCGCATTTCAAAGAAAGCTGAAATGCATACGTGTCCATCTTCAATTGTCTTTGTCGGTGCATGAACGATCATAAATCCTCAGGGGACAAAGCCAGGTCTATGTTTAAAATCAAATGTTAAACCTTCACTTCAGCCAGTGCGAATTCCCTCAATGCATCTTCATTGATAGTCACGCCCAAGCCCGTGCCGACTGGTACATCAATGGTGGAATCTGAATTCAATACAAAACGTTCATTGGTAATGTCTTGTGTATAATACCGATCCGATGCAGAAATATCAGCGGGCAAAATGAAATTCGGCAGGGATGCAAGCGCAAGGTTGGATGCGCGCCCAACGCCGGTCTCCAACATGCCTCCGCACCAAACTGGCATCAAAACTTCCTTGCAAAGATCATGCACCATCACGCCCTGACTCAATCCGCCCAGCCTGCCGGCCTTGATGTTGATCGTGCGGCACGCATTCATTTCAATTGCGTAACGCGCATGTCGCGGAGAGACGATGCTTTCATCCAAACAGATCGGCGTTTTAAATTGTTCCTGCAATTTATGATGATCCCAAATATCATCTTCAAACAAAGGCTGTTCGATCAATAATAAATTAAGTTTGTCCAGGGGGCTGAGGGTGTTTGCATCGTTCAACGTGTATGCAGAATTCGCATCCACTTGCAGGCGCAGGTTTGGAAATTCTCTACGAACGGCGGATGCATCCTCAATATCCCTGCCCGGCTTGATCTTGATCTTGACCCGGGCATATCCCTGCTTAACATAACCCGCCGCGCTTCGCACTAAACTGTGAGCTGATTCTTGGATCCCGATGGAGACTCCCACCTCGACTTTTTCGCGGACACCGCCAAGTAACTCGCGCAGGGATTTGCCCTCGCGTTTGCCAAGCAGGTCCCACAATGCCATCTCAACGCCTGCTTTCGCGAGGTTATGTCCACGAATACCGGAGACCTGTCCTTGAAAGTCCGATGCGTCTTTTACATCCTTTCCAAGAATTAAAGGAGCTATAAAATCCTTGAGGATGTGCATGGCCGTGCCGGTGGTTTCATAGTTATATCCGGGGTCGCGCGAAGCGACACATTCCCCATAGCCGACAAGCCCCTCGGAATGGATGGTGATCAAAATACACTCGCGGTCTGTCTCGCGCCCAAAGGATGTTTCGAAGGGTGTAACCAGCGGCATGGATAAATGATGGAGTGTGATGGATTCTATTTTCATTGGCTTCACCTTTTATTAAAGCAGGTCAGGCTTTTGGCCTGACAACTTTTGAACTAGGTTGAAAACTCGCCTTGGGAAACTTTAGGCAAATGATTTATTCGACTTTTACTTCAGTGGGTTCATCCCCCAATTTCAAATTACGTAGAGCATCATCCATGCTTGAAGATTCGATCCGCATTCCGGGGGCGGGCGTGCCGCAATACGGACAAATATTCCAGGGAAGTTCCATGAACTTCGAGCAGTTGTGACAAGTCTTCTTAAGCTTGGTGTGACAGTTGGGGCAGATCTGCCAATCTTCCTTCACACGCCGTTCACAGCCCGGACATAATGGAAGGTCTTCCAGTGCTTGAAGCAGGGCTTCCTCTTCCAATGTGCGTTGATATTCCTCTTCAAGGGTTCGCTGTGGACGCAGGATGAGATAAACAATCACACCCGGCAGGTTTAATACAGCCACCAACAGAGCGGCCAGAGCCTGCACTAATGGGTCGCGTGCGCGTGAGCGGATGTCACGATACGTCCAGATCACAACACTGATCCACAAGGCGGCAATGAACGCGCCGCCGAATGCGGTCAATATGAGCGTGAGACTGCTGAGGAAAACGGGATCAAAGGTCATAAGGACTCCGGGAGATCGTTTGCTTTATTTTAACACGTAGTAGGGGTGTAGCATTGCTACGCCCCTACAATTATGGGGTTTTGAAAACAAAACGCCAATCTGTTCCTTCCTGAGTGAATGTGGAATTCACGCCCATGACCTGGTAAAAAGTGTGTCCCGGGCGTAAAAAGATCGGTTCGCCGTTTAGCTCAGTTAGCAACAAAGGCTGGTCTTCATACATGCGATGCCAGATGGCAGGGATCGCCAACCCATCACGGAATACGTAGGCATCTCCGTAATCTAATAGGTCAATATTGAAAACTTGATCTGCCACATTATATGAATTTTCATAGATATGCGGAACAAAAAGCACAACGACATTTTCTGCGGTCACGGGAAGCTTGGTTTGTGCGTCAGTAAGAGGTTTGTATGCTTCAGGCTTTCCGTTTACCATGTCATTTGCATCCTGGTAGCGGAAATATTTATAGGTGGTTGGGTCATACTCCCAATAATTGTAGCTATACACTGAATAGGAGGAATAGATTCGCGATGCAGTTGAAGCGCTTTCAGGTGCAATTTCCGAGAAGAAACTGCTGTTTATGGTTTGTGGGGAATTATCCACTCCCTTTTCGATGGCGCAATCTTCCCATTTTGTGGAATCGAAAAATTGGTTGTTATATGCGTCTCGAAGATAGGGGCCGGTGAAATACGGTGAACAGCCGCCAAACCCCACGACAACCAGAAAGTCTTTAAGGTCGCTGCCTTGCAAATAGGATAATACGCGCTTGTCGGCGGATTTGAATACTAGAAATGCGTGATACATCCGCATGATATGTTCGTCAAAAAAACGGCCTGAACGTACAGGACCTATCATTTTGGGATTGTTTGAATAAAATATTCCTATAAAACGCGTTTCACCCCATTCAATATAATATTCGTAAACCACATCCGCCAGGGTCAAACCGGATTGCGGGCGGACATAAGACGGTGAATTCGCAATTTTTATGGCAAAGGGCCTGTGCTGAAACGTTGATGTATCAGTAATGGGCAATCCAGTCAGTGGGTTGTAAATGGGTAACTGGCTGATCTCTGCCGAAGGAAGGAAGTCTACGGGGGGAGATAGAATTTCTGGCGGAATGTAGTGTGATGGGTAGGGTGTATATGTCGCGCCGCTTGGCGGAATTTGGGTTGCAGCGTAAGGGTCAATGGTTGCTTCGGTGCCGGGCTGGAAAGGCGTCAGCGTTGTAATAGAAACCTGAACGGTCGGTATCTTCGTCGTAACAGGAGCAGGCGTCGGCGGAGGGGAAGAAGCGCAAGCTGAGGCCAGTAAAATGATCAATAGCCATAAGATAATCCTAATTCCATTGGATTGGCTCTGTCGAAAAGTCATGGGCTTGATTGTACCAAAAGCAAAGGAGGTCTTTAAAACTGATACAATTATGTCTCCCATGTTGATATTTATTTCCTGCCTGCTCTTTTTTGTAACCGCGTTGGCATTAATGGCGTTGCGCCTGACCCGCCTCACAGAGCGGTTTTCATGGCTGGTTGCGGTGGGTGGCGCAATGTTGGCGTTTACCAGTGTGTTCATTTGGCTGGCGCAAATGCCTTTTTCGCTTGAACTACCTGCATGGCAACCGCTTTCATTGTTCGTGAGTCCGATATTATTTCACGCAGACGGGATTTCGTGGCCGTTTGCATTAAGCGTTGCCGCCCTTACGTTGACGATGTTGCTTACAGCCGTTGCGCGGCCGGTTGTTGCTAATTCTTATAATTGGGTTGGGGCGCTTACGCTTGGCGGACTTGGGCTTATGGCTGTTACAGCGGATAACCCGTTGACTTTGCTGCTGGTATGGGCCGCACTTGACATGACCGAATTGATCTTGCAGTTAGTGTCGGTGGATGGCGCTTCAAATAATGACAAAGTAGTGACTTCCTTTT
The DNA here is from genome assembly GCA_016219545.1 of Chloroflexota bacterium. GTDB lineage: Bacteria > Chloroflexota > Anaerolineae > Anaerolineales > Villigracilaceae > Villigracilis. The sequence goes on along the minus strand of JACRMH010000025.1, from coordinate 126,396 downwards.
TTACACGTGCCTTGGGGACCGGTATTTTGTTATGGGCGAATATTGTCAGCATTGCTCAGGGAAGCTCATTTAATTTTCAATCCATCCCGTCAAATGCGGGCATCTATCTTGTTATCGCGGCGGGGCTGCGACTGGGCGTGCTTCCATTGCACCTTCCGTATTCTTCCGAGTCAAATTTGCGGCGCGGATTTGGCACATCGATCCGATTGATTTCAGCGGTCTCGAGTTTGATCCTGCTTGCCCATGTTCCTGCCGATAGCAGTACCACCTTCACTCCACTCCTGGCCGCGTTTGCAGTTGCGGCTGCCCTCTATGGCGGTTGGATGTGGCTGCGTGCACCCGATGAATTGACCGGTCGTCCATATTGGATCATTGGTTTGGGCGCTCTTTCAGTCACTTCTGCGCTGAGTGGGAATCCATTGGGAGCAGTGGCTTGGGGATGCGCGTTAATTCTTGTTGGCGGGGCGCTTTTCCTCGCTTCTGTTCAACAGGTTTGGTTGAACCGTCTTTTGCTTGTTGGCGTGTGGAGTCTTTCAGCTCTTCCATATTCGCTGACAGCCAGTGGGTGGCTCGGCAAATCGGGACTTTTTCTCCCGATGATGATCGCAGCACAGGCTTTGATAGTTGCCGGGTTTGTGCGCCACGCACTTCGTCCATCGGGGCGTGACACATTTGAATCACAGCCTGGCTGGGCGCGCTCAGTATATCCAGCCGGAATCCTTTTGCTGATCATTTCTCAGCTTTTGTTGGGATTTTTCGGTTGGGATGGGGCGCTTATGGTCGGGGCATGGCTGCCGGCTGTTATCGCTTCGCTCCTGACCGTTGGGCTGGTGTGGGCGACACCGCGTTTTCGCATCTTCAACCCGATCCGGGCGCATTGGGTCAATCCGGCATCCTCCCGCATTAATATTTTTTATAATAGTTTCTGGGCGCTGTATCGGACGATTGCGAGGGTGGGCAATACGATCACCAATGTATTGGAGGGGGAAGGCGGCATCATGTGGACGATCCTCTTTTTGGTCATTTTTATATCACTGTTAACGCAAGGGTCTTATTAGAATGTTGACTGAAATCGTTTCATGGGTGGCAGTTGGGTTGATCTTTGTAACCGCTACCACCATGCTCATTATTAACCGTGACTGGCGCATCAGTCTTGGCGCCTTGGCATTGCAATATACTGCGGTCTTTTGGCTGGTGACGCTTCACCTGCCATTTGTAATGGGCTCAGCAAAATTGATCACCGGTTGGATGGTGGTTGCGACCATGGGCATGACGCGCCTGGGCATATCAACAACGGACGATGATGCGGAAGAGTTCTCCCTTCTTCATGGCGGATGGTATCGCTTGATCCTGATGTCCATTGTTGCTCTGGTTACTTTCGGGGCAACGACACGCATTGAGACTATTATCCCCGGCATGGGATTGCCAGTGATCGCAGGCGGAATATTATTGATAGGCGCGGGGGTAGTCCATCTTGGCGTGACTTCCGACTTGTTACGTGTCATCCTTGCGCTGCTCACTGTTTTATCGGGCTTTGAAATTTTATATGCCGCGGTTGAGAGTTCGATGCTTGTTGCGGGTTTCCTCTCCGTGGTCAGTTTAGGTATGGGACTTGTCGGCTCATATTTATTGCTTGCGGGTTCGTCCCCTTCAGAGACGGAGAGTGAATGATGAATGCGCCGATTCTCTGGATTGCGGTTCCTTTCATTACTGGGGTTTTGCTCCTCTTCTTTTTGCGTGAACGAATTTCTCCATTGATCGCCGGGAGTGTGGTTACTATCCTGGCACTGATCGCATTATTCATCCCCATTGACACTGCTCTTTTGCTGGGCTCGATCTCCCTGAAGATTTCACCGTCCATTCAATTCTTTGGGCGGAGTTTTTTTCTTTCCACCGCAGACGGTCCCTTGCTTGCCATCATTTACGGGCTTGCCGCAATATGGTTCTTTGGCACGGAAGCATCTGGAACAGCCAATCGTTTTGTTTCACTCGGGTTGATGATCGTCGCCCTGCTAACTGCTTCAATAGCGGTTCAGCCTTTCCTTTTCGCCGCGCTGCTGATTGAAATGGCCGCGATGCTGGTGATCCCGTTATTGGTTCCAATCTATCAAAAACCCGGTCGGGGCGTGATCCGTTTTTTGATCTACCAAACTCTTGCCATGCCATTCATTCTTTTTTCAGGGTGGATGCTTGCGGGTGTGGAAGCCAGTCCCGGCGACATAAACATAACCATTCAAGCCGGCACCATGCTCGGTTTGGGATTTGCATTCCTGCTCGGCGTCTTTCCGCTTTATAACTGGATTCCCATGCTGGCAGAGGAAGCTCCGCCCTATGTGACAGGCTTCCTGCTTTGGGTCCTGCCTACTTTCACGATCATCTTTGGGCTTGGATTTTTAGACCGCTATACCTGGCTGCGGACTTCCCCGCAGCTTTCGGGCGCGATCCAATTTGCAGGGATTTTCATGGTGGCCAGCGGCGGCATTTTTGCGGCCCTGCAAAAGCACATCGGACGAATGATGGGTTATGCCGCCATCGCTGAGACAGGACTGCTTGTCCTCGCGATAGGGTTGAGGTCCACCGAGATCGTCAATGTTACTTTTCTCATGCTGATCCCGCGTGGATTGGAATTAGCCGTTTGGGCTTTGGCGTTGTCCATTATTAAACGCGAGGTTTATTCATTGCAATTCAATGAGCTTCAAGGATTGGCGCGCAAATATCCCCTGGCAGTTACGGCAATTATCCTGGCTCAGCTCTCCATGGCAGGTTTCCCATTATTGGCGGGGTTCCCGCCGCGGCTGGCTTTATGGCAGGAACTCGCCGGGCAATCCTTGATGACTTCCTTTTGGGTCTTTATTGGAATGCTCGGGCTACTGGCCGCTTCAACACGCACTCTGGCTGTTTTCGTGATGGCGCGGGAGAACACTGCCTGGAAGTTGACCGAATCCTGGCTGCAAATGACCATGCTCGGGCTGGGAGTGATCGGGCTTTTTATCCTCGGGATGTTTCCGCAAGTCCTACAACCGTTTATTGTCAACCTGCCGGCTTTGTTCATTCATCTCGGCCGGTAAACTCATTTACAAGGTGCCCGCGCTCGCAATTTAGGTTAAGCGCAATTTACGAAAGTGAAGGGTATAATTTTACTTATCATTTTTCGTGTCATTCTGAGTGAAAGTGAAAGGTCTCCATCTTCGAGATTCTTCGCTCAGAGCGGAAAAAAGAAATAATTTTTGGAGAGTACCATGGAATTTGAACAGATCATCAAGCGCCTCGAATGGCTGGATAAGCAACAGCGCCAGAACCAGGATACGCTTACAAAACTGGATGCGCGCCTGGCTTCTTTTGAAACGACGGTCAATGCGGTTTCCAAACAGATCAATACTTTGGGCAAGCAAGTGGATGAGATCAAACCGACAGCCAAGCGACTCGATCAATTCGAGGAGATGCTTTCCCGTCAGCGCGCCGACTTTGTCAAAATGATTGAAGCGAATGAAAAGGCGCAAACGCTTAAAGAACGCGAAAATACAAAGCGATTTCAAACCGAGTTGAGCGAGCTCAGCAAGGTCGTTACCCAACTTAAAACCACCACCAATCTGACAGAGATCAAGAAGCAGCTCAAAGAACGCGGCGATGAAATGCAGCGCGTGTTGAACAATGTCGCTGACCTTAAACTCCGCGTGGATGAATCAGTGCGGACCAAGGACGACGCCATGCACTCTTTGAAAGCCATCGAAGAGACGCGCAAGAATGACTTGAAACAAATTGCCGATGTTCAGGGTGAAGTCACGTCCCTGCGTAAACGCATAGACGAGAATCGCGATAAAGCAACTGTCACCGCTGATGGACTACGCAATGTCGAAACCCGCTTCACAGAATTAACTGCATCCGAACTTGAACGCAAACAGGCGCAGACCGCCTTCCTCGAACAGCAGGCAATTGTCCAGTTGGATCGTGACCGCGCCTGGAAGGCGTGGGTCGAGAAATATGAAACCTTCCAAAAAGAAGCGGCAAGTATTGATACGCACATCCAAAATCTCAATGAAGCTTTGCGAGGCGCGAAAAAGGCGCAGGAAGCTTATGTTGAACTGAATACAAAACTCGAACGCCGCATCAGTGAAGTGACTGAAATGCAAAGGCTCGCGGAAGACCGCTTGCGGCAGGAATGGGTCAGTTTCAAATCTGACGATCAAAAACGCTGGACTGGCTACAGCCTGTCATCTGAAGAGTCCTTGCGCGATATTCGCAAGGAAGCAAGCAAGACCGCAGACCGTATTCCGCCATTGAATGATGCCTTGCAAGTCTTGCAGGACCAAATGCACCAAACCACCGATGCAACTGAAAAAGAATTACAAGAACTCATGAACGTCATCCATGAGTGGATGACTTCTTATCAACGCATCATGGGGCACGGCAAAAAAACAAAGAAGTAAAACATGCGAGTCATAGGCACGGCTGGTCATGTAGATCACGGCAAGTCCACGCTCATTGCGGCACTGACCGGCACACACCCGGATCGCCTAAAAGAAGAGCAGGCGCGTGAGATGACCATCGAACTCGGCTTCGGATGGCTCACGCTTCCGAACGGTGAAGAGGTCGGTATTGTGGATGTGCCCGGTCACCGCGACTTTATCGGCAACATGCTTTCTGGCATCGGCGGTATTGACGCGGCCTTGCTTGTCATCGCAGCGGATGAAGGCGTCATGCCGCAAACGAAGGAACATCTGGCGATATTGGATCTTTTGCAGATCCCCGCTGGATTGATTGTTCTGACAAAAATAGATCTCGCCTCAGATATCACCCCCGATGGGGGCTCAGCCTGGCTTGATCTTTTGGAAAAAGACATTCGTGGTGCTGTCAGTGACACCGTCCTGCGTGATGCGCCTATTATTAGAGTCTCTGCCAAAACGAAAACGGGACTCAATGAACTAATTACCAATCTCCAATTACTCCTGGAAAATAAACCCGCGCGGCTCGATCTCAATCGTCCGCGCCTGCCAATTGACCGGGTTTTCAGCATGAGCGGATTCGGCACTGTGGTCACGGGTACATTGAGTGATGGTCATCTCTCCGTTGGCGATGAAGTGGAGATTTTGCCGGGTGGGTCAAAAGGCAGAATACGAGGATTGCAAACACACAAGAAAAAAGAAGAGACTGCCGTCATTGGCTCGCGCACGGCGGTCAATATTTCAGGGGTGGATGTCGAATCGATCCAGCGCGGGAATGTCGTGGTCCATCTAAATCAATATCAGTCCACTCGAAGAATAGATGCGCGCTTTCGATTGTTGGACGATGCTTCATCATCTGTAAAACATGGCGATGAAGTAAAGTTTTTTGTGGGAGGAAGTGAAACAATTGCCACGCTTCGATTGCTTGGAACTGAAGAACTCAACCCCGGCGAAGAAGGCTGGATACAACTCGAATTGCGCGATCCCGTTGTGACCGTGCGTGGTGACCGATATATCCTGCGACGCCCATCACCGAGCGAGACTCTCGGCGGCGGTGCTGTCATAGACCACCAGCCCAAAGGCAGGCATAAACGTTTCGACGAAGGCGTGCTGAAATCTCTGGAATCCCTTACGCAAGGCACGCCAGCGGACGTTTTGTTTGAGGCCGCATTGTCTCTGAATGCCGCGCCGTTGAAAGATGTTTTTATCAAATCAAGACTCGAACCATCCGTTGCAGAGTCCGCTTTTCAGGAATTATTGAATAACGGACAAATTCTGCTTTTGGAGGACCTGCCTGCGGTAAATGATTCTCTCGCCATTTCCTTTCCGCATTGGATTGCAATGCAGAACAAGGTTTTTCAACTTATAGAGTCTTATCACAAAGCTTATCCATTAAGACGGGGCATTCCACGCGAAGAATTAAAAAGTAAACTCAAATTATCGCCTCGCGTTTATAACACTGTCATCCAGAAACTGGTCACTGACCACTTGATTACTGACCACTCTTTTTGTCTGGCAAAACCTGAACATGAGATCAAGTTCAATGGGACTGACCAACTCAAGGTCAAAGAATTGATGCGTAAGTTTGAGTTGAATCCTTATGCCACGCCAAGTTTCAAGGAAAGTCAGTCCGAAGTGGGAGAAGAAATCCTTAATGCGCTGATCGAACTGGGTGAATTGATCCTTGTTTCGCAGGATGTACTTTTCCGTAAAAAAGATTATGATGGAATGGTGGAAAAAATCCGCGCGGAGTTGCAGAAGAAAGGAGCGCTGACGCTCGGTGAAGTGCGCGATATGCTGGGGACCACGCGGAAGTATATTCAGGCTATGTTGGAACATTTGGATTCGATTGGCGTCACCATGCGTGATGGGGATGTAAGAAAAATAAAAAAGTGAGTGTGCATGTATGCTTTCTTGAGAAAAATATTTACCCCACCAATATTTCATGAGGATGTAAAAACACATCAGGCCCATTTGCTGCATGCAATCTTATGGGGATTGGTCCTTGTCCCTGTACCTTATGTCTTGTATGTGGCGCTTGAAACTCCCGAAGATTTATCGCGGGCATTGATCCAGGGTGGGGTGGGCGAGGCTATCAATTTCTTTTTGCTTTATCTTTTATATCGGGGATTTGTGCACGCGGCTTCTTTGATCCAAGTCGGCGCATTCTGGCTTTTTTTTACAGCTACTTCTTTAACCGGTTCCGGTGTGCAGGGTGAAGGATATTTACTTGGATATCCGCTTGTGATCGTAATTGCAGGCATTCTGACCAGTGAGCGCATCACATTTGGCGTTACAGTTCTTTCGCTCGTTTCAGGTGGATTGATGGTATATGCCGAGAATCATGGGAAATTCGTCCCGTCTCATACCGGCGACCCGCTTTCAACATGGATCGTGAGTCTTGCTATTTTTCCAATGGGGATGCTTCTGCAATATCTATCAAGGCGGACCGTTCAAAGTGCATTGGGGCGGGCTTCAGCCAGCGAAGAAAGATACCGTTTGATCTCCAGAGTGACAACAGATTACACTTTCGCTTCTGAAGTGAATAAAGACGGCGGCGTCAAGTTGATCTGGGTGGCGGGAGCGTTTGAGGCGTTAACAGGTTATACCTTTGATGAATATATAGCGACAGGCGGCTGGTTTGCACATCTCCACCCGGACGATGTGGATAAAGACCTGCATGATATGGAAGAACTCCGCCACAACAGGGATATCAAATCCGAACTTCGAGTCATCGCGAAAAATGGGGAAGTCCGCTGGGAGCGGGTCTTTGCACACCCGGTTTGGGATGAACAGGAAAATCGTTTGAAAGGTATTGTCGGTGCGGTGGAGGATGTGACCCATGCAAAATTGGCGGAGGAAAAACTTAAGGAGACTCTCCTGCAACAGTCCGCTATTCTGAACAGCATTCCGGATACGGCATGGCTGAAGGATAAGGAGGGACGTTATATCGAGGTGAATGAGCAATTCATAAAAACGGCCGGAAAAAGGATTGAGGATATTATCGGCAGAAATGATTGGGAGATATGGCGGAAGGATTATGCAGACATGTATCATGCCAATGATCTTGATGTCATGCGGACCAGGCAGCGTATTCAAATTGAGGAATTTCAGGTTGACAGTCTGGGCAGGGAATACTGGACTGAGACCATAAAAACACCCATTATGGATTCAAAAGGCGAAGTGATCGGCACTACAGGCATTGCCCGCGAGATCACTGAAAGAAAAAAAGCTGAGATTGAAAAGGAAACGCTCATTGCTGAATTGGAGGCTAAAAACGCGGAGCTTGAACAATTCACCTATACAGTATCTCACGACCTTAAATCTCCGCTTGTGACCATTGTCGGCTTTTTAGCTTACCTTGAAAAAGATGCGCGTAAAGGGGATTTTGAAAGACTCGGCCAGGATGTTCTCCGTATTCAGCAGGCAGTGAATCGGATGCAGAATCTTCTAAAAGATTTGCTCGAGCTTTCGCGCATTGGCCGTATCATGAACCCGCCGACTGAAGTTTTATTTGCTGATATTGTCAACGAAGCCCTCGACCTTGTACGCGGGCAGATTAAATTGCGCAATGTGAAAATTGAGTTGATAGATGTCCAGGGAGTTTTCGTCAACGGTGACCATACCCGTCTCGTCGAGGTGATCCAAAATCTCGTGGACAATGCCGCAAAATTCATGTCTCGCCAGTCTGCGCCTGTCATAACGATCGGCTCCAAGGTGAGTGCGCAGGGTGAAAGAATTTTTTATGTGCAGGATAACGGCATAGGGATTGCACCGGAGTTTCACGAACGAATTTTCGGGTTGTTCAATAAACTAAGTTCGAACACTGAGGGGACGGGGATTGGTTTGACCCTTGTAAAGCGGATTATCGAAGTTCATGGCGGACGCATTTGGGTAGAGTCTCAACCTGCCCAGGGCTCCGTGTTTTATTTCACTTTAGATTAGCCTGATTAAAAAGGAGTTTATTATGTGCGGACGATTTACCCTTACTGTTGACCCTGCTGAATTAAAAGACGCCTTTGACGATTATGTTTTCCCCGACAAATTTGCGCCGCGTTTTAACATCGCACCCACGCAGCCCGTGCTTGCGATCCCGAACGATGAAAAAAATACCGCAGATTTTTTTTTATGGGGATTGATCCCATCATGGGCAAAAGACCCGACCATTGCCAATAAACTCATCAATGCACGTGGAGAAACCATCGTGGAAAAACCGTCATTTCGCGGCGGCTTCAAATACAAGCGCTGCCTTATCCTCACCGATGGTTTTTACGAATGGAAATCACAGGAAGGCGCGAAAACAAAAACACCTTATTTTATTCACATGAAAGACCGCAAGCCATTTGCTTTTGCGGGTCTGTGGGATGAATGGCATTCCCCCGATGGCGGCACGCTTCGTACCTGCACTATTATCACAACTACCCCTAATGAATTGATGTCGACTCTGCATAACCGCATGCCCGTGATTTTGGACCGCGCAGACTATTCTCGCTGGCTGGATGCCGCGCCTCAGACTCCCGATAACCTGCTTCCACTTATCAAGCCTTTCCCCGCTGACAAAATGTCTGCCTACCCCGTTTCGACAATGGTTAATGCTCCGGGAAATGACCGCCCCGAATGTGTTCTGCCTTTATAAAGAAAAAACATCCCGAAGGTATAGAAGCCTTCGGGATGTTTATAAATGTGAACTTGCTTACCCCATACACCAAATTGTGATTCCCTGAGTGTCGCTAACACTCAGAACGACAAGACACAAAAGGAAATAATTATTTACCAGCCATAGAAAGCGCATCTCTGATCTGCTGTGCATGAGCCATGAGATGAATATTCGGTTGGAGCAATGCTGATCCAAACCGGTAATAACTTCCTTTGTTCGCAAGAAAATCATCCGGCAGGAATGATACAAAAGCCAGAGTCTCTTCCACAGCGCGGCGCAGTTCGCTCAGCATCAGTGCAATGGACGGGTTCGCCTGCACTGTGGCCTGCACCTGTGCTGTGACATTACTTCCAAATCCATCAGTAACCGGTTCGTAGCCATCCACCAAACCAGTGAGGAATATCTGGTTGAATCTTTCCCCGTGAATTAAGTGGGCAACGATCTCCAGGGCGCTCCACTCCTTTTCAATGGGACGCATCATGGCCTGCATATCACTGAACCCTTCAAAACATTTCTCTATTTCGGCCAGCCCTGCGTTGTAAAGTTCACGCGCCTTTTTTACAAGCTCGGCATTGTTGAAAGGCACATCAGGCATGGGACGTTTGCTCAGCTCCATGGTGACGGTTTTCTTTTCAGGGCCGCGATAAAAAACGACTTCGATCTTGTCCCCGCCCTTTTTTCCGGCTATCGCAACCGGCAGGGTGTTGAAATCTTTTGTGATCGGATGCCCTGCCATCCCAACGATAACATCCTCTTTTTGCAAACCGACCTTTTGCGCGCCCATGCCATCCACTACGCCATCAAGGCGCATCCCATCCCGAATTGGGACGCCTGAAGCCAATGCCTGCTCTTCTGTAAAATCACCGGGGATAATTCCCAGCATGGGGCGGTTCGCAATTCGCAAGTCAATGCCTGTTTCGAGCACAGACTTTAGATTCTCCAAACTTTCCACCCAGTTCTCGCGGAAACTTTCCACTTTCCCCGCCCATTGTGGATCATCGGGGACTTCGTGATCCAGCTTTACCAGTGTAGCCCCATCTTTTTCGGTAACCGTGACAGTCACCTCGGTCGGGGCGGGATCGATGTTCGAATACCATCGAAATTTGATTTTCTTATTTTCATCCAATTCAAGATAATGTCCGCTTGAATAAAAATCCCCGACCCACCAAAGATACATGCGGCCGCGCAGATGAGGGTCAACGGTGGCGACATCACAAAGCCATTCGCGAAGAGAGGTGGCATTGGTAAAAGCGCGGTAGGCTAATTTCACTGGAGCGTGTACAAGTATTTCTGCCGAACTTGTGGTCATGGGATTCTCCTTTTGATAAATTTATGAATGTGTACTCCAGATTATAATCCTCCCTTGCGGGACAACCTTATGATAAATATTCCAGAGCAACAAGAGACTCAAAAACGTAATTTTCGCTATGTTCAAATTGATGCGGTAGGGGTCAGCATTTCAAATGTGGCCGCACCATTTCTGCCGGTATTTCTCACCCGCCTCGGTGCGAGTAATTTTCAAGTGGGTTTGCTCACGTCCATGCCGGGCATTACGGGGCTTGTCCTTGCCATCATTGTTGGGCGCTTTCTGCAAAGGCAAAGCAACATCGTGCCGTGGTACAGCGTTTCGCGCCTGCTTGTCATCTCGTGCTACGCGCTGACAGGTTTGTTCACTTTTTTTCTTTCAAAGGAATATACGATCATTGCCACGCTTGCCATCTGGGCATTTGCCACCCTGCCGCAAACTGCGCTGGCGGTGGCTTTCTCTGTGGTGATGAATGCGGTCGCCGGCCCCGAAGGACGGTATGCCTTGCTCAGCCGGCGCTGGGCGATATTTGGGCTGACCAGCGTGGTGATGACTTTTCTCGTCACGCGCGTGATTGACCTCGTTCCTTTCCCGCGTAATTATGAGATGATGTTCTTTGGGTTATCCATCGGCGGGTTGATCAGCTATTATTTTTCGAATCAGATAAAACTTCCGCATCAGACTCCGCCTGCGCTTGCTCCAGCCTCATCGGCATGGGACTCAGCCCGGAATTATTTCTCTTTAATTAGAAGTGCGCCTGCATTCACATCTTTCGCCTTGAAGAAATTCGTTTACTATTCCGCCATCACTTTAGGCACGCCCATCATGCCGCTTTTCCTGGTGCGCGAAGTAAAAGCGACTGACTCGCAGATCGGTGCCATCACTATGTCTATGACCATTGTGATGCTGGCGGGTTATTTCATTTGGCCATGGGCGTCCCGCAAATATGGTGGACGTTTTGTTCTGCTTGCCACCACCTTTGGCATGATCTTCTATCCCGCGCTGACGGCCGCCACTCCGCATGTTCCGCTGATCATCCTATATGCCGGTATTGCAGGATTATTTCAAGCGGGGCTTGACCTTGTCTTTTTTGATGAGCTGATGAAGACCGTCCCGCCGGAATATGGCGCGACCTTTGTTTCGCTGGCGCAATCTATGCAGTATTTGTCTGCCATCGTCGCACCTTTGGTGGGCGCATGGCTCGCGGACATTATTGGACTCGGCGGAGCATTATGGGTGAGTGCAGGATTACGGCTGCTGGGCTTTCTTTTGTTCTTAAGAAAAGATGCCCCTGCTCAATCATATTCGTAGCGCGCCTTTATGTCGCCCCGTATTGCCAAGCGACATAAATGTCGCGCTACTTATTTTGCGTGAAGTTGAGGCTTTCGAGGGCGGGTAAAAGCTCATTGAGGCCGGGCAGGCTAAAGTCCGGATTGATGCGGTTTTTTTCATCCGGATCAAATTTAGCGCGGCGTGTGATCCAAAAGGTGTGCATGTTCAATTGCCCAGCGCCTAAAATATCCGCTGTTAAACTATCCCCAACCATTGCGGCTTTTTCGGGTTCGATGCTCCATTGCGCGAGGGCGATCTCAAACGCGCGCTGATGCGGCTTACGGTAATAACATGCAGCCGAGGTCAGCACGAAATCAAAAGCCGGGCGGATGCCAAAACTTTCGACGAGTTCCTGTACATCCTTGTCATCGCCTGCGTTCGAAAATATTCCCAGTTGATAATTTTGCGATTTGAGATCATTTATGACTGACAATGCATCTTCTTCAAGTTTCCAGTTGGTTTGGGTGACTGAATACATCGCATCCAATGCCAGTCGGAGAATTGATTCAGACACTTCTGCGTATCCTATTTCACTGAGCATTTGACGTAAAACGAAGTGATAAGTGGTCTCTTGAAGTGTTTGCTCGCGTTGTTCATAATATTCGTGCAGTCGTGCGCGGAAGATATAGTCGTCCAAATGAATTTCATATTCCCGCAGTTTATCTGTAAGCAATTGATCTGCACGGGCATGGACTGGCGCCCAATCCCCACATGAGTGCATGAGCGTGCCGCCAAGGTCGAAGAGAATGTGTCGAATCGGAGAAGCGTTCATCAGGGTTGGTATACCCTGATGAACGCTTCTCGTAAAGGGGATGTTGGGGGGATTACCCCGCGCCTTTGAGATAGATACCCGTTGGGTCCAATTCTTTGCGAAGGATTTTTAATTCCTTCTTCGTGACGGGTTCGGTCACCCGCACTTGTGAGGCAACTTTCAAGTCCCAGCCTGTGTTGGCTTTGGCGGCTTCGATTGTTTTACCGGGATGCAATGCGGTCAGGATCATCTCGCCGTTTTCGTCTGGTTCGAGCATTCCAATGTCTGTCACCACGCCGATGGGACCTTTTCCGCGTAGCCCAATTTCTTCACGCGCGCCTGCGCCATCGAGGTAACCGGCCGACGTGCGGAAGTCACATTTTTCTGGGAAGCGGCGCTTCTGGTGAGGGGTCATGATGTAACAGCGGTTGGCCCATGCGGCGATTTCCTGCGCGCCGCCGGAACCGGGCAGGCGTACTTTGGGATGGACATAGTCTGTGCCGACGATGGTGGCGTTGATGTTTCCATAACGGTCAATTTGTGCGCCGCCGAGGAAGCCCACGTCCACGTTACCGCGCTGCAGGTAATTTGCAAAAATATCGTACATGCTCACCACAGAGAGCGAGCCGCTCACGAGGGTCGGGTCACCGATGGAAAGCGGGAGTCGTTCAGGTTCCGCGCCGATCACACCGGCTTCGTAAATCATCACCAAATTGGGAGCGTGAGTGCGTTTGGCTAAGTTACATGCAAGGTTTGGCTGACCCACGCCGACGAAAACAACGTCGCCATCTTTCAATAGGCGTGCGGAATTGACGATCATTAACTCGGCGGAGGAATAGGTTAGTTCGGTCATACGATCTCCTTCAAAAACTTTTTCATGATTTCAAATACTTCCTGTGGATGTTCAAGCGGCAGGATGTGTGTGGACTTATCCAGCGTTTCGATCTTAACTTTAGGTTGTTTCTGCTTAACAAGATTTGCGGCGTTCGGCAGGAAGGTGTCCGTCTCAGCGCCTTGGATGATGAGCGTGGGGACTTGCAATTTGGGCAACTCACGCCAAATGTCAAAGTCCTGCAGTCCGGTCAGGTAGATGTGGGATTCCCATTCGGGTGAGTACACCAACTCATAGCCGCCGTCCGTTTTTTGTTTCGTGATGCCTTCTATGTATATTCGCAGATTTTCATCGCTCATGAATCTAAAGATGTTACGGGAGCGGTATCCGCGAAAGATGATTTCGAGGTTGTCGAATGTTCTACGCCGTTTTTTTGCACCGGCGATCAACGGGTGCATTTTTTGTCCCAGCCCGGTGACGCGGGCGATGTTCCATGCGATCAAACGGGATGGCATGAACAGCACTGGGTCAAGTAAAACCAATGCACTAAATTTACCTGGGTCGCGCAGGGCGGCCCGCAAAGTGACAATGCCTCCGATGGAATGACCCACTCCAATTGCCGGAGCAAGCCCGCCTGTAGTGAGGAGGCGTAGCAAGTCATCAGAAAAAGGGAGCCAGTTCTTAACGTCTTCGATCTTTGCGTCATCCCAAAGCGGGCGGAGCTTCATTCCGAAAACGTGAAACTGGGTGTGTAAAAGTTCGAGTAATGGTTTATAGCATTCCGGCGGATACCCATTGGCATGAAGAAAATGTAAGGGAGCGCCGTCACCGCCGTAATCAAATTGTGGAATATCCATAGTTTGTCTTTTAGTTCGCTAGTCAACTAGTCCACCAGCAGACCAGACGACCAGTGAACAAAATTATTAATATTTCCCGTAATTGATCTTCTCGCTGTATTGCGCCTTGACCTTCAAACGCTTGCGAGTCTCTGCATCGAGTTTTTCCCAATATTGGTTTCTGTCTTTTACGCCATAGACCCATTCATCAAGATACGCCTTGACCGACTCTTGTGATTCACTGATCTTGTCCCATGCAAGATAGAACTCGTTGTCGCGGTCATAATACCCCTGCGAATATGATGGGTGACTGGCAAATGGCACGTGACAGACTGCATCCACGATGTTGGCGGGGATCATGGTTCGGTTCGGGTCTGACCTGATAACTGATTCGTCCACGATCTCTTCGGCGGTGAGGATGACTTTTTTGGCCGCAAATGCGGCTTCCTTTTGTTCGCCGATAATGCCCCATAAGTGAGCATTGCCGTTCTTGTCTGCGCGCTGCACATGGACAATGGCCACATCCGGATTCAGCGCAGGCACAACGATCACATCCTTTCCGCCGTATGGATCAGGGATGCGTTTGATGTTCGGGTTTGCTTTTTCGAGGTCGGTTGCGCCGGTTTGATTCATCGGCAAAAATGGCAGACCCGAAGCACCTGCCTGCAACCGTGTGATCATGCCGAAATGAGAATATTCCTCCCATTCGATCTGTCCCTTCTCAATGGCAGTGCGGACAATTCGTAATGACCCCACACCAGGATTCCCCATGTAAGAGAAGATGACTTTCTTGGCGCATCCCGCCGCGACCATTTGATCGTAGATCAAATCTGGGGTGGCACGGGCCAGGGTGAGATTCTTTATGCCCTGACGGATGATCTCATGTCCCGCTGCGAACGGAATGAGATGTGTGAACCCTGCGGCGTAGAGAATATCGCCGTCGTTCACAAATTCTGCAATGGCTTTTTTGAGTGAGATAAGTTTTGACATGTTATTTTTTCTTTGCATCCTGTTTTGCTTTTAATTTATCTGCTTGTTGCTTTCTGTAATTATCGCGCGTTCTGTTGATATAAGAAAAACGACCTGCTGATGGCGGGGGCGCCTTCTTACGCCGAAAGTTCCAGCCGACTCCCAGCAATAAGAGGGCTAAAAAGAAGTAATCAAAATCCACTTTGTCGGCGAGGTCGGATGCAACAAAGATGATTAATACCCCTACTCCGATCACCATAAAGAATGTTCCCACTCGAACGCTGAAAGGTTCGTCGCTGTGCATGGGTTTATTTTACCGCAGGATTTATGCGGACTTTTTTGCCGAGAACAACGTGCGGCGGAATGGATAAAGGATCGGACTTTCGGGCAATGCTTTTTTCATTTTCGTGCTTAGAACTTCAAGGAAATCGTTTTTATGTTCGCCAAGTCTTTCAAAATACGGCACAAGTGCCGTGCCCGATATCCATTCAATGATCGCGTCTGAGTTTTCCAGAATATGGGGATATACCTTTTCAAAGACGATAATGTCTTCGGCGCCTTGTTCAAATAATATCCTTGTATATTCATCAATGGATAAAACTGGCGCGATGCGTTCGTAGCCTTTCAGGATCGAGTAATACGGTTCTTCCTTCGCCGTTTCGCGGATCAGCAAATGGGATATGTGGTTGTGGTTTGAAGGGACTTGCACGCAGAGCTGTCCGCCCGAATTTAATTTTGAAAATAAATGTTGAAGTAACGCCTCGTGATCTTCGCTCCATTGCAACGCGGCGTTGCTGAATATTAAATCCCAAGACCCTGTCAGCGCGGCTTGATTGCCTAGTTTGAAATTTAAATTTTTACCTTGATGAGCGGCTGCTTTTTCCAGCATCTGCGGGGATGAATCCAAACCAGTCACATCACTGTTTGGAAGAGTGTCTGCAAGAACGCGAGTCAATTCACCTGTGCCGCAGCCCAGGTCAATGACTTTGAGATCGGGGCGAACTTCCACCAATTTTAATAGATCATAAAAAGGCGCGGACCGCTGGGACTGAAATTTATGATATTGCTCTGGATTCCAAGGCATAGAATATCCTCTATAAAAATAAAATTAGCCCCTTCCTCAGACAAGGAAGGGGCTGTTGTTGCTACTTTACGAGTGTGCGAATCTGTTCGTGCATGTATAGTGGCAGATAATAATGTCCGCCTGCATTCTTGCCGCTGGAGCCGGAACCTTTCCATCCGCCGAAGGGTTGGAAGCCAGGCCACGCGCCTGTGGTTGCGCCTTGCGGACGGTTCGCATAGGTTACGCCTGCTTCGATGTGATCGAAGAACCAGTCGGTTTCTGCGGGAGAGCCATAGAAGCCGGCGGTGAGTCCATAGTTGACATCATTGGCGATCTTCATGGCTTCGTCCATGCTCTTCACTTTGCCAATGGTGGTGATGGGCAGGAACATTTCATGCTTCCACAAGCGATGGGAGAAGGGTAGGTCAACCACGAAGGTGCTTTCGCAGAAGTAGCCTTTATCGAACATGCCGCCTGTCTTGACATTGCCGCCGACAAGGAATTTGCCGCCGCCTTGATTGATCTCTTCGCAGAAGTTCTTGAAATCATTGTAGGATGATTTATTGATAACAGGTCCGTTATAGGTGGTGCGCTCTGTTGGGTCGCCGATGACTAATTTTTCAGCGGCGTCTTTCAAACGGCTGACCAATTCATCGTAGACAGAATCCTCTACGATCACGCGTGAAGCGGCCGAGCATTTCTGTCCCTGCAGGCCAAAGGCCGAGCGGATGATCCCGATGGCGGCGCGTTCCAAGTCCGCGTTCTTTGAAACAACAACAGGATTCTTTCCGCCAAGTTCCAAAATGGTGGGGCGCACATAATTGCGTTTGCCGAAATCCTGGAACATTTTCATGCCCACATCGAATGAACCGGTGAATGTCAAGCCATCTACTTCAGAACTATCCACAAGCGCCTGTCCCAATGTGGAGCCGGGACCAGTCACAAAATTCACCACGCCATCGGGGATGCCTGCATCGCGGAAGCAATCCACCAGCAGGCGGACGATCCAGGCTGTGTCGGTAGCTGGTTTGATCACGAGGGTGTTGCCAGCCACGAGAGCCGCTCCTGAAGGTCCGCCGGTGAGCGCATGCGGGAAGTTGAACGGAGAAACAACGAGCCATACGCCGTAAGGACGAAGCACGGAGACATTCGTTGCATCGTAGCCGACGAGCGGGTCCTTGCCCATCTCAACAACATAGCCGTTGTTCTTTTCCATTTGATAGCAGGAATAATAAATAAGGTCGGCTGTCTCCTGCACATCGCCCAAAGACTCCATGCGGTTCTTGCCGACTTCCAACGCCATGGCCGCGCCCAGGTCAAAGATGCGCTCTTCAATAAGAGACGCGGCCTTGCGGAGCAGTTCCACGCGCTTCTGCCAGGGAGTGTGACTCCACATGGGGAAGGCCTTGCGCGCGGCGGATAAAGCCTCCTGTGCGTGTTTGGCGTTACCTTTTTGCATCTTCGCCAACACCCAGTCTGTGTTGACGGGAGAATGGTCATTGAATTTTTCATCGGCTAAAACTTCCTTGCCGTTGATCAACATGCCATATTCTTTTCCCATATTTTTCTTGAGTTTTTCCACAGCCTTGTCGAAACCCGTGTGAAGTTCTTCGGGCGGGTTGAACATGGTTGCGTAAGTGAGTTTGAAGTTTGACATAGTTAAGCCTCCGGATCTAGTTTGAAAGTCAAATAGCTGCGAGTGTGCGAGTGGTTGATGTAAATTTTAGAAGGATGGACCTTCCAGTGCGAGTATAGCGCAGGAGTAAGATATTTTCAATTGACCCTGTCTCGTCTGTAACAAGGAGATGACATGAAACCTCGCTTCGTTTTCTTAACGATTGGCTTGGTCGCTGTTTTATTGGCATCCTGCGCCCCGCAAGCGACTCAGCTTCCCACACTGGCTCCAACAACGGTCACTCAACTTCCTGAAATTGCCACCCAGCCCCAAGTCACGGATGAACCGCCGACAGTTATTGCCGTGGCTACTTCGCGCGGTCCCGATCTTGAGGCCACCGATCCAACCACGGTCAGCCTGGCGTCGGGACAATTACAACTGGTGGAATTTTTCCGCTTTACCTGAAGTACCTGCCGCGCAATGGCGCTCATGGTTCATGGGCTTGAAGCGGAGTATTACGGCAAGGTCAAGTTTTCATTTCTTGATGCGGACGACCCCAATACTTTTGAATTCCAGCGAGTACTTGGCTTTGCCTATCAGCCTGAACTTTACTTGTTGGATGCTGACGGAAATGTTTTGAAAAAATTTGTCGGTTTTGTCTCGGATGGCGACCTTAGAGATACATTTGCCCAATACCTTCAGTAAGGAACACCGCCTGTTGAAAAACGGGCGGTGTTTTAGATAGTCATTCTTTTTTTATTTTATGGATATTCCTGTGCATATACTAGTGTTCATTATTGGACTTGCTCTTGTTATCATGACGATCTTCTCGGCGTTGTCAACTTTTGTTCTGCCGCGCGCCGCTCGCAGTCAATTAAACCGGGTCATCTTTGGTTCGATGCGGCGCATGTTTGAATTCTTCCTGCGTTTTACACGCACATATGAGCAGCGTGACGCCATCATGGCATATTATTCACCGGTCAGTTTGATCATGCTTGTCCCGGCCTGGTATGTGTTAATCATGTTCGGATATGCCATGATGTATTGGTCGCTGGGCGTGGGAGATGCCTTTGTAGATTTTCGCTTCAGCGGGTCATCTTTACTCACACTTGGTTTTGCCTCTTCTGAAAATCTATTTGTGAATATTCTTGTTTTTTCTGAAGCATTGATCGGGCTTATTCTGGTGGCATTGCTCATGGCTTATCTGCCAACGATGTATGCCGCTTTTTCACGGCGGGAGCAGGCGGTAAACATGCTCGAAGTGCGCGCAGGCAATCCGCCGAATCCATTTGATATGCTGTCGCGCTTCCATCGAATTCATGGACTGGATAAACTTGGCGAATACTGGAAGACCTGGGAGGTTTGGTTCGCCGATGTGGAGGAGAGTCATACCACTTTGCCCGCGCTGGTTTTCTTCCGCTCGCCGAAACCAGATAATTCATGGATCATCGCCGCAGGCGCGGTTCTCGATACAGCTTCGATCACGCTTTCTTCAATAGATATTCCCAATGAGATGTCTGCGGCATTATGCATCCGCGCCGGGTTTCTGGCCTTGCATTCCATCACTGACTACTTCGACATACCTCATCCCGATAACCCGCATTACCCCGAAACGCCGATCAGCATTAAACGGGAGGAGTTTGACGATCTGCTAAGCAAGTTGTCTGATGCAGGAGTCCCAATCAAACCTGACCGCGAACAGGCATGGAAGGATTTTGCCGGCTGGCGTGTGAATTATGACCGGGTCTTGCTGGTGCTTTGTACCCTGGTCATGGCACCACCCGCGCCCTGGTCCAGTGACCTCGCGCCGAAATTCAAAATGCCGCCATTGCTCGTCTTCAAAAAGAAACACAAACATTAAACAAAAAGTGACTCGGCAAATGTTCTCCGAGTCACTTTTACTTATCACTGATATTTTTTACTGATCACTTATCACTTCTCACTGATTCCCATCATACTTCTTCGCATCGGTAATAGCCTTGCCTACATTCACAAAGGGAAGCAGGATCAATCCGGCGATGAAGAAGAAGATCAATGAAAGGATGGCATAACGCAGATTGCCAAATATTTGATTCGCAAGTCCGAATACCAACGGTCCGATCCATGAAGTGCCGCGTTCGCTGATCTCATAGAAGGAGAAGAATTCGGCCTCTTTGCCATTTGGAACCATTTGGGCGAAAAGGCTGCGGCTGATGGCCTGCGATCCGCCCATAACGAGGGCGATGAAAATGCCAAGCACAAAAAATTGCGCCGTTGCACTTTCGCCTTTTAATCCGCCGTACGCGTAGATCACCACAGCCGACCAAATAACCAAGCTGACAACCACCGATTGCTTCGCTCCGATCCAACCTGCCAGTTTGCCCCAGAACAAGGCACCAAAGAAGGCTACAAATTGGATCATCAAAATAACGGCGATCAATGTCTGTTGTTCAAGTTCCAGCCCACCCTGGATCAGAGGCGCGGCGGCGAATGTCGAAGCGACCGCGATCACAGTCTGGATGCCGTCATTGTATAAGAAGTATGCCAGCAGGAATTTCAGTGTTTCAGGGAAATGCTTTACTTCGCTAAAGGTCTTGCGGAGTTGTTTGAAACCAATGCTGACATATGTTTCGTTGGCGGGGAGTTGACGCGCCGCGTGACGCGGGCGTAGTCGATTCCAAGTGAGGAAGGAGAATCCGAGCCACCAGACACCGGCAGAAGCAAGGTTGATGCGGACAGCCAAATCGCCGGGCACGCCCAAGTCCTCGCTGAATGTGTAGAACGCCAGGTTGAGGGCGAGTAAAATGCCGCCGCCCATGTACCCCATTGCCCAACCATAAGAAGAGACACGGTCTCGTTCATCTTCACTGGCAATATCGGGCAGGTAGGAATTGTAGAAAACCATTGCAGCCCCGAAAGCCAAGTTTGCTATTATGAAGAGCACGCCACCCAGCCACCATAATCCGTCGGTGACGAGGAACATCAAGATGGTTGCCAGTGCGCCGATGGTGGCGAAGGTCTGCATCATGCGTTTTCGCAGGTGGGAGTAGTCAGCAATCGCTCCTAAGATGGGGAGGAACAAAACCTGCATCCCTACGGAAAATGAAATGCAGTACGGGAGGAATGAATCCGGGGCCACAGGAATTCCAAAAAATGGAACGGTTGCAGTCCCAGCCGCTTCGGCCGCGGTGCGCGCCAGAGATGCGACATAAGGTCCAAGGAATACGGTTCCGACCGTTGTGCTAAAGGCCGAGTTGGCCCAGTCATACATTGACCAGCCAAAGATCTCTTTTCTATCGTTCACAAGCGGTTTATCTGTTGACATTTTTCCTCCGCAAACTGAGATGGGTTATTTGAAACACAACACGCGCGAGTATAAGTAGTTTCGGCTTCATTGTAAACAAAAAAGAATCTCCGTGAGGAGACTCTTTTTTGTTATCTTTGATCTACAATCCTGCGGCTTTCTTGAGAGCGGCAGCTTTGTCTGTCTTTTCCCAGGGGAATTCAATATCATCGCGGCCGAAGTGACCATAAGCGGCCGTCTTGCGATAGATGGGGCGGCGCAAGTCCAGGTCACGGATGATCGCGCCTGGGCGCAGGTCGAAGTACTCGCTGACGAGCGCGGAAATTTTGTCATCTGAAATTTTTGCTGTACCGAACGTTTCGACATTCACTGACAGCGGGTGGGCCACACCGATGGCATAAGCCACCTGTACTTCCACGCGGTCCGCGATACCAGCGGCGACAATGTTCTTTGCAACATTGCGCGCGGCATAGGCAGCGGAGCGATCCACCTTCGTGGGGTCTTTCCCGGAGAATGCGCCGCCGCCATGACGACCCATACCACCGTATGTATCCACGATGATCTTACGACCGGTCACGCCGGCATCGCCCATAGGTCCGCCGATGACGAAACGTCCGGTGGGATTCACAAAAACTTTCAGGTTTTTATCAACCAGGCCCTCAGGCAAAGTTGGGTAAATGATATGTTCGCTGACGAGTTCCATGATCTCGGATTGTGAGATGTCAGGCGAGTGCTGCGTGGAAATAAGAACAGTGTCAATGCGCTTGGGCTTGCCTTGTGAATATTCCACAGTCACCTGACTCTTACCATCGGGGCGAAGCCAGGGGAGTGTACCGTCTTTGCGGAGTTCGCTCAGGCGGCGGGACAATTTATGCGCCATGTAAATTGGCATGGGCATCAGAGTCGCCGTTTCGTTGCACGCAAAGCCGAACATCATGCCCTGGTCACCAGCGCCGACATGCTCGATGCCGACATCTTTCATTTCACCACTTTTGTCTTCCATAGCGTGATCGACGCCCAGTGCAATATCCGCGCTCTGGCTGGCAACGGCTGAAAGAACTGCGCAGGTATTTCCATCAAAGCCTTTATCACTGCTGTCGTAACCGATCTCATTAACAACTTTGCGAACGAGTCCATCGAAGTTGACATAAGCATTCGTTGTGATCTCGCCTAATAAAGCCACGAAACCTGTCTTGATGGCAGTCTCGCAAGCAACGCGGGACATTGGATCCTGTTCGATGCAGGCATCCAAAACTGCATCCGATATCTGATCGCACATCTTATCGGGGTGACCTTCTGTCACCGATTCTGATGTGAACATCAGGCTGGGTGAAGACATAAAAGTATTGCTCATTTTTTTTTCTCCTTGAAAATAAAATTGCCCTTTCAGCGTGAAAGGGCAACATATACATATACTTATACCCTCTCATCTCCCAGAATTCTTTCTGTCGGATTTGGCACCATATTCAACTTTCGCTGACTGGTTGTCGAGGCATCGCAGGGCCGTTCCCTCCGCCTCTCTGGATAAGAGCGCCGTATTAGGGCTATTGATTTGTGATGGCATAATACCATAGGTAATAGTGTGCGTCAAATAAAACGAACTTTTCAATTCTCTTTTGAGTATTAACGGAAATTTTTTTTCACATCACACTCCCCCAATATGTATGTAGTGTTTATTTTACGTCTTTTGCCTGGGTGCTTCCGCAAAGAAAACTGTGGAAGGTCACCGATCATTAACTAAGAGACTAACCCTCGCAGTGCCCGAAGCATATCCGTTTAACATACCGGCTGTTCGTTGGAAAATCTTAACGACTTTCCTTTTTGTTCTTTGATTCTTTAACCCATTAAGCTGGATGCTATGTTTTGGTGTCTTGTTGGTAAAAAATTGAGTATTGATGCTCAAATGAAAATTTGAGTCTGATCCATCGAGGTGCGATTCAAGAAGGCTGATGATCGTTTCAGTAAAATCAAAAAAACTTTTTGCAGAAACATCGTTTTCTGAAGTTGATATTTCGATGCCGTTAAATACAACTCTTTTGCACATGATACGTCCTTGTTCCATTTATGCGGGCAACTTTACAGTTGGGAATAGTTTTTTTGTAATGCCTTCTTTAGTTACATTGCTTATAGTATACAAATGGATTGATTATTTCTCTAATCCCCCATAGGTAGTATGCAGGTTTGAATCTGAGACCGTTTTGCGACTTCGCTGTGTATAATGTGCTTTAGAACCTGCCATAAGATTGAAAGGAAATCATTTCAAGCTCGAAATCCTCTTATGAACAATCTCCAAACTTCTTCTGCTTCTCAAAATACCCCGCGTGTATTCATTGTTTGTGACCAGGATGCGACCGCACCTATTTGGGGATATATTATTCGTGATAAAGGGCTTGTTGCCATTCTTGAATCCTCTGTTCAGCGAGCCATGGAGCGCTCGTTCGAAGAGATCCCCGATTTGATCGTAATTGATGTAAATGCTTCTCATGCACAGCGCATTGAGTTGTGTCGTCAATTCCGATCATTGAGCGCCAGTCCGATTTTGCTTTTCCTGCCATCGAACAACGAATCTGAGATCCTCGAGTCCTACCAAAACGGTGTGGACGAGTGTGTCATCAAACCGATTAGCCCCGCCATTTTTTTGGCCAAGATCATTGCATGGTCACGCCGCAGTTGGAGCGAGCCGATGAAGCCGCGCCATACAGGTCGTCTGCATCTTGACCCATCGCATCGTTCGGCAGTTGGCTCCAATAAACTTGAGTTCAAACTGACTAATCTGGAATTTCGTCTCTTGCATTTGTTAATGAGCCGCCCTGGTTATGCATTCCCGGCTGAAGATATTATTGAAACTGTGTGGGGAACTGAAGGGGATGTGATCCTCTTGAAAAATGTCATATATCGCCTGCGAAAAAAACTGGAAGAAGTGACGAATGAAAAGAACTTCATCAAGACGTGGCCTGGGGGATATAGTTTTTTAGAGGAATAAAACCGCTTCTTTCTTAACTTTGGGTGGATTCTATTAAGAGAAAAATTTGCTTCGCAATAAGTATCATTTCGCGTTGACGTGCAATATGTTTATTGAATCAATGCGATTGCCTTTTGTGCCTGATCTTCATAAAAATTTGGGTTGATCTTTTCTGCCTTTTCCCATGCTTTGAGCGCGCCTGCATTATCGCCCTGGCGATATAGTCCAAACCCATACCATAACCATGATTCTTCTGACATGTCGGTAACGTCGAGGGCGTAATTTGTTAATACCAACAGATCGTCGTTACGATTGGAGTGGAAGTATGCAAGGAACGGACCGAATTGATAGCGGAACATTCGCAAGGGCAGACCAAGAGCACGCGCTTTATCATAAGCAATTGCAGCTTCGTCATAGCGGTCAAAATAGACAAGGTTACTGCCAACGTTGAACCATGCGAAAGCATCGGTGGGATTGCTGGCAGATTCGGCTTGGGATGCGGCTAATGCATTTTGCCGATTCTGGTCCGGGTCCCAGTTTGAAGCGAGCAGGCCTTTTATCTCATCTTCATATTGAGGGAAATACATCACTAGGTACACATTGTTAAAAGGTTTCCATTCCTCTTCCAATTTTGTATAAGTGATCTTTAGGTCTGCGCCGTGATAGGAATCCTGGATGGTGAAGGTCTGCGTATTATCATCATAGCCGGTTAATAAAAGGTAATGTGCTGCCCACAGATCATCAGTTGGGCCGAGGGCATCATTGGGATCGAGTGAAGTGACACTTTCCACAATGACCGGATAATTGGCCGCGATCAAACGCTTGAGAGTGTCAATGCTGCCCCCCACGCGATATTCGAGATTAAGCCAGCCTGCCTGCGTGCGGACATAGTAACGCAGTTCCTCGGGATTTACGTTTCGGTCGCCGATGACGGGTTTAATGAAACTGGCAATATCAGCTTGGTTTCCATCCCAGCCATACATGTGCAAAGCCATGGATAGCGTAGCAGGTCCGCAATTGTTCGGGGTTTGTTTTTCATATTGCGGTGATTTAATCGAGACTTGTGCAGGCAAAGGCGGAAGTGTTGCGGTGGGTGTAGTGGATGGCAAAAGTTCAGCCAGAGGTGTGGCTGTATAGCTAAGCGTAGGTGTGACGGGTTGTGGGGTTACAGGCAGCGCAGTAGGTACGGGACCGGGTGGATGAATGGTGTTCTTAAAATAGAGTGTATATTTTTCAACACGCCATGCTAAGGCCGCTTTGACTCGCGGGATTTGATAGAGCACAATTGCCAGCAGGAATACTCCTGCCAGCGCAATTAGTATGTTTCTTAATCGTTTAGACATGAAGCGAGTCTACCACGCGATTATGAAAGGGATTTAAGGGAGACGCCGCCAAACTTGGCGGCGTCTCCCTTAAAATTTTCTAGTGCCTCAGCCAGGAGTCGAACCCGGAACCTACTGATCCGAAGTCAGGCGCTCTATCCATTGAGCTACTGAGGCGCGGCCGAAATTATACACGATTGCGGGGCGCATGATAGAATCCTTTATCTCTTCATAAGGATGTTAATATGGCAGACATTAAAGCATTTGGCGAGCGAGTGATTGATAATCTTGAGAAAGTGATCGTTGGCAAGCGGCAGTCCATTGAGTTGATTGTGATCGGACTCTTATGTCAGGGACATGTGCTCATCGAGGATGTTCCCGGCGTAGGCAAAACAATTTTGGCGCGCAGTCTGGCGCGTTCGCTGGATTGCACATTCAATCGTATTCAGTTCACGCCCGATATGCTCCCAAGTGATGTGACCGGCGTTTCCATCTACAACCAGCAAAAGAATAAATTTGAGTTCCGCGCGGGACCAGTGATCGGGCAGATCATCCTCGCCGATGAGATAAACCGTGCCACGCCAAAGACTCAGGCGGCATTGCTTGAGGCCATGGAAGAGCGCCAGGTGACTGTGGACGGCACCACCCATATTCTGCCGAAACCATTCATGGTGATGGCAACCCAGAACCCAATCGAATATGAAGGGACTTTTCCACTGCCCGAAGCGCAATTAGACCGCTTCCTGCTGCGCCTTCGGTTGGGTTACCCGACCATGCAGGATGAGATCCGCGTGCTAGGTGACCAGCAGATCCAGCATCCGCTCGAATCGTTAAAGTCCGCTGTGAAGTTGAAAGAGATCTTGCAGGCGGTGGACGATGTCAGGCAGATCTATATCTCCCCGGTCATCAAAAAATATATTGTTGAATTAACAACGCGCACTCGCCAGAGCGCGGATGTTTATCTTGGAGCAAGTCCGCGCGGAAGTTTATCACTGGCGCGTGCGGGTCAGGCTCGAGCCGCTTTATTGGGCCGGGATTTTGTCCTGCCCGATGACATTCAAGCGCTGGCTGTAGCTGTGCTGGCACATCGTATCATCGTCAGCCCCGCGGCACGCCTCAGTGACCTGAGCTCAGACAGCATCATCAAGGAAATTGTCCATGCCACGCCCGTTCCCGGCGGTGAATTTGCGCCGGAGCCTGAGAGGAAAAAGTCCAAATGAAAGCCGGGCGGATTTTGCTCGCCCTTATATTGCTGATCGGTTCTGTGGGGGTATTGATCACAGGATCGGTGATGTATTCACGTTTCCTATATCTTGGGGTTTTATTAACCATCGCCAGTTGGGTGTGGACTCGCTGGTCAGTGAGCGGCTTGCGTGTTCAAAGGTCTGCGCGCGTTCAACGCGCCAATGTGGGCGATGTCTTTGAAGAAAAATATGAACTGACAAATACCAGCCGCGTCATCGCGCCTTGGATAGAAGTCATCAATCAGTCTCCTATTCCGTTCGCGGCCGGTTCCCGTTTATTCACCTATATAAAAGGTCATCAAAGACAAAGTTACCTGGCGCGGACATGGCTTACGCGCCGCGGCGCTTTTCCGCTTGGACTCACACGGGTATCTACCGGCGACCCGTTTGGTTTATTTCAAGCAAGCAAGGAATTTGCGCCGACACAAACTCTGGTTGTATTCCCCGTCATCTTTGAAATAAAATCATTTTTATTTCCGCCCGGTCTTCTCCCCGGCGGACAAGTCATCCGCAGAAAATCATCAGACATTACTCCTCATGCGGCTGGGGTACGCGAATATGTACATGGCGATGCGATGAAACGCATCCACTGGCCGACGAGTGCGCGCGGTAATCAATTAATGGTCAAGGAATTTGAACAGGATCCGCAAGCTGAGATTTGGTTGTATCTTGATTCGCAAAGTGATGTACATTATGCGCGACCTTATCAAAATGAAGAACTGCCCGTCGAAACCCTGATGTTCAGGAAAAGACCAAAGTTCAAACTGCCGCCATCCACGTTGGAATATTCCATCAGCATTACGGCTTCACTCGCGCATTATTTTATTGGTCAGCGCCGCGCAGTGGGATATGTCAGCGCCGGACAAACCTTCACAGTCCATAGCGCGGAACATAGCGAGAGGCAGGAGGCCAGGATCTTGGAAACGCTGGCTTTTGTGGAAGCCAATGGCAGTCTGTCCATTGCGGCGTTGGTTGCAGTGCAAGCTTCGCAATTGCCGCAAGGCTCCAGCGTTATTCTAGTTACCCCGTCCGTGCGACCTGACCTTATTCACGCCGTTGATGACCTGCAAAGACGTTTCCTTCGTCCGGTAGTTGTGCTTCTCGATATAGAAACATTTGGCGGGCCGCGCGGCACAGATAAACTCATTCTCTCTTTGCGAGAGCGGCGTGTGCCTGTCGTTGTCATCAAATGCGATGCCGACCTGACACAGGCGCTTTCGATGCTTCCGACAACTTTTAATTCACAGGAGATGCGGACATGGCAAAATCCGATATTGTCACAATAGACCTGAATTTTCAAAATAAGACGCAGGCGATTGCGTCTTATTTGATTCGAGATCATGACGCTGTGGTCTTAATTGAAAGCGGACCCGGCTCGACTCTTGCCGCGCTGGAAGCTGGTCTTGCGAAGGAAGGTTTATCTCCCCGTGATGTGACTCACGTCCTGCTGACACATATTCATCTCGACCATGCAGGCGCGGCGGGCTGGCTTTCACGTCAGGGTGCGCGGATATTCGTCCACCCGAACGGCGCGGCTCATATGCTGAATCCTGAAAAGCTCATGGCCAGCGCCACGCGCATTTATGGGGATAGGATGGATACACTCTGGGGTGAGTTCCTGCCCGTTGCGGAGGATCAACTCACAATCCCGCAGGATGCGGAAGAAATCGTCATCGGCAAATTGAAATTTGTCGCAGTCAACACTCCCGGTCACGCCGAGCATCATTATGCTTATCTGTTCGACGATGTTTGTTTTAGCGGTGACGTGGGCGGTGTGCGGATTCCGGGCTACCCATATTTGCGTGCGCCTATGCCTCCGCCAGAATTGCATTTTGGAAAATGGCGCGAGAGCATCAAGCGTTTGCGTGCGTTGAAGTTTGCTTATGTCGCGCCGACGCATTTCGGCATTTTCGATGACCCCGATTGGCATTTGAATGAATTGCAAAAAAGCCTCGATGAAACCGAAAAATGGCTCGAAGCCATCATGCCCGCTGACCCGCCCGTGGACGAATTGCGCGTGAAGTTGGAGGATTGGATGGCTGAACAAAGCCGCGTGAAAGAATTGAGCCAGGATGTGATCCGCGCCTACGATCTGGCGAACCCCATCGGCATGAGCGCGGACGGTTTGATGCGCTATTGGAAGAAAATACGAATGGCAAATGTCACACCGAAGGCATGATGCATGAGACATGCCAGAATTGAGTAATAAAGATATACTTTGTTAACCAAACTTCAGGGACTCTAGCGACTCTCCGATCGGTGCTACAGAGTATCGCCTATAACCTAAACCCGAAATTTGATCGTTACCCACAAATTTCGAAAAAGGTTTGGGGATCTGTAAAACCAGCGATAGTGAGGCAGACGTCCGAAGTACTATTTCAAGGAGTAACCATGAAGGATTTTCTCGCGATCTCCGATTACTCATCGGATGAAATTCAAGACCTGCTCGATGTGGCAGTGAAACTCAAAAAGGAATATTTCAAAAAAGGTAATAAACCTATTTTCAAAGGCAAGGTGCTGGGGATGATCTTCCAGAAGCCCAGCCTGCGCACCCGCGTTTCTTTTGATATGGCCATGCGCCATTGCGGCGGCGATGCACTTTATCTTTCTCCGAACGAGATCGGGCTTGGCAAGCGCGAATCCATTGCGGATATTGCCCGCGTTCTTTCGGGATACACACAGGCATTAATGGCGCGCGTCTTTGACCATGCTCACGTGGTCGAACTTGCGCAATGGTCTGAAATCCCCGTGGTCAATGGACTCAGCGATTACAACCATCCCTGTCAGGGCATGGCGGATGCGCTGACCATCATCGAAAAATTCGGCAAGAAATCCAAAGGCTTGAATGTCTGCTATGTGGGCGATGGGAATAATGTCACCACTTCGTTGATGCATGTCTCTGCAAAACTCGGTTGGAATTTTACAGCGGCAACCCCGGAAGGCTATGACACAAACCCCAAGGCCATTGAGATTGCAGAAAAGATCGCGAAGAAGACCAAGAGCAAACTAACCTTCCTGCGTGACCCGCACGAAGCCGTGAAGAAAGCGCATGTGATCTACACCGACACATGGACTTCGATGGGGCAGGAAGAAGAAACCGCCAAGCGCGAACTGGTTTTCCCTCCGTATCAAGTTAATGCAAAACTGATTAGTGAAGCCGATAAAGATGTGATCGTAATGCATTGCCTCCCTGCACATCGCAACCATGAATTGACCGATGATGTCGCCGACGGCAAACACTCGGTTATCTTCCCGCAAGCGCATAACCGTCTGCACGCGCAGAAGGCGATCCTGGCGCGCTTGTTTGAAGTGGCGTAAGACAGGGAATCGGAACGCGGGAATTGGGAGTTGGGAAACCGATTCCCGAATCCCAATTCCCGAATCTTGAATTCCAATTAATTATAGGATAAACGATTAATGAATACACAAGACTTTATCAGGATGGAAGAAGAGTACGGCGCGCATAATTATCATCCCTTGGATGTGGTCATTGAAAAGGCTGAAGGGGTTTGGGTTTATGACGTGGATGGAAAGAAATATCTCGATTGCTTAAGCGCATATTCCGCAGTCAATCAGGGACATGTCCACCCGAAAATTTTGCAGGCATTGCTCGATCAGGCAAAGCGCGTCACGCTGACCTCGCGCGCTTTCCGCAATGACCAGTTACCGCTGCTCTACAAAGAACTTTCGGATATGACCGGTTATGAAATGTCCCTGCCCATGAATTCAGGCGCAGAGGCTGTCGAGACTGCCGTCAAACTGGCACGCAAGTGGGCATATCAAGTCAAGAAGATTCCTCGTCATCAGGCTGAGATCATTGTCGCTTCAGGAAATTTCCACGGACGCACAGTGACCATTGTTTCATTCTCCACCGAGCCATCCTACCGCGATGACTTTGGTCCGTTCACCCCGGGTTTTGTCACCGTGAAATATGGTGATGCGAATGAACTTGAAAAAGCCATCACGCCCAATACCGCCGCGGTTTTGCTCGAACCCATTCAGGGTGAGGCTGGCGTAATTATTCCGCCCGCTGGATATTTGAAAAAGGTTTCTGAGATCTGTAAGAAGAATAACGTGCTTCTTATGGCGGATGAAATTCAAACGGGTCTGGGCCGGACCGGCAAGCTGTTTGCGGCGCATCATGAAAATGTCCGCGCTGACGTGACCATCATAGGCAAGGCTCTTGCTGGCGGCTTTTATCCCGTCTCGGCGGTACTGGCAGACAAGGCGATCCTCGGCTTGTTCACGCCCGGCGAGCACGGGTCCACTTTCGGCGGCAACCCTCTCGCAGCAGCAGTATCCCGCGCCGCTTTAAGAGTGATCCGAGAAGAAAAACTGGCAGAGAGGTCACAGCAATTGGGCGAATATTTTGTCGAGCAGTTGAGCGAGATCCCAAGTCCGCATATCAAAGAAGTGCGCGGACGTGGTTTATTGATCGGTGTGGAACTCAAACCTGAAGCAAAAGGCGCACGTCGTTTTTGTGAGGCGTTACAAACAAAAGGCATCCTCGCAAAAGAGACTCACGATAACGTCATCCGGTTTGCGCCGCCGCTCGTGATCGATAAGGAAACAATTGATTGGGCGCTTCCATCCATTCGAGAAGTGCTTAATATGGCGTAGATTTTCAAAACCCTGAAGGTCTTTGAACCTTTAGGGTTTTTTATGTGGAGGCACATATGTTTATAGGAATTCCAAAAGAAAGCAGACCCTTTGAGTATCGTGTGGGGCTTTCCCCGGCTGGGGTGGAGATTCTCTTCCAGAACGGGCATCAAATATTTGTCGAGCATGGAGCGGGGCTGGGGGCCGGTTTCAGCGACCAGGAATATGAACGCGCCGGTGCGCGTATCGCCTATTCGCCTGAGGAAGTTTTCGGCCGCGCAGATTTTCTGCTTAAGATCGCGCGCCCATTAAAAAAGGAATTGGAATGGTTGAAGGAAGGCGCGATCCTCGCCGGGTTACTTCACCTTGCATCGAGTTCACAGGATCAAATTGACCTGTTGTTGAAAAAGAAGATCACAGCGCTTGCATACGAGCAGATCACGGATGCGAATGGCTCGCTGTCTGTTCTGCGCCCGTTCAGTTTGATCTGCGGCGCGATGGTTCCGCAAATTGCGGCGCGCTTGCTGCAAAATAATTGGGGCGGCAAAGGCATATTGCTCAGCGGTTTGCCGGGCGTGCCTTCTGCCGAAGTGGTTGTAATCGGCGGCGGCGTGGTGGGGATGTCTGCCACGCAAGCCATGCTTGGGGCAGGCGCACAGGTGACGGTCATAGACAAGAACTTAAGCGTGCTGGAAAAAATATCGGAAAGATTCCCGCGTGCGGTGACATTGCTATCGACAAAACGAAATCTTGAGCGTGTTACGGCATTTGCGGATGTTGTCATTGGAGCGGTACTGGTCGCTGGGCAACGCGCTCCGATTGTTGTCTCGCGTGAAATGGTACGCGCCATGAAGCCGCGCTCCATCATCATTGACGTCAGCATTGACCAGGGCGGTTGTATCGAAACGTCGCGTCCGACCACGCATGAACATCCCA
This sequence comes from Chloroflexota bacterium, assembly GCA_016219545.1. GTDB lineage: Bacteria > Chloroflexota > Anaerolineae > Anaerolineales > Villigracilaceae > Villigracilis. The sequence goes on along the minus strand of JACRMH010000025.1, from coordinate 94,247 downwards.
CATTTGTGGATGAAGGCATGGTGCATTATTGTGTGCCGAATATCCCGGGTGTGGTGGCACGCACGGCCAGTCATGTCTTTTTGAATGCGGCATTGCCTTACATCCTTGAAGTGGCGAATAATGGGATCGAGAATGAGATCAAACGAAATCCCTCGATTGAAATGGCGATCAATACTCATGACGGGCAGTTGAAAAACCTTATCCGCCTGAACCCACAGGAGGAATAAGATGGTCGCAACCAGTATTTATCAATCACGTGTGACCACGGCCCAGGAGGCCGTAAAGACCATTAAGTCAGGCAACCGCGTCTTTCTGACCGGGAATGTTTCCGTCCCCCAGAAATTGCTTGCAGCTTTGGTGGAGTACGCTCCGAGTTTAAACAACGTTGAAATTTGTCAGGCGTTGACAGTTGGCTCAGCCGATTATGTCAGCCCTGAAATGGAAGGTCACCTGCGGGTGAACTCCATGTTCATCAGCGCCAATATCCGCAAGGCTGTGCAGGAAGGCCGCGCAGACTTTACTCCCGTCCTGCTTTCAGAATTTCCATTGCTCTTCAAACATGGCGTCCTGCCTTTGGATGTCGCGCTGATCCACGTTTCCACACCGGATGAGCATGGCTTTTGCAGCTTGGGCGTTGAAGTAGGACTCACCAAAACGGCGGCCGAGTCCGCCAAGTTTGTAATCGCCGAAGTCAATGAAAAGATGCCGCGCACATTGGGTGACTCGTTCATTCACGTCAGCCGCCTAACTCATATTGTGCCGGTCAATTACCCGATCCCTGAACATCGCATGGCATCGGAAGGCGAATCGCTTGTGACCGAAAAGATCGCCGGTCATGTTGCTTCGTTGATCCCCGACGGCGCGACCATGCAGTTGGGCATTGGCGCGATCCCCGATGCAGTCTTGAAATATCTTTTCGACAAGAAAGATCTCGGCATTCACACCGAGTTATTTTCCGATGGCGTGATAGAGCTGGTCAACGCAGGTGTGTTGACCAATGCGCGCAAGACCCTGCACCCCGGCAAGATCGTTTCGGGTTTTATCCTTGGCACTCAAAAACTTTATGATTGGGTGGACGATAACCCGATGATCGAATTACACCGCTCTGAATATGTGAATGATCCATTTGTCATTGCACAGAACGAAAGGATGGTGGCAGTCAACTCCGCCATTGAAGTTGACCTGACGGGACAAGTCTGCGCCGACAGCATTGGACCCAAGTTATATAGCGGCGTAGGCGGGCAGCTTGACTTTATCTATGGCGCATCGCGTTCAAAAGGCGGCGTACCGATTATTGCCCTGCCAAGCATGGCTAAGATGCGTGACGGGAAGGTCATAAGCAAGATCGCGTCCATGCTAAAACTCGGCGCAGGTGTGGTGACCAGCCGCAACCATGTCCGTTTTGTGGTGACAGAACATGGCGTGGCTGACCTATACGGACGGACGATCCGCCAGCGTGCACAGTCGCTCATCAATGTTGCCGACCCGCAATTCCGCGAGGCATTGACCAGAGAAGCAAAAGAATTACATTACCTTTAGGCATTTCACATCATTGCATGTAGGGACACGGCGCGCCGTGTCCCTACATAAATTACATCCCGACCTTCAGGTCTTTTAAACCCTAAAGGTCTTTTTATTTAATGCTTGTATAGCTATATAATACACACATTACTTTATCTTTAACTCAATTAGAAGGAAAACAAAATATCATGAGAAGAGCAAAGATCGTTGCCACCATTGGACCCGCATCTGATTCAGAGCAAATTTTGGAGTCGCTTGTAAAAGCGGGTATGAACGTTGCCCGTTTGAATTTTTCACACGGCACACATGAACAGCATCAGGCTCGTGTCGCTGCCATTCGCGCCGTTTCCCAAAAGCTAAAATTACCTGTCGGCATTTTGCAGGATCTGCAGGGACCGAAGATCAGGGTCGGCAAATTGCTTTTGCCGATTCAACTTTCAGTGGGTGAACAGGTTTGTTTATATGCAACACAGGATGAGCCTCCACAAACAAATGATCAGCTCATCCCGGTGGACTTTCGTGAATTGTTCGATTCAGTCCAGACGGGTGACAAGCTCCTGCTCGATGACGGACGCCTTGCGCTGGAAGTTGTTTCTGCTGAAGGACGTGTTGTCCATGCAAAGGTTTTGGTGGGTGGCGCGCTATCGTCGCATAAAGGAATTAACTTACCGGGCATTAAGCTTCGCATTGCGGGCTTCACCGAAAAAGATAAAGCTGACCTGGCCTTTGGCATCTCGCAAGGCGTGGATGCGGTTGCCATTTCATTTGTCCGTAGCGCCGAGGATGTGAAAACTGTCCGCGCGGCGCTGGAGGAATTATCTGTTGGCAAGCACATGCCGCTTCTCATTGCGAAGTTGGAAAAGCCCGAGGCCATGAATGAACTTGAAGCCATCCTTGATGTTGTGGACGGAGTCATGGTTGCGCGCGGCGACCTCGGCGTGGAGCTTCCGCCGGAACGCGTGCCCTCTCTGCAAAAGCATATTATTAAATCTGCGAATGCGCGCGCCAAGCTTGTGATCACTGCCACTCAAATGCTTGAGTCCATGATCCAGAATCCACTGCCGACACGCGCCGAAGCCTCTGACGTGGCGAACGCGATCTTTGACGGTACGGATGCGGTCATGCTTTCCGCTGAAACGGCATCAGGAGATTACCCCATTGAAGCAGTCGCGATGATGTCACGCATCGTGAAGGAAGCTGAAGCACATTTCCGAGAGTGGGGCAGTCGTCAGGATGGCAAGGCAGGCTTGGGTGCGTCCGATGCGGCTTCGATGGCGCGCGCCGCGAATGCTTTGACGACAGATCCTGATGTCCGCGCCGTGGCGGTGTTTACCATGCAGGGACGTTCTGCCTGGCTGATTTCCAAAGGTCGCCCGTGGAAACGTATCCTTGCTTTTACGCCTGTGCAGGAGACCTATAATCAACTTTCGTTTTTATGGGGGGTGCAGCCTTATCTTACGAAATATGCCAACACAATGGATGAGATGATCTCAGATGTGGATGCGGCTTTATTGAATTCAGGGATCAAGGCGGGTCAACAAGTTGTGCTGATCTGCGGTTACCCCGTTGGAGCACAACGCCCGCCGAACATGGCCTTGCTTCACACCGTCGGTACGGATGCCACGGTTCATCTTGCGCGCAAATTGGCGGAAGGTAATGTGAAGAAATAATTCTTAGATCAAAAAGTGACAGTCACCTTAAAGGTGACTGTCACTTTTCTATTCTCGTGTCGCGATCAAAATCCCAATACTGATCAATACCCCGCCTGTCAGGAAGAGCGGGGTAATTTTTTCGGCGAGGAAAAACCATCCGAGAAGCGTACCCACTACCGGCTGGGCAAAGAACGTCAATGATGCGACGGCGGCGGGTAATTCAGCGAAGGCATAGTTCCATAGAAACATCGCGATTGCAGTGGAGATGATCCCCAAAAATAATAATCCGCCGATGATGCCGGGCGTGATCGTCCCAATGCCCTGGGTTTTAACTTCCCAAAATCCAAGCAATAAACTGGAAGGCAAGCCGCCCAATAGCATGATCGCGCTGGAGGTGAGCAGGTCGCCGCTTTTTGAAACTTTGCGGACGAGGACGGAATAAAGGGCCCAGGTCAGCGCCGCCGCGAGCAGACTCATATTGCCCCAAAATAAAGTCGGCGAGAGTTCGGCGTTGCGCGGGTCAATGACAGCGATAACACCTAGCGACGAGACAGCCAATGCGATGATGCGCCTTGTGGTTGTGCGTTCACCGAGCAGGAAAGGTGCGAAGAGTAGAACAAAGGCCGGCGTGGCGGAAGTGACGAGGGAGCCGTTGGATGCGGTGGAAAGCTTTGTGCCGATAAATTGGAAGGCGAGCGAAATTCCATAACCCACAAAACCAACCCAGAAACTTTTCCAGAAAAAATCCTTCGCGATCGGGGTTTTATTTTTTTGAAAATAGATTACCACTCCCAAAGTCAGCGCACCGAGAATGTAACGAATGGTGAGCAATGAAAATGGGGGAATGACTTCAAGCACGATTTTGCTGACGACGTACATACCGCCCCAAATAGATGCGGCGGCGAGCCCTGCGAATATCCCAGCGAGTGTGTGATGTTTTGACATGGTCACCCGATTATAAGAGACTTCCGAAGCTTTCAAAACTTGGAAGTCTCAAACTAGTTATTATTCAAATCCCTGCCTGTCTCTTCGTATCTTTTTTACTTCACCCCGCTTCTTTTTCTCTTTCAATCTTTCTTCTTTCGACGCCTTTGTCGGCTTTGTCTTGTGACGCAGCTTCGGTTTTTCACTTGCTTTCCTTACCAACTCATTCAACCGTGTAATCGCATCTTCGCGGTTCTTTTCCTGCGTGCGGAATTTACTGGCTTCGATGATCAGCACGCCTGAGTCTGTCATGCGTTTGCCGGCCAGTTTGATAAGGCGTGACTTTACATCCGCAGTGAGGGAAGGCGAGTTCGTCACGTCAAAGCGCAATTGCACGGCGGTGGATACTTTGTTGACGTTCTGTCCGCCGGGTCCGCTGGCGCGGACGTATTCCAATGAGAATTCGTTTTCGAGGGATTTCATTGTGATTATTTCGCGACTCGTAATCCCCGTACTTTTTCAACCAACAAAGGCAATGACTTCAAAAAATCATCCACATCCGCAGGAGATGAGTCAACGCCGAGCGTGATCCGCAGAGAGCCAAGCGCCCAGTCACGGGAATAGCCGAGGGAAGTGATCACTTCGCTGGGTTCGGGATTCCCCGTTTTGCAGGCGGAACCTGAGGAGCAGGCAAAACCGGCCGCATCCAACATTTGCATTAAAAGATTTCCATCCACATCTTTGAAGACAAAGGAGGCATGATTGGGCAGGCGGGATTCGGGATGGCCGGTCAAACGGGAATCGGGGATCGTTTCAAGAACCTGACCGATGATATGGTCACGCAACGGTTTGACATGCCCCATGCGTGCATCGCGTTCTTCAGCGGCAAGATGCAACGCCTCGGCAAAGCCGACGATGTATGGCACATTATGCGTCCCTGCACGGAGACTGAATTCCTGTCCGCCGCCGGTGAGGTGGGGGAGAAGCTTCGTCCCTTTGCGGACGTACAGCGCGCCGACGCCTTTGGGTCCGTAGAATTTATGCCCGCCCAGTGACATTAAGTCCACGCCGAGTTTTTCCACGTTCACATCCAGATATGCGGCGGCTTGCACGGCATCTGTGTGGAAGAGGATGTTGTTGTCATGCGCGATCTTCGCAAGTTCAGCAATCGGGTTGATCGTTCCGATCTCGTTATTCGCATACATCACAGATGCCAGGGCAGTGTCATCACAAACTGCTTTCTTCAATGCCTCAGATGTGACTTCGCCGTATTCATTTACATCCAGCCATTCAAGCTGGAAGCCATATTCTTTTTCAAGTTGCTGTGCGGTCTTGCTGACTGCGTGATGTTCAGTCTTGGAGGTGAGGATCCATTTTCGACCCGAATCATTTCGCCGTGCCATTGCCGCACCGCGCAGCGCGAGGTTATCCGATTCAGAGCCGCAGGAGGTGAAGATGATCTCGTCCGCGCGGCAATGTAGAACGGCGGCGACCTTCTCGCGTGCCGCATCCACTGCGGATTCGGCTTTTTGTCCGTAGCGATGAATGGACGAGGGATTGCCAAAATTCTCGCGGAAATAAGGCAGCATCGCATCAATAACGCGCTGGTCAACAGGTGTGGTGGCGGCATAGTCAAGGTAGATCATGGGCGGGATTATACCTTTATAATAAGTCACATTATGCGCGGCAAATCCATTATTAATCTTAATTTACGCTGGTTTCTGGCCGGCATGATCTTCGCTAATATTGCGGGGCAAATGGCATATAGTATGTTATCCCTTTATATGCTTGACCTCGGTGCAAGCGTAGCGCAAGTGGGTATGGTCTTCACTCTCGCGTCTCTTGTGCCAATGGTGCTACAAATTTTCGGCGGCTGGCTTTCAGACACCATCGGGCGCTTGCGCGTCATCGCCATGGGAAGTTCGATTGCGGTTTTTGGCTATCTCATCTTTGCCTTTGCGCCCAACTGGCAATGGGTGCTGATCGGTCTGAGCGTGGAATATGTATCCAACTCAGTGGTTGGTCCCAGTTTCGGCGCGTACATTTCAGAGCAATCTTCTGAAGAATCGCGCGGACGAGTCTTTGGGTTGACCTCGGGCATTTATCAAACCGTCACGGTCATCGGACCTGCGCTGGCTGGATTTCTCGCCTATCGCTTCGGCTTTCAATTGATGATGCGCGTGGCGTTTGGCTTTTATCTGGCCGCCACCATTCTCCGCGTTTGGATGGCGACCAATGAACGTTTTGCTCCCGTCAAAGTGGCGTCCAAACCAACATTGAGCGGTTTCAAGGAACAACTCATTGCCATTTTCGGATTGCTTTTTGCAGGCGGTGTCCTCACCTGGATCTGGGTGACAGATGCTGTGGGCGACACCTCTTACAATCTCATCGGTCAACTCTTTCCGATCTTTCTTTCCGACATTGGCAAACTAAACGTTCAACAGATCGGCTTTGTCAATGCTGCTATTGGCGTTACAGCCATCATTGCCGCGCCGCTTGCGGGTTCGCTGGTGGATAAGTTCAGCGAACGCGCCGGCATTGTCACCGGGTTTGCCCTGAACGGATTGGGACTCATTACTTTATTGAACGCCCGCACATTCCCAGGCTTCATCCTTGCCATGTGTTTCTTCGGGCTTGGCTCGGGCAGCCTCATGCCCGCCTATAATTCGCTCATCTCCAAAGTCGTACCGGAATCCAAACGCGGCATGGCCTTCGGTTTCTTTGGCACCTCGCTCGGAATCCTGTCACTGCCCATGCCGTGGATTGGCGCGCAATTGTGGGAACGCTTTTCGCCCCGCACTCCGTTCTGGTTCGCGGTTGCGGCAAACATTATCTCGATGCCGATTGCGTGGTTTAAATTCAAGGTTCGGGATTCTCAACCCGCAGAGATTATCAATGACCAGGCTGCGCCTCATCCTTAAACTGACAGTTGATTCTATTTCATGCGCAGATTCGCATCTGAAACATTTTGTTGTACAATGACATACAGGAGACACCATGAGCGACTTCCTTAATTTCCTCAATACCGCTGAAATTGAATCACTAACCAAAACTCCCGGCATCTCGAACGCAATTGCGGAGAATATTATTTCTGCGCGTCCGTTTGAGTCAGTGGACGATTGCTTGAAGGTAAAAGGCATGGGCAAAAACCTGCTGGCGCGGATGCAGTCCACTTTTGAGGCGGGGGAAAAACCGTCAGAAAGCAATGCCATCATTCAGGTCACAGAAGAAGCGCCGCCTGCTCCGATTGAGAAGAGTCGTCCCGCACAAGAATCGCCGGTTGAGAAGGGACCATCCTTCGGGTCGCGTCTGGGGCAGGCTTTCCTAAGTTTTGTGAGAGCCTTGTTCCGGTTGATCGCTTTGGCTTTGGTGCTCCTTGGCATCGGCGCGGCGATTTATTTTGGCGTGCCGTTCATCAACAATAATGTTGTCGTACCCATACAACGGAATACATCCCAGATCAATCAACTCGAAAATCAGATTGCTACTTTGCAATCGCAATTGGATGAAATGAATACGCGCGTGAGTGGGATTGAATCTACGATCGAGGCGCAGACTGCAAGTATTGCGAAGCTGGATGAAATGCAGGCAACACTTGAACAGGAAGCGACCAAACAAAATAATAGCGTGCTGATCGCGTTGAAGCGTGAAGTGATGTTGACACGCTCGATTGAAACCATTGCGCGCGCGAGGCTTTTCCTTTCGCAAAGTAATTTTGGCTTGGCGCGCGATGACGTGCAAGCTGCGCGCGACATTCTCGCCGAATTGCTGGTGGATGCCCCTGCTTATCAAGTGGATTCGCTGAGTCAGATCATCATGCGGCTTGACCTTGCGCTCGGCAACCTGCCAGCCTTTCCTGTCATTGCCGTGGACGATGTGGACATCGCCTGGCAATTGTTGATGATGGGTTTGCCGGAGAGTCCCGCGGAAGCTACGATCACAGTAGGCACGATCACGGTCACTTTTACTTTTACGCCGACACCTCCCCCTGTTTTTACACCAACCCTCGTCCCTGACTTGACTGCCACCCCGACAGCGGTACCGTAATATTTTCTAAATAGCTCGCCTTACACAGAGTCGTTCTGAGCGACATCTGCACTGGCGCGCGGCGCTAGTGTCGCTCCGCTCAGGGAATCATGATTGGGTGAGTAAGGCAAGTTAATATATAATTTGCAAACTATTTTGATTTGGAGAAATGATCATGGCACAAAAAATAAAATTTGGTACGGATGGCTGGCGCGGAGTGATCGCGGAGGATTACACCTTTGACAATGTCCGCCGCTGTGCGCAGGGATTTGCGTCCTACATGTTGTCACAAGGCAAAAAGGGACAGTTCGTTATTGTCGGCCACGATAAGCGTTTTAGCAGTGAACACTTTGCCGCGGCAGTTTCAGAAGTTTTGGCAGGCAATGGTTTGAAGGTTTATCTTACTGATGGCGCAACACCGACACCGGTCATTGCTTATGCAGTGGTGGACAAGAAAGCTGCTGGCGCTGTGAATATTACGGCCAGTCACAACCCTCCGACGGATAACGGATTCAAAGTCCGCAACGATACGGGCGGAGCGATTGACCCGGAAGGTTTGATCCAGATCGAGACTTCCATTCCTGACGATATCAAAGATGTGAAGCGCAAGGATTATAAGGAAGCTGAGTCTGCTGGCGAGATTATCAAATTTGATGCGGCGACTCCTTACATTGAGCACTTAACCCGCGACGGTTTAATTGACCTGCAGCCGATCAAAGATGCCGGTCTGACCGTGATGGTGGATACGATGTGGGGCAATGGCGCAGGCTGGTTCCCGCGCTTATTGGCGGGCGGCAAGACGCGAGTCATTGAAATCCACAACACCCGCAATCCATCCTTCCCCGAAATGAAGCGACCTGAACCGATCCAGCCGAATATTGATGTGGGGCTGAAAGCGACAGTGGACAACAAAGCCGATGTGCTCCTCATCACGGATGGCGATGCAGACCGCTGCGGCATTGGTGATGAAAATGGCAAATTCATCAACCAATTACGCGTGTTCGGCTTACTGGCTTATTACATGCTGGATGTCCGCGGTGAACGCGGTGACATTGTGAAGACACTGTCCACTACCAATATGCTCAATAAACTCGGCGAGATCTACGGAGTCCCTGTCCATGAAACAGGTGTGGGATTCAAATTCGTCGCGCCGAAGATGACCGAGACCAATGCCCTTATCGGCGGCGAAGAATCCGGCGGCTATGCCTTCCGCGGGAATGTCCCTGAACGCGATGGGATCTTGGCCGGCTTATACATGCTGGATTTCATGGTCAAGACCGGCAAGAAACCCACTGAACTACTGAAAGACTTGTTCGCCAAAGTTGGCGGGGAATATTTCTACGACCGCGTGGATAGTCCCTTTAGCGGTGACCCTGAGATTCGCAAGCAAATTATCCGCGACAACAATCCCAAGACCCTCGGTGGTTTGAAGGTGACTGAGCTTGTCACTGTGGACGGTTTCCAATTCAAACTGGAAGACGGCGGCTGGATGTTGATCCGCTTCTCCGGCACCGAACCCATCCTCCGCGTTTATTGCGAGACCCGTCATGGCGATAAGGTCAAAGCGATTTTGGAAGATGGACTGAAGGTGGCAGGCATTAAGTAAAGTGTCTAGTGTTCCAGTGTCAGGTGTCAAAGTGTATTGGTCAACATGTTTGGCATCTGACTATATCAATAATGAATAGATCAAGAGCGGTATAATTTAATTATGGAACAAATATATGATTGGGACAAGAGGAAAGCCCAAATCAACCTTGCAAAACACAAGGTAAGTTTTGAAGAAGGTGAAACAATATTTGATGACCCGTTCCTGATTACTTACTCCGATGATCTACACTCAGATCATGAAGAGAGACTAATAAGCATAGGGATGTCTAGGAATGAGAGAATTCTGCTGGTTGTACATGTAGAAAAGCTGGAATCAACAAACTTCACCTTGATCCGTATTATCAGTTGCAGAAAAGCAACGCCATCTGAAAGAAAATTATATGAAGAAAGCAAATAATATTCCTGAAGATTATGATGACGGCATGTTGCCTGAGTACGATTTCACGGGCAAAAAAGCTGTTCGTGGAAAGTATTATCTCGGCAGACAAAAAGGCTATACCGTTCGCATTCATAATGAAGACGGTACAGTCGCAGAACAGTATTTTGGCCCGACAATTACTCTGGAACCTGATGTGGCCAAATACTTTCATGATTCTGAAAGTGTGAACAATGCTTTGCGTACATTGATTACACTTATCCCAAATAAACAAGTTGGCGAAAAGAAAGCGAAATATAAAGTCAGCAAAAAGCCGACAAAGAAAATCGCCGTCAGGAAGTAACTGGCGGCGAAAGTTATTTTTATGCAACTCACCGATACCCACTGCCATCTCGACTATAACAAGTTTGACTCTGACCGCGCAGAAGTGATTGCGCGCGCGACTGATTCAGGGTTGACTCGCATGCTCGTGCCGGGACTCGACCTCAGGTCAAGTAATGAGGCGGTGCTGTTGGCAGAGTCAAATCCCAGCGTGTATGCGGCTGTTGGGTTCCATCCTACCGACCTTGAGAAATTCACAGAGCAGGCTTTTGATGAAATTAGAGAACTTGTGCATCATCCAAAAGTGGTTGCGGTCGGCGAGATCGGGCTGGATTATTATTGGGTGAAGGAAAATGACAAGCGCGCGTTTCAACGCGAAATTCTAAAACGACAACTCCAGTTTGCGAATGAGATCAACAAACCCGTTATCATCCACATGCGCGAAGAAAATGATTCCTGGTACGGCGAAGCCTCTGTAGATTTGCTGAGTATTTTGGAAGAGTGGATTAAAGGGTTGAGTACACTTGCTGGAAGACCGGGTGTGCTTCATTCCTTCAATGGCAATCTTGAAACCGCACAAAAAGCATTGGCAATGAATTTTTATATCGGCATCACAGGTCCCGTCACATATAAAAACGCGGAACAAAAACGCGACATCATCAAGCAGCTTCCTCTTGACAAAATCCTGATCGAAACAGACTCGCCCTTTCTTGCCCCCGTGCCTTTTCGGGGCAAAAGAAATGAACCTGCCTACGTTCGCCATATTGCTGATAAAATTGCAGAAATCCATTTAAAAAGCCCTGCGGAGATCGCCGCCCTTACCGCTGAAAACGCGGCGCGGCTCTTTGCATGGGGAGACTGATTTGAGCGCAGTAACTTTTATATCAACTGTACAGGAAGAAATAAAACTCGTTGAAGACCGAATGCGGCAGCAGGCGGATGAGACGCATTCCGACTTGCGTGCGGCTCTTGAGCACTTACTTGCGGCTGGAGGCAAACGCGTCCGCCCGACCGTGAGCCTGCTCGTCGGGAACATGCTGGGTGCGCCCCTTGAAAGACTCGTCACCTTCGGCGCGGCTGTTGAATTGCTTCACACCGCCACGCTGGTACATGACGACTTGATTGACGGCGCGTTGCTCCGCCGGGGCATGGCTACGTTGAATGCGCGCTGGTCGCCGCCCGCTACGGTGTTGACCGGTGATTTTCTTTTTGCGCGTGCCGCCATCCTCGCCGCTGAAGTGGATCACCTGCCGTTGATGAAGTTATTTTCTGAAACGCTGGCGACCATCGTCAATGGCGAACTCTCGCAAATGTTCACCTCGCGAGGACTGGTCAGCCGCGACAATTACTACAAACGAATTTATGCCAAGACTGCATCGTTGTTCGAGCTGACTTCGCGCGGCGGGGCCATGGTCAGTACCGCCAATGAAAGCACAATTGAATCCATGCGTGACTTTGGTTATCAGATCGGCATGGCATTCCAAATTGTGGACGACATCCTCGATTTCAACGGTGACCAAAACACGGTCGGCAAGCCGCTCGGTTCTGACCTGCTGAATGGACTCGTGACCCTGCCGGCCATTTACTACGCTGAGGCACATCCAGAAGACCCTGATGTTCAGTCCCTGCCCAATGGCGGCTGGACCAACAACGAAAACATGACCCGCCTCGTGGACAACATCCGCGCCAGCAACGCCACCAAGAAAGCCATGCTCGAAGCCGATCAGCACATTGACCGTGCGCTTGCCATCCTTTCGACTATGCATAATTGCGCTGAACGCGATGCGCTGGAAAACCTCGCCAAATATATTGTTGATAGAAAAGTCTGATTAGTTCACTAGTTGACCGGTCTTCTGGTTGACTAGCAAACCAGTAAACTAGCAGACTAGCTAACTAAACTCCCATGCCCAGCCCTAAAAAACCCTTCCGTATAAATGTCGGCTTTATTGCCCATGAAGAGATCGGACGCAGTCATGATTTCCCGTTTGCGTTCGAGAAGATCGTCCTCGGCGATGACCTTGAACTGCGCAATTTCGATGGCATTGCAAATATAGGCAGAACGCCGCAAGGTCTCGTCCTGCAAGCGGATTTCTCCGCTGAAACTACTTTGATGTGTGTACGCTGTCTGCAAGATTTTGAACATGAACTCGATTGGTCATTTACCGAATTGTATGCATTCGATAAACGCTCCGAGACCGAATCAGAATTGATCCTGCCGGAAGACGCCCACATTGACCTGGCTGAAATGCTCCGCGAGTATGCGCTTTTGGAAGTGCCCATCAGCCCTATCTGCAAACCGGATTGCCAGGGATTATGCATCGAGTGTGGTCAGAACCTGAACGAGAAAGATTGCGGACATCACCCCGAAGATAACGATTCGCCGTTTGCCAAACTTAAAGATTTGTTGTAATACTGTAACGCGACATTTATGTCGCATGGTTTAAATGGCGACATAAATGTCGCGTTACATTTTATGAAAGACTCACTCAAAAAAACACTTGGCGCAATCGTTACCATTATTCTGCTTGGGGGAATGATCTTCATCCGCGCAAGAATCAGTTACACCAGCTTTGATTTTCAAAGTTCAAACTTCACCTTCTTCTGGCTTTCGGGGCGCATGTTGCTGGAAGGTGAAAATCCTTATAACGAAGCGCAATATCTTGCGGGGCATGAAACTTACGGCATCAAATGGCAGCCCAATAAAATATTTCCCTACCCGTTACCGCTGGCGATCTTCTGTATTCCCTTCGGTCTGCTCTCATTACCCAATGCTTATATAACATGGCAGGTCATCACACTCTCCATCGTTGCACTGACAATTTTTCTGCTCCTCAATCAATGGAAGGAGACTGCGGCCAGAAGGTTGCTGATTCCCATATTTGCTTCCATGTTTTTCTTTGGTCCTCTTTACCTTACCCTGCACACAGGTTCCCTTGGCGCGCTGACATTGCTGGCAATATTGGGAGCGATCCTTTTATTTGAAAAAGATAGATCACTTCTCGCCGGCATTGTCCTCTCGTTGACCATTCTCAAACCGCCGCAGGGATTGACGATCCTGATCCTCGCTGGAATTTGGTTTTTGGCGCGCCGCGATTGGAAGGTGATCTACGGTGTAGCGATTGGCGGGATCGCATTACTGGTACTTGGCATGATGCAAGACTCAATGTGGGTGATCAAGTTTTTTGGCGCAACTCAAGCGGTGATGGATCGGACTCAGGGAGTCCATTCGAATGTGTGGGCATATTCCCATTTGATCTGCAAAGGCGCGTCACCCTGCTCCACGCTTCTGGGCGGGACTTTGAGCCTGCTCCTGCTTGCGTTGGGTGGACTCTTCCTTTGGAAGAACCACTCCAAGCTCAAAGCATGGGAGGCGTTCAACGTCATTATCCCCATTGCATTCATTTCGACTATTTATCTATGGTCGTATGACCAGCTTCCGTATATCATCCCAATGGTGTGGGTGATCGGTATGCTGGTGACCAGAACCAAGAGTTATATTTATGCGTTTCTATTTTTGATCGTGCTTGACCTGTATTCCCTGTTCGCTCTAGCGCAACACGCATTGACATCCAGGGACCTATGGAGTTTGGGCAACACACTGATCGTGTTTGTTATGGTGATGGGGTTGTTATTATCGCGGCAGGCTAACTCAACTTCTGCGCAAGATATTCCTGCACCCGTATAACTTCATTTGCAAGCCGGTCAACAAGCTCCGGCGCATCCTTTATGTTTTGCTCCTTGCCACAAATTTCAAGTTTCTGTGCAAGAGCGGATAATGTACTGGCGTTGAAGTTCAGGGATAAGCCCTTCAAGTTATGGGCATGTCTGCCGAGTTTTTCCATCTCACCTGCCTGTAGTGCTGACCTTAACTCGGTCACACGGTCGGGTAAATGATCTTTGAACTCCTGACACATTTCCATCATGAAAGCGCGGTCGCCGTCAAAGCGATGGAGGGCGGACTCGAGGTCAGCGGGCAAATTCTCAGCGGACGATTCTGCCTGGGAAACTGAAGCAGGACTGGTCGGAGTCTGATCGGATGCCTTGGGCGTGTCAAATGACAGGGTGGGTGCAACATCTTCACCCCATTGCGCGCCAAGTTTGGGGGACTCATCAGGCTTCGTTTCAGGGTTTGTCATTTTTTCGGTTTCCTTGGTTTGCGTCCAGCGTTCAAGGGCGTTGAATAATACGCGAGGCTCGAGCGGCTTGGTGACGTAGTCGTCCATGCCAGCATCAAGACAGCGTTCGCGGTCACCGGTCATGGCATGAGCCGTCATGGCGATGATGGGGATATGCCTTCCATTTGTTTGTTCCCAAATACGGATCTGGCGCGTCGCTTCAAAACCGTCCATATCCGGCATTTGAACATCCATGAGCACAGCGCTATAGTGATTGGCTTTCACTCTTTCAAGGGCCTGCACGCCTGTCTCGACCGCGTCTACCGAGTGCCCGGACTTCTGCAATAAAACAATTGCGAGTTTCTGATTGATGGGGTTATCTTCGGCTAATAGAATGCGAAGTTTGTCTTTTCGTTTTTCCGACAGCACATGGCGCGTGATGAGGGCCGGGGTATCCTCTTTGCGCCCAAGCACTGCGATGATGGCGTCAAACAACATTTGCTGTTTGACAGGTTTGAGCAAATAACCGGAACATCCCAGCGCTTCAAGGCGAACCGCATCTCCGCGCTGCCCCATGGAAGTGAGGATCAGGATCTTGGCGTCTTTGACAGAGGGGTCGCTCTTAATGGCGCGGGCAGTTTGTTCGCCATCCATGCCGGGCATTTGCATATCGAGCAGAACAACGTGATAAGGGTCGCCGGAACGGTGAGCATTGCGAAGACTCTCAAGTCCTTTGGCGCCGCTGGATACGGCGTCTACTCGTGAGCCAAGCCCTTCAACGTTCTTGGTGAGCACCATACGGTTGGTCTGGTTATCATCCACAACCAGGATGCGCGCATGAGTGAGGTTGGCAGGACCTGCCGTGAGCGGGGCAGTGCCGCGCTTTTCAAGGGGTTGTTTTTCAAATTTTATGTCGAACCAAAAAGTGGTTCCAATTCCAGGTGTGCTTAATAGCCCGATCTTGCCGCCCATGATCTCCACCAGTTGTTTGGAGATCGTCAATCCAAGGCCCGTTCCACCGTAAGTGCGGGTTGTTGAGCCGTCGGCCTGGGTGAACCGTTCAAACACTGCGGCTTGACGTTCATAAGGAATACCAATGCCCGTATCCTGAACTGAGAAGTGAACGATGGCATATTGACTGGTTTGTTCGATGGTTTCGGCACGGATGATGACTTCGCCTTGATGCGTGAACTTGATGGCGTTGCCGACCAGATTCACCAATATCTGGCGCAGCCGTCCGGGGTCACCGCGCAGGCTGGAGGTGAGGTCGGGATCTATCAAACAGGCGATCTCAAGTCCCTTATCATGTGCGCGTTTGGCGAGTGTGTAAGCCACATCTTCCACGGCGTTGCGCAGGCTGAAGTTGATCACCTCAAGGTCAAGCTTGCCTGATTCGATCTTGGAGAAGTCGAGGATATCATTCAGCAATGATAGAAGAGCTTCTGCGCTGTGCAGGGATGTTTGCAGATAGTCCCTCTGCTCGGAATTAAGCTGTGTATCAAGTGCGAGTTCGAGCATGCCCATCACGCCGTTCATGGGGGTGCGGATCTCGTGACTCATATTCGCAAGGAATTCGCTCTTTGCCCGATTGGATTCTTCCGCTTCCCGTTGGGCGCGGACGAGTTCTGAAATATCATGGTACATGGCCAATGTGCCGGTCTTCACTCCGTTCACAAAAACGGGCACGCCGAAAATTTCTACATCCATTAAAGAACCATCCTTGCGCTTCCTTTTGCTGATGGCATGAACTGAATGATTGGCGACGGTTTGAGTATAGCGGATGGCCTCTTCACGAGTTTCTGCATCTGTGATGAGACTATCCAAATTAATGCCTAAAATTTCTTCTCTGACATAACCATAAAGATGTTCAAAAGCAGGATTGCTCGAAATTATATTTTCATCATTATCGAGGACAACGATGGCTACCGGACTGTTTTGTACAAGCGATTCGAAATATTGTTTCTCGCGCGCAAGTTCGCCCGCGGTCCGCTTGCGGTCTGTAATATCCCGCATGATGGAGGTGTAGAATTTTTCACCCGATAGCTGCCACTCTGCCAGTGAAAACTCTATCGGGAAGATCTCTCCATCCTTGTTTTGAGCTTCCAATTCAACGGTCTTGCCGATGACGTGCGGTTCACCGCCGGCCTTCATCCGTTCGAGACCTGCCGAATGTTCATTGGTATAACTCGGTGGGACGATCAAGGTCAGCGATTGACCGGTGACTTCCGCTTCGGTATAGCCGAAGATGGTCTCAGCGCCCCGGTTCCAGCCCATGATCCTTCCGCTGCTGTCGGCAGACACGATGGCGTCATTGGCAGAATGAGTGACCGCGCTGTAACGCGCTTCTCTTTCCACGAGGGAGGCCAGCGCTTTTTTATAATCTGTAATATCACGCGCCACCCAAATGACGGTATCCTTTGTCATGGGGGATACATGGGCGGAGAACCAGACTTCCTTTCCGTCAAGCATGAGACTATATTCGATGCTGATCAATTCTCCGGATGATAAGGCGCGGCGGATATTATTGAGGAAGAATGCAGCCTGATCGGGCGGGAACAACTCGGTGACGGTCTTGCCTAACATGTCAGACGGCGGGCGATATAAATTTGACTGGTTCGTTTCAGCGATCTTTAAATAGCGCCCCTCTGAATCATAGACAATGATAACGTCTGTCATGGCCGAAAAGATGGCGCGCATCTCCGCCTCGGAAGCGCTCAAAGCCTCCATGACCGCTTTGCGCAGGGTAATATCATCCTTGACAGCAAGGTAATGGGTAATTTTTCCATATTCGTCTGTGATGGGTGAGATGGTGGCAGACTCCCAGTACAGACTGCCATTTTTTTTCTTGTTATGAAACTCGCCGTGCCATTCATCACCGCGTGTGATGGTTTCCCAAAGATTTTTATATTCTTCGGGTGAGGTGTAGCCCGATTTTAGAACGCGCGGATTCTGTCCGATGACTTCTTCAACGGCATAGCCGGTTGTGGCGGTGAATTTTTTGTTGGCGTATTCAATGTTCCCATTTAGATCTGCAATGACGATCGTTGACCCGCTTTGCTCCACCGCGCGCGAAAGTTTCCGCAATTGTTGATTTGAGTGGACCCGTTCAGTGACATCGTGCATGACGCAAACGGTATTATCGGACATCCCCTGTATCTTGATCGGATACACCGCTACATCATATAAGCGTCCAAGCCATGATAATTCGTTATGCGGGAATTCATCATCAAGGGCTTTTAGATCCCCCGCCTGTCCAGAGCCTAAAACTTCCTCCAGTTGCCTGCCTAGAATTTTTGAGAAAGATACATTGAGTCTATCTTGTACGGCATGATTGCAGCGGATGATCTTCCCGCTTTCGTCTGTGACCAGGATCAGGTCCGAGAGTGCATCGAATGTGGTTTCCCATTCTTTTTTACTGCGTGAGATGGACAAATTTAAACTTCGCTGTAGACCGACCATTCCAAATAATGTTCCAAAGCCAAAGGGGGCCAGGTCTAAAAGATAAAAAAGATAATGGTTTCTATGAAGATAAAGATAGGACCAATATGAGAAGTTAAGATTTTGCCTCTGCATTTCGAGCCAGAGTCCGGCGAACATGAACACAAACCCCACCAAAAAACCAGCAATTGCGGAGATGTATAGCGCGCGATTTTTGTACCAGATCATGTCTTCCTCCAGAGTTGCTCCAAGGAAAATCTTATTTCTATAACGCCAAGTTTAGCACAATCATCTCTCCAATAAACTTGCAGTCTGGTAACTTTTTGAGGCGGACAAATCCCCAATTAAGAATTCGATTTTGGACTTGCAACACAGCACAGGGCGTAGTAAACTACGCCCCATGAATACGAAACCCGCTTTCCCAATGGTGGCAATTACCATGGCCATGCGCAGTATGATGCGAATGGAGATGTTCTGCCGCGCCGATTGGAAAGCACGTTAGGGTTTTACCCCTGAACGAATACGGGCTGTCCATTTTGCGGACAGCCTTTTTGTTTGTAAATACATTTTTCACCACGAAGTACACAAAGGGGCACGAAGGTTTAAAAAGAACTTCCTTAGTGAAACTTCGTGACCCTTTGTGGTAAAAATATACGGAGGCACGAATGAATGAAAATATCTTAATTGCAGTCGCCTGGCCTTATGCCAATGCTGAAATCCATGTCGGAAACCTGACGGGTTCGCACCTGCCCGGCGACATTGCCGCGCGCTATCACCGTCTCAAGGGGAACAAGGTGCTGATGATCACAGGCACCGACTCGCACGGCACGCCCGTTACCATGAGCGCGGACAAACTCGGCAAGCCGGTCGAGGAAGTCTACAAGTTCTATCACGAAGGTTTCATTGACCTGTTCAAGCAGATCGGCATTTCGTACGATCTGTATACCACTACGCACAGCGAAAACCATTTCAAAGTTTCACAGAGTATCTTTTTGGCGTTACAGAAGAATGGATTCCTCTTCAAGAAGACGGAACCGCAATGGTTCTCGCCCGGATTAAATCGCTTCCTGCCTGACCGCTACATCGAAGGGACTTGCTACATCTGCGGCACCGACGGCGCGCGCTCCGATCAATGCGACACCTGCGGAAATGTGCTCGACCCCACCAAACTGGTCAACCCGAAATCAAAGGTCGAGGGCGATACATCTTCACCTGAACTGCGCGACACCGAGCATTTCTTCATTGACCTCTCGAAGCTCGAACCCGATGTCATCAAATATCTCAAGGATCGCGCGGAATATTTGCGCGATACGGTTTTGGGCGAATCGCTGCGGAAGATCGAAGCCGAGGGACTCAAACCACGCGCGATCACCCGTGACCTGGATTGGGGCATCCCCGTCCCGGTCAGTGACCCAAGCTGGGAAACGAAAAAACTCTACGTGTGGTTTGAAGCAGTGATCGGGTATCTCTCCGCCCCAATTGAGTGGAGTCAGGTGTCGGGTAATGGCGAAGCGTGGCGTGATTGGTGGACAAATCCAAATGCGAAGCAATATCATTTTATCGGCAAGGACAATATCTTCTTCCATACATCCTTGTGGCCCGCCGAGTTAATGGGAGTCGGAAGCGCCTTCATGGAAATTTTCGCGGGCGAAGAAATCCCGCTCATCCTGCCGTATGACGTGCCCGCCAATCAATTTATGAACCTCGAAGGCAAGAAGATTAGCGGCTCGCGCAATTGGGCGGTGTGGGGACGCGACGCGCTGACCCGCTTCGACCCGGATGCCCTGCGCTATTACCTGACCGTCAACATGCCCGAAAGTAAGGATAGCGATTGGGATTGGGCGGAGTTCGTGGCGCGCAACAACAATGAATTGGTGGCGACCTGGGGCAACCTCGCGAACCGCGTGCTGGCGTTTTGTTATAAGAATTGGGATGGGCATGTGCCCTCATTGGATGATATGGGTAGGGGCGGGGTTACTCCGCCCGAGGGCGCACAACAAAAAGGCGCGGAGACCGCGCCCCTACGGGATGCCGATCTTGAATTGTTGAAGACCATCGAAAATGGATTTAACTCTGTCGGCGCGGAACTCGATGCCGTGCGCCTGCGCTCTGCATTGAGCGAGACGATGAAACTCGCCACCGTGGTCAATCAATATCTCGACACCAACGCGCCGTGGTCTGCCATCAAAGTGGACAAGGAAGGCGCGTCGAAGACAGTCTACACCGCGCTCAAAGCCATTGACTCGCTCAAGGTGATGTTCGCCCCCTTCCTGCCCTTCACCTGCGAAAAATTGCACGGTTTCTTCAATTACGAGACTCCGCTCTTCGGCGAGCAATCCACCGAAACGGTCAAAGACTCACTTGGCGAGCATACGGTGCTTAGGTACAAACCTGTTGAAGGCTTGCAATGGAAGCCAAGCAATTTACAGCCCGGGAAGAAGTTGAATCAACCGGGTCCGCTGTTTAAGAAGTTGGAGAATGAAGTAGTTGATATGGAACGGGGAAGGTTAGGGAAGTAAATGAAACTCGGATGCCGCAATGGCATCCGAGTTTTTTAATTATCTTGCGAAAAATAACGGAGGAAGGCGCAAAATTTGAGGTCGAGGCTATTTGGCATAAATAATTCAGCATAATTATTTGGTAACCACCCAAACAACAAATCCAGTCACTAAACTGATGATTGACGAAATTATTACGCCCCACAGTAAGTTTTGCTTCAAGGTCATTCTTTTTACGTGTCTATCAATTTCTTTACCAAACAAGAACAAATAACTTGGAAACAAATAATTAATTGGCACGAACAACATTTTCAAAATATATTCATCAAACATAGTGATAAGCATAACCAAAATAAGTCCATAGAAAGTTGGGTTGTATTTTGAAAAGCTATTGGTTGTATATCTCTCAATCAAAAAGTTTAACTTCATATTTGCTTCATTGCTTGCTAAAACAGCGTTAACTGATTCGTTAGTACTACCCTCAAATAGGTTTGAGAATGCCCAGATCATATAAACAGAAAAAAGTATCAATGAAAATATTTTGGTATTTTTCTTGTCGAGGATATTTTTCTTTAATATATTCACTTCATTAGATAAATATTGCCGCAGTTCTGAAAAAAGCAGGAAGACTTTGTCACGTTCATCGCCCTCAATGTGAAGCTTGGTAGTTTGCAATGGGTTAAAATCTAAGATAAGGGAAAATTCTTTGTCATTCAAGCTCACTACAATACGAGTAATTTTCTGCCATTCAGCATTTGTTTCAGACAATATTTGCTGGACATCTTCTGTCGTATATGTAAAAGTATCTGCCCGATAGACCTTGTACAGTGGTTTGCAATTTAGATTGTCCTGCTGAGTTCTTGTTACCAGAATATCGTTTATCTTTCGAAGGTGCTCTTCATCAAGAAAAAAACCTTTTTCAAATTCGTGATTAACAAATGCGCCCATAATATTTCTCCTGTCATAAACGTTGCAGATTTTATTTAAATGTCAAAACTATCAATCAACTTCTCTATTTTTGTTTTCCGACCTTGGGTATAGAGGTGTTTTTCCACATCCAACCACGGATCAATCCATCCTTCGGCGTTAAGTCGTTAGTAGAGTTCACGGACAATGCGTTTGTTTTGCGAGGAATACCCTACGGGCATGATATGGCAGAGGAGAACGTGGAGTTTACAGGTTTCGGTCATGTGGGTTTCCCCAAGTGTTGGTGGTTGGTCAAATTATACGGCAGAATTTGTAGGGGCGGGCCTTGTGCCCGCCCTTGTTCCATTTTCACACAACATTTCATTCAAACAAAATATTTCCAAAATACAAGGTGTTTACATGTAACAGGGCGACCACAAGGGTCGCCCCTACGGAATGCGGTTTGGATTTTCCCCATCTTCATCCCAATTGGCGGGATTGGATTGAATATAATCGCGAATTCGATTCAAATCCGTCTCATCGCGAATGACATGTTCATAATAATTTCTTTGCCACAGGCGTTTGTAAAATTGCGGCCAATGTTTATTATCCACGCCAAGGATGTATTCGTGGGTTGTGATTGATTTGAACGCGCCAATGATATCGCCCAATGTGGGTTTCTTATTTTGGACGACGATGTTTTGGGGATCCACATTTTCGATGACAACAATGATTCCATGAGAATGATTGGGCATGACTTGGTAAACATCTAATTCAATGCTGGGAAATCTTTCGAGCAATGCATTCCATTGTTCGCTAACCATTTCCCCCGCTTCATTCAAGATCATTTCGTAATTTACGATTTCGCCAAGCAGACATTCCCGATTTTGCACATCAATCGTGACATAATATGCTCCCGCTTGAGAATAATCATATTCTTTCAAGCGAATTGAACGACGGTGATGTTTTTGCGGGTTAAATTTCATTCATCCAGCCTTCAGCGTTGAGTCGCTGGTAAAGTTCGCGGACAATAGGTTTATCTTGCGAGGAATGGCAAAGGAAAACGCGCAGTTTGCGAGTTTCAATCGTGTGGGTTTCCCCGAAAACAAGGTGATGGTCAGATTATACGGCAAATATTATTTGAAAGAAAAGGTAGCTATTGCTATACTCTGAGAATGATCAAAATTCGCCCCATTCACCCCGAGGAAATCCCTGCCGCAAAACGTATCATTATTTCTGTAGCCTATGGCATATACGGCTGGAGCGGGACTCTGGAAGAGAGCATCCGTCATTTTGAGTCAAATGGCGAATTTGCGGACATGGATCACTTCGAATCGCATTACTTCCAAAATGACGGGCTGTTTCTCGCTGTTTTGGATGACGATACATTGGTAGGTACTGGCGCGATCCGCAAGTTGGATGTTGAAACTGCGGAACTAAAACGGATGTGGCTGTTGGAATCCTATCACGGCAAAGGGATTGGATATCAAGTCATCCAGCGTCTCTTTGAATTTGCACGGACAAAAGGGTACAGCCATATCCGCTTGCAGACTGGTTCTGAGCAGACGCGTGCCTTCGCGTTTTATAAAAAGCTTGGGTTTTATGAAATCCCTAGCTATAACCATAAGGACGGGGATATCTCAATGGAAATCAACTTGCGTGAAATTAAATAACCTTGGCCATAATATGTCCTGAAATGAAAAGAGTCGGGTGAAGAAATTCACCCGACTCCCTAATTCCTAATCCCCAATCCCTGATTTACTTTTTCTTTCCGAACTTCTTCATCAAAACATCGGTCAAGGTGGGCTGACCAATTTCCTGCAATTCATATCTCACGCGCTGACTTGGTTTCGTGATCTTCATGACGCGGCTCAAGTCAATGGGCGTGCCGATGATGACCAGGTCCACATCAGATTTGTTGATCGTCTCTTCCAAATCTTTTGTCTGCGCATCGCCGTAACCCATGGCCGGCAAAATGGGGCCGGTCTTCGGGTACTTGACGTATGTCGCTGCAATCGAGCGGACTGCAAACGGACGCGGGTCAACGATCTCCTTCGCACCGAACCGTCGGGCGGCGATGTAACCAGCACCATAGGCCATCTCACCGTGAGTCAGAGTCGGGCCGTCTTCGATCACCAAAACGCGTTTGCCCTGGATCGCCTCAGGGTCATCTACAAAGAGGGGCGAGGCTGCTTCGATCTGCACAGCATTCGGATTCAGCTTGCGAAGTGATGCGCGCAGTTTGATCACATTTTCGGCATCGGCTGTGTCCACTTTGTTGATGACGAACACATCAGCCATGCGCACGTTCGTCTCGCCGGGGTAATAAGTTGATTCGTGTCCGGGGCGGTGCGGGTCGGCTACCACGATTTGCAGGTCAGGCACATAGAACGGGAAGTCATTATTGCCGCCGTCCCACAAAATAATATCCGCTTCAGCTTCGGCCTTGCGGATGATCTTTTCATAATCCACGCCGGCATAAATGATCACGCCGTTATCAATGTGCGGTTCGTACTCCTCGCGCTCTTCGATGGTGCAATCATATTCATCGAGGTCGTCATAACTTGCGTAGCGTTGGACTTCCTGCGCGATAAGATTTCCATAAGGCATGGGATGGCGAATGGCCGCGACTTTATATCCCATCTCTTGCAGGATCAAAGACACGCGCCTCGTGGTCTGACTTTTGCCTGATCCCGTCCGAACGGCACTGATCGAAACGACAGGCTTGGTGGACTTGATCTGGGTGTTCTTCGTACCCATGATGCGGAAGTCTGCGCCGGCGGCATTGACCATGCTGGCCTTGTGCATCACATATTCGTGCGGCACATCGCTGTATGAAAATACAACCTGTTCCGCGCCATACTTCTTGATAAGGTCAAGTAATTCCTCTTCAGCGCGGATCGGAATTCCCTTGGGGTACAGGTCGCCTGCGAGTTCTTTGGGATACACGCGGCCTTCGATATCAGGGATCTGGGTCGCCGTGAAAGCCACGACCTCATAATCCTTGTTTCCGCGGAAGAACGTGTTGAAGTTATGGAAGTCACGTCCGGCCGCACCCATGATGATTGTTTTGATAGGCATGATTATTCTCCTATTTCTAAGCCGCGCTGAGGACAGTGTCCGAGAGACTCCGCTTTGGTTTTGAGTCTCTTCGTTTTTACCCAGCACAGCATAATACACAAAGTTGAAAATATAAAGTAAAAGGTTGCGGAGGAAAGGAAAACCTTCAACCTGCAACCTTCAACTCACATGACCTCTGGCGCTTGAATGTCCAACAACCGAAGAGCATTCTCAATGGTCTGCTTTGCCGCCATTACCAAGAGCAAACGCGCGTTTCGTATTTTTTCATCTTCCGTCTGTAAAACATTAACCGCATGATAGAAGGAGTGGAAGGTGTTTGCAAGATCATACGCATACGCCGCCATCACCAGTGGACGATACTCATTTGCCGCCTGCTCCACCGTCTGCGGGAAGCGGGAAATCAGCTCAATTAATTCAATTTCATGCTTGGTAAGTTCATAGTTGAACGTTGAACGTTGAACGTTCAACGTTCCTGCCTTCTTCAAAATCGAATTCGCCCGCACATACGCATTCTGAATATAAGGTCCCGTTCGCCCATCAAAAGATAAAGCTTCGTTGATATCGAAGACAATATCCTTGTTATTATCCACCGAAAGCATGGAATAAACCAATGCGCCCATGCCGATCTGATATGCGATCTTCCCTCGCTCCTCGGGTGGGATGTCTGCGCTCTTTTCAGTTTCCACTAAAAGAACGCGCTTCACCGCTTCATCGGCCACATCTTTGAACAGCACCACCCGTCCACGCCGCGCGGACATGGCTCCCTCCGGCAGGCTCACAAATCCGTAACCGAGGTGATAGCATTTCTCAGCTTGTGGGAAACCCCATAACTTGAGGATGGCAAAGGCCTGTTGCAAATGCAGTGACTGGCGCACATCCACAACATAAATGGAGCGGTCAACATGGTATTTTTCAAATTTAACCTTTGCAAGTGCCAGGTCTTTTGTAAGATACAAGGTTGTGCCATCGCGCCGCAGAATAACATTGGTGCGGTATTTTTCCTTGGTGAGTCCTAATTTTTCGTCTATCTTCACGATCACCGCGCCGCCTTGCGGACGTTCGTCGGTGGCAATATCTCTTGCTATCAATTCGTCAACGATCACTTTGGAAGGTTCGTCTACGTCGCTTTCGTAGAACCACACATCCATTTTCACATCGAGCATTTTTAGTACATCACGCAGTTCTTCCAAACTCCACTCGCGGGTGGCCTTCCATAACTCACGCACATACTTGTCACCTGTGTCCCACTTTCGATACATCTCGCGCCTTTCGGCGTCATAAGCTTCGCGCTGGGCGGTTTGTTCGGGAGTTTCGTTTTCCTGCTTTTCAAGCATAGCTGTGGCTTCCACATAAAGTTTCGCCAGCCATTGTCCACGCTCATGCACACCTTCAGGTTCCTGCCCCTTGTACAGCTTCTCGTAGATCCACATGACGGTGATGACGCCGAGTCCCAGGTCACCGGGGTATGAGGCGCGGATCGTTTCAAAGCCCGCGAATTCAACCAGCCGCGCAAGTACTTCGCCCAGGATCGTATTACGCGCATGTCCAATATGGAATGAGTGATGTGTGTTCGGCTGGGCATACTCAACCATGACCCTCTCATTTTTTTTCGCACCCCGTCCAAAGTCCAGACCTGATGCGAGCACTTCATCCACAACCCGACTGGCATAAGCGGAAGTCGAAAAATATAGATTCAGATAGCCCTTGACCGCGTCAATGCGGCTGATCCCATCCACGCTTCCAATCTGACCTTTGACCTGCTCAGCCATCTCCTGTGCTCTCTGCGGGACAGGTTTTCCGCCCTTGCCTGCACGCGCTTCATTTGCAGCAGTTTGAAAAAAAGAAGTAGCGAAACCCCATTCGCCTGAAAAGGGGATGGGCTGCCATTTAAGTTCAGCCAGCGGGATGTCATTCGCCGCGCAGAATTCTTTTATTTTTGTTTCGATGATTTGCTGTTCTTGTGTAAACATGGTTTCGATTATAGTCGAGGGATGGGGTGAAAGGGTAGCAAAAACGGGAGCGCCGATTAATGGCACTCCCGTTTAATGACTTGCATACCAACGATGGGTCTTACTTCTTGCTGGCAGTTTTCTTTTTCTTGGGAGCGGCTTCTTCAGCAACAACGGGCGCGGCAATAAAAGCGGCGAGGCGCTTCATCAAACGTCCTTTGCGGCGGGATGCGTTGTTGGGGTGGATCACACCTTTTTGTGCGGCGCTATCCAGGGTGCTGATCGCTTTCAATACAGCTTCTTTTGTGTTGGGGTCTTTCTCTGTGAAAGCTTCGCGTGCGGCGGTAATGGCAGTGCGGGCTGCACCACGGTATGTGCGATTGCGAACGCGGCGCTTTTCATTCTGACGATTGCGTTTGATTTGTGACTTAATGTTAGCCAAGGTCTTCCTCCAAAAATAACATACTTTTCATTTATAACAGCGCTGTATTTTACATGAGAGGGGTGGATTTGTCTAGTAAATTACGGTGCAATTTGAAAATCTGCCCCGCATTTTCTTTGCGGGACAGATTTAATACGAAGTTTATGGGGTTGTATTTACTGGTGTAAGCGTTGCCCCGGGTATGAATGTGCCGGGACCCGGCGTGATCGGGGTGCTTGTTGGGGGGCGTGTAGGCGTAGGTGTGACAAGGTTGACGGGGATGACCAGCAAATCGCCAACTTTGATCGCATTTTGGTCAGTGATGTTGTTCTCTTTGACTATGGCTTCAATAGTGCTATTAAACAAGGATGCAATGTAACCAAGAGAGTCGCCGGATTGAACGATATAATTTATCTTCGTGCCGCGCGGTAGATTCGCGGGTACTGGCGTGGCTGTTGGCAGGGGAGCGCCAGGAGCGGGGAGCGTGATGATCTGACCGGGAAGGATATTTTGTGTGGTTGGGTCTATGCCAATTGGGTAGCCGCGTGAATCGATTCCACCATAAGGGTTAAGGTATAAGATCCACTGGACTCCATCAGGCCCTAAATTATATTTTTGAACGATCAGTTGAAGATAATCGCCTTGTTGGACGGTGTAATTAAAAGCCGTTGAAAATGTTGCTGTAAATGTAACCGTTGCCGTGGAGGTGACGGTCGGCGTCTCGGTGGGGGTGGAGGTATTTGTCGGCGTGAAGGTCAATGTCGGGGTGGGGGTCTCGCTGGCGAAATATGAGGTAAGCGGCGTGCCTGGGCCGGTCAGCCACACGATCAGCAGGATAACCCCAACCAAAACAAGCAGCCCGGCCGCAATGACAATAACATTTGGACCGCGTCTGCGATTCGAGTTCAGGAGGTTTGGTACTGAGGAAGATGAAATGGGAGGTCTATTGTTCATGAATTGTTCCTTTTTAAAAGCTTTTTTTACAAGGCGCTTTTAAACTAGTTTTGATTTCCGTAAAGAATTCTACCTGAAAAACGAGGGATGTGTGCAACCTATGTTTCGAGGAATGGCTGATCTCGTACTTCTGTTAAAAGATTTAACCACTGAATATACAGGGGTCACCGGAAAAAGCCTCTTAAAAAATCTCTGTGCGCTCTGTGATCTCCGTGGTGATATGCTTTCCAAGCTCATTTTTTAGATAATCCCGGTTATACAGGGATGCCAATCACGAATTTTGAATTTTAAGCCTCATGGTATAATTTTGCCCGCGAGTAAAACATAATGATGAAATTTTCCATAGGAGCCTATTTTGGCCTTCAACCCTATTAACTGGCTGTTAGGCCTTTTTTCTCTCGACATCGCCATTGACCTTGGCACTGCGAACACACTAGTTCATGTTCGCGGTAAGGGTATTGTTATCAATGAACCCTCCTGGGTGGCAGTAGATAAGAAACTCAGACAACCTGTCGCAATTGGTTTGGAAGCCAAAGAGATGGTCGGGCGTACCCCGGGCAATGTGATCGTGGTGCGTCCCATTCGCGATGGCGTCATTGCTGAATTCGATGTGACCCGTGAAATGCTTTATTACTTCATCGGCAAAGTCCATGAACAGAGTGTTGTCCCATTGCCGCGCCCGCGTGTGATCGTTGGTCTGCCCACTGGTGTGACTGAAGTTGAGAAGCGTGCCGTTTATGACGCTGTGATGGCCTCCGGCGCGCGTCAGGCTATGTTGGTCGAAGAACCGATCGCGGCCGCACTCGGGGCTGGTCTGCCCATCGGCGAGATTCGCGGCTCGATGGTGGTGGACATCGGCGGCGGCACGACCGAGGTGGCAGTCTTATCCATGAGCGGCGTGGTTGCATCCCGCTCCCTGCGTGTGGCAGGAGATGAGATGGATCAGGATATTGTGCAGTACCTTCGCAATAAATATAACCTGCTGATCGGCGAAGGGAACGCCGAACAGGTCAAATGGCAGATCGGTTCCGCTTATCCTCTCCAGCCTGAAAAAACCATGGAAGTGCGGGGACGAAACCTTGTCACAGGTTTGCCCGAAACAGTTGAAGTCTCCTCCATCGAAATTCGTGAAGCGCTCTCTGGTTCTGTGCAAGTCATCATTGATACGGTCCGCGATGCGCTCGATGAGATTCCCCCCGAGATCGTCTCGGATCTAATGGACCTTGGTATTTGTCTGGCTGGCGGCGGTGCTTTGCTGCAAGGGCTTGCCGAACGCCTCACCGACGAGTTGAAACTGCGCGTCTGGGTTGCTGAAGATCCGTTAACTTGCGTTGTGCGCGGCGCTGCGATGGTCTTTGAAGACCTCGATAATCTTTCCCGAATTTTGGTCGGATTGGAACGCGGCAGCACGCGTCATCTGGTTGGATAATATCAGACCTGACAGGTTTTCAAAACCTGGCAGGTCTTACCCATTATGAACTCCCGTTCTTTACAAACTACGATCGTTATCCTTGTTGTGGGGGGGATTCTTGCGTTGGCCTTGGGTGGTTATTTTGGTTCCGCTTCAAGGCAATTTGACCTGGTCTTGATCGAAGTGCAAACCTGGATTTCCTCCCGCTTTCTTGGCTTTCAAGAATTCTTTACTGCCCCGCGAGATATCGTCTCACTGCGTAATCGTAACGCCGAACTTGAAGCACAGGTTTCTCAATTACAGACACAAGTGATCGAATTACAACAACTCACCAGTAAAACTGAAATACTCGCCGCTCTCGTGGATTTCGCCAGTTCGAACCCTGAAAACACATATAAAGCCGCCTCAGTCATCGGTCGTGACCCAAGCCCATTTTTACATTACATCATTATCAACCGCGGCTCCAACAGCGATATTCGGCGAGGGATGCCCGTTGTTACCAATCAAGGGTTGGTCGGCCGTGTGGATGCTGTCATTGCAGATGCCGCTCGCGTACAACTCATCACCGATCCCGCTTCATCAGTTAATTGCTTTCTTCAAAATGCAGGCACGAACGCAAATGCGCTCGGCTCTGTCACAGGTGACGTAACATTGGATATGATCTCGCAGGATGTGACGGTTCAATCTGGCGATCTTATTCTGACCTCAGGCTTGGGCGGCGGTTATCCTGCGGATATCCCCATCGGGCAGGTGGTTACGCTCCGCACTCTTGAGTTTGAACTATTTCAGCAAGCCACCGTTCAGCCCGCAGTGGACTTTGCCCGCCTATCCATTGTGTTGGTCATCACCAACTTCCATCCCGTGGAAATTGCCCCACTCGTACCGCAGACCAGCCCATAGTCACAGAAGATGCGAAATTTGATCGCGTTCCCATTGCTTGGGCTGGCAGTCATCCTGCAATCTTCCGTTGTCAGCCAAATTAAATTACTCTCCGGTTATGCCGACCTGCCGTTGATCATGCTCGCTGCATGGGCATTGCAGGAACGCGTTAAATCTGCATGGCATTGGGCAGTGATCTGTTGCGCCATGCTGTCCTTTGTTTCTGCATTGCCGTGGCCGGTGCTTGTGATAAGCTACCTTGCCATTGTTTTTGTTGCGCAGGCTTTGCAGAAACGGATTTGGCAGGCGCCATTACTTGCCATGTTCAGCGTCACATTTACTGGAACATTATTCATGCAATTATTTTCTTTTATTACTCTACGCGTTTTAGGCACGTCTCTTAAGTTCGGCGATGTGGTCGGATCGGTCACTTTACCAAGCTTGCTGCTCAATATGTTATTTGCCATTCCGATCTATTCCTTCATGCGCGACCTGGCGCAGTGGGTGTATCCGTTAGAGGAGCACGAATGAGTACAGATTCATACCAACGGCCGGCACGTTTTGAAACCTGGAGGCTTGCCGTAATCTACATTATTGTGGGACTGGTCTTTACAGGACTGCTCTTCAGGCTTATTAACCTGCAAATTATTCAAAAAGCGGAGTTGACAAAAGACGCCGTTGAAAATTACACCCACGAAGTCCAACCAGCAGCTCCGCGCGGCATCATCTACGATCGCAATGGATTTATCCTCGCGCGCAACATTGCAGCCTACAATGTAGTCATTACGCCTGCTGGTCTGCCCGACGATGTTTCGGACATTCAGCGAATATACCGCGAACTTTCCATCTTGATTGATGTTCCTGTCGGCGGCCCTGTGACTGACGAATCTTTGGCGCAGGTCAAGCTGTTTGCAGCCTGTGTGCCCGGTCCCGGTATTAGTCAGCTTGTGGCCTTGCAGGATACACTGGCTCCGTATAGCCCCGTAAAGATCAAATGCAATATCTCTGAAGACACTGCCCGTGTGATAAAAGAAAAGTCGGTAGATTGGCCCGGTGTCTCGGTTGAAGTCGAACCCATTCGTGATTTTCCGACCGGCTCGCTCACTTCCAACATCATCGGTTTTTTGGGACCGATCCCCGCTTCACAGGAGAAAGCCTACATCGACAAGGGATTTATTCCTAACCGTGACAAGGTTGGCTATGCAGGTATTGAGAAATCCATGCAGGAAATCCTTGCAGGAAGAAATGGACTGCGGGTGGTTCAAATTGACGTCGCTGGGCAGGAGCTTCGCAATCTGGAGCCGCCCATTCCGGCTGTGCCTGGAAATAATGTGACACTAACGATTGATACGCGGTTGCAGGCTGCCGCAGAAGCATCCTTAAAGTTTGAGGTTGATTATTGGAATGCATGGTTTAAGACAAACCGGATTTCCAGTGGTGCAGTGATCGCCATGAACCCAAAGACCGGCGAGATCCTTGCGATGGTTTCCTTTCCCACTTATGAGAACAATCGTTTTGCGCGTTTGATCCCTTCTTATTATTTTGAGCAGTTGAGCCAGGATCCGCGCCATCCGTTGCTTAATAACGCCATTTCTGCTGAATATCCACCCGGCTCTGTATTCAAGCTTTCTACAGCTACAGGCGCGTTCAACGAAGGAGTTGTTGACTTAAGCACGATCGTTCAAGCCCCCGGGGAATTGGTGCTTTGCGTTAAATACAATCAGAGTGAAGAATGCACAGAGGGTAATTCCCGCCCATTTGTGGATTGGAATCCGCTTGGTTTTGGGGAGATAGATTTTCAGCATTGTATAGCCTTTTCAAGTAATGTCTGTTTCTACAAACTTGGCGGCGGCTACAAAGACGAAATTCCGCAAGGACTTGGCATTGAACGTCTGGGACAATACGCGCGCGCTCTCGGATATGGTCAACGTTCAGGGATCGAACTGGAAGGGGAGGCAAAAGGCCTGATCCCTTCGCCGCAGTGGAAGCGCATCAACACTGGCGAGAACTGGTCCACTGGCGATACGTATATTGCCAGCGTTGGACAAGGCTATGTGGTAGCAACTCCTCTCCAGATATTGATGTCTGGGGCCACCATAGCTAATAATGGAAAATTGATGCAGCCGACTATTATTCGAAATGTGACAGATGGTGACGGAAATGTAGTATCCATGTGGTTTAATCCTGACCCAAACGTGTTTGCGGCATCACCGGAAGAGACACCGGGCAGTTATCAGATTTCTCCATTCACACCAAATATGAAATGGGATATCACAAAGACAGCCATGATACAGGGCTACTCTTGTGATGCAGGGTAT
Organism: Chloroflexota bacterium; assembly: GCA_016219545.1. GTDB lineage: Bacteria > Chloroflexota > Anaerolineae > Anaerolineales > Villigracilaceae > Villigracilis. The sequence goes on along the minus strand of JACRMH010000025.1, from coordinate 61,849 downwards.
TGCAGTCTTCAAGAGAACAACCGTAAGGTCGTTGACCCTGCAACCGTTGCCGCCGTGCGCGGCGGGACTCGCCTCGCGGTTACAGACCCGCGTGGAACACTCCATAGAATTTTCGATGGCTTTCCGATTGCTGTTGCAGGAAAAACAGGAACCGCGGAATATTGTGACGATGTTGCCCGCGCGGCCAAGCGTTGTGATTATGGTTCTTGGCCGACGCACTCGTGGACACTGGCTTACGCTCCCTATGAGGACCCTGAGATCATTGTGATCGCTTTTGCATACAATGGCGGTGAAGGTGCTACTGTAGCGGCCCCCATCGTTGAGCGGGTCATCAGGGCGTACTTTGAACTAAAGTCCCTTGACATTGCGCAGGGAAAGCCGGTTTTAGGTCAATAGGTTGAATTGTTTGATTATTATGTCAGGTATAATTCAGGGCAAGTGATCATCTCATGGAGCAAACCACTTCACTTGTTCAGATCAAAGGCATAAGAGATGGACTTCTGGCGACATTTTCAGATGCGCCCTGGGAAGACCAGCGTATTGCCTTACTCACGCAAATTGATGAACGTTCCGCTTTTTTTCAAGGCGCGCGGCTTGCAATGGATGTCGGTTCGCAGATATTAAAAGTAAATGACCTGGTGGACCTGCGTGACCAGCTTTCCGAGCGTAATGTTGTTTTATGGGCAGTCGTCAGCGAATCTTCCACCACGGAACAAACTTCACAGTTGCTTGGGCTGGCAACCCGCATCTCAAAGCCGAGGCCCGAAGAGAAACAATTTTCAGATACAGTCACAGATGATACGGCTTTATTCGTCAATAAAACACTGCGTTCTGGCACGCGCATTGAATATCCCGGGCATGTTGTTGTATTGGGTGATGTCAATCCGGGCGCTGAGATCGTTGCAGAAGGCAATGTTATCGTTTGGGGACGGGTGCGCGGTATGATCCATGCCGGCGCAAAGGGAAACCGTTCCGCTTTTATTTGCGCACTAGACCTCTCCGCCAATCAGCTTCGCATTGCCGACGAAATTTCAGCAATGCTCAAACCGCAAAAAGATCCAAGACCCGAAGTGGCCAGCATAAACAGCGAAGGACGTTTGCAGGCCGAACTCTGGCATCCGGGATAATCTATAATTACAGGAATCAATATGACAGCTCAAGTGATCACAGTTACATCTGGAAAAGGCGGTGTGGGGAAGACCACAGCCGTTGCCAACCTGGCCACTGCGCTTGCGGCAGACGGCAGGAAGGTTGTCTGTATTGACGGCGATATTGGCCTGCGTAATCTTGATGTCATTATGGGGCTTGAGAATCGCATCGTCTACGATATTGTGGATGTGATCGAGGGGCGTTGCAAACTTAAGCAAGCCATGATCCGCGACAAGCATTATTCCGACTTGTATTTGATCCCCGCCGCGCAGACTCGCGACAAGAATGCAGTTTCACCATCTGACATGATCAGCATCTGCAAGGACCTGCGGCCTGATACTGATTTCGTTATCATTGATTCCCCTGCGGGTATTGAGCGCGGCTTCCGAAACTCCATCGCCGCCGCAGACCGTGTCCTCGTGGTGACCAACCCCGAGGTCAGCGCGGTGCGCGATGCGGATCGCGTAGTAGGAATTCTGGAAGCAGAAGAAAAAGGGACTCCGGCATTGATCCTTAACCGGTTAAATCCAGCGTTGGTCAAAAACAATGACATGCTCTCCGCCGAAGATGTGCTCGACCTGCTCGGCATTCAATTGATCGGTGTTGTTCCTGAAGATGAGTCTGTCATCATTGGCTCGAACCGTGGCGCGCCGGTTGTCACGGATCCCAAGAGCCGCGCGGGGCAGGCCTTCCGTAATATCGCAAAACGCCTGCAAGGACAGGATGTACCGTTCATGGATCTTGAACAACAAAATGGTATCTGGTCTGCGCTTCAACGGTTGACGGGGAGGAAGTGATGTTTAATTTCTTCAAGAAAAAACGCAGCGCCGAGAGCGCAAAGGATCGTTTACAGCTTGTGTTGGTGCACGACCGCACCGATCTGACCCCGGCTCAATTGGAAGCCTTGAAAAACGATCTGCTCAAGGCGATCTCGAATTACATAGATATTGACCCTGATGCAGTGCAAATCGGTTTGGAACGTGACGGCCGTTCTCAAAGGCTCGTTGCGGATATTCCCTTGCGAGGTGTATCTCGTCACCGCGCAGGTTGATCATCTTTCCATTTGGAGGCACGGATCAACCTTCGGCATAATGCTGGTTGCATCCGTGTTTTTATTTTATGTCTCGTGGTATTTCCTGGCGTAACTTTGATTTCCTTTTATTGGGCGCAGTAGTGCTGGCGTCGTCTTTAGGCGCAGCTATGATCCGTTCTGCAGTTGCGGGGAACGAGGTGTTGCAGCCGCTCATTATGCGTCAGGTCTATTTTGCCTTGCTGGGTGTGGTGGTGATCTTTGTGGTGGCCTCAGTGGACTATCGCTACTGGATGGCCTTATATCGTCCCATCTACGCAGTAATGATGATCATGTTGATCGCGCTTTACCTTAGCGCTCAGGCTGTATTCGGTGCGGCGCGATGGTTTTCGGTGGGCGTACTTTTTCTGCAACCGACAGAATTTGCAAAGATCGTGGTCATCATGATCCTTGCCCGTTATTTTGAGCAGTCACAATATGCGCCCCGCAATTTGAGTTGGATCGTCAAAGGTTTCCTATGGACCTTTGGGCTAATGGTTTGGATCTTGCTCCAGCCCAACCTGAGTAATGTCGTTGTGATCATGGTCATCTTTGGCGGGATGTTGTGGCTGATGGGCGTGCAGGTAAAACATGTACTTTTTGTTGCAGGCGCGTCGGTTCTACTGGTAGGCAGCCTGATCGTCCTGTCTGTTGTTGGGGTGCGGATTCCATTCATGCAGAAATACCAGCAGGATAGAATTGTAAACTTTGTCAAGCCGGACCCGAATGATACCTATGGCAACCGCTATAATGTGCAACAGGCCTTGATCGCCATCGGCTCAGGTGGCTTATACGGCAAAGGCTATGGTCACGGCACGCAGACGCAATTGCGCTTTCTCAAGGTGCGTCATACGGACTTTATCTTTGCCGCAAGTTCGGAAGAATTCGGGATGGTTGGTTCTGTTCTTATTATTCTTACACTTGCTTTTGTAGTCTGGCGTTGCGTGCGTGCGGCGCAGAAAGCACGCGATGTATCCGGTTCCATGATCGCTTTTGGCGTGGCGATCCTGATATTTTTTCAGGGCGTTGTGAACATTGCCATGAATCTCAATGTCGCGCCGGTTTCCGGCCTGCCGCTGCCGTTCATCAGTTACGGTGGCAGCGGACTTACCGCCCTCATGCTCGGCATCGGGCTTGTCGAAAGTGTTGTGATGCGCCATTCACAAACGGAATTTTAGATATTATTTTGTCATTGCGAGCGCGATGGTTTACGCCCGACACTTGCACCGCACTGCGTTTGGTGCAGTGCAGGTGAGCAATCTTTTGTGTAACTGAGGTTGCTTCGCTGGGCTATAGCCCTCCTCGCAATGACGGCAATACATTAAGGAGTATTTCCATTGTCCATCAAACCTGCTCGAACTCGTGTTGCGCCCTCCCCAACGGGGCACGCTCATTTGGCCACAGCGCGTGTTGCGCTTTATGATTATCTGCTCGCAAAAAAAACGGGCGGACAATTTGTCTTACGTATTGAAGACACCGATCTTAAACGAACTGTCCCCGGTACAGAACAGGAAATATTTGACGGACTGCGCTGGCTGGGTCTTCAATATGATGAGGGCCCCGACATTGGCGGAAAGTTCGGTCCATACCGTCAAACAGAACGGCGCGAGATTTATATGCATCATTCAAAAACCCTTGTGGGAAATGGGAGTGCCTATCCCTGTTTCTGTACAGCCGATCATTTGGAAAAAGTAAAGCAGGAGCAAATGAAGCGCAAGGAGAATCCGCATTATGACGGGACTTGTCGCAACATTGACCCCGGTGAGGCCGCGCGCAGAATTGCGAACGGTGAAAAATATACCATCCGGTTCAAAATGCCGAAGGAAGGTGTCACCATCGCTCACGACCATGTGCGCGGCGATATTGTCACTGAGAATGCACAACTCAACGATTATATATTGATGAAGTCAGATGGGTTGCCAACATATCATTTTGCCGCAACGGTGGACGATCACGAAATGCAAATTACCCATGTCTTGCGCGGCTCTGAATGGTTGGGCACCTTTCCTTTGCATGTGAACATTGTCCGTGCATTTGGCTGGGAAGAACCGGTTTGGGTGCATCTATCTGTTTTTCTCAAGCCCAGTGGTAAGGGCAAGCTCAGCAAACGTGATACAACGCTTGCCGCGAGCGAAGGCTATTCCGTCTTTATCAAAGACATGAATGAGTTGGGCTTTACGCCGGAAGGCGTCAACAATTGGGTTGCGCTGATGGGGTGGGGGGTTGCCGAGGATGATGTGATGAATCTGGATCAGATGATAGAAAGATTCAGCATTGACCATTTGACTCCTTCACCGGCCGCTATCAACTTTCAAAAGCTGGATCATTTCAACGCAACGCATATCCGCCTCTTTACAACCGAGGACTTGGCCGGGCGTATCAAGCCTTATTTCACCCGTGAGGGACTCAACGTCAGCGACGATGTCCTGCTGAAGGTTGTGCCATTACTGCGCGAACGGCTTGTCACATTGGATGATTGTCTTTCGTTTGGCAGTTTCTTCTTCAAGGATGATGTAACTCCCGCGCCTGAAGATCTCATTGCAAAGGGATTGGATGCGAAGCAGTCGGCGGCTGTTGCTCAAAGGGTGTACCAAATCCTTTTGGCGCAACCAGATATCAGTCACGAAAGATGCGAGCCTCCATTGCGAGCCTATGTTGAGGAGTCAGGATTGAATGCAAATCAAGTCTTCGGAAACTTGCGGGTAGCCACTACGGGGCAAAAAGTCAGTCCTCCTTTATTTGAGACAATGGAGATCATTGGCCGAGAGAAGTGTCTGGCGCGGATCAAAAACGCAATTGAAGTTTTGGAGAAAATGTAATTCCAGTTTGTCAGGGTGATGTCATTTTGTTGATGCGTCATTGTTCGATTCGTTTCGTCAAGATGGAAATAGTGTCATCTGTGCGCATGTTATACTCAGTGCAACTTCTCAAATCCGGCGGGGTTATATTTTGCAGCCCGCCGGTAAGGTTTTAAACTTGCCGGAATTGGAATTCAACGAAGAAGAGATTCTTATACTCGCTTCACAAGGTGACCGTTTTGCTTTCGGTCAGCTTTACGAACGTTATGTGGAACGCATCTTTAACTATGTGTATTACCGCACTGGGAATACACATGATGCCGAGGATCTCACCGCTCGCGTGTTCCAACGGGCAATGAACCATATTCAAAAATATACAGACCGTGGTGTTCCGTTCTCTGCCTGGTTGTATCGTATTGCTCACAACCTTGTTGCGAACTGGCACCGTGACCGTAGCCGCAAGCAGGAAATACCTTTGGATGACCTGCCCATCCTTCCAACGAAGGGCGACCATCCAGAGAGAAATCTGGTTCGGTCACAGGAACAGGATGCACTGCTGAAGATGATCCGAAAACTGCCTGCCGAAAGACAGAACCTGTTGATCCTGAAGTTTGTTGAGGATATGTCCAATGCCGAGATCGGCGCGATCATGGGTAGAAGTGAAGGCGCGGTAAAGAGTCTGTATCATCGAACTCTTTTGGCGCTGCGGGACCAGTTGGAAGATCAAAACCTAAACCTTGAAGGAGAATAGAACATGATGAGAATTGTAGTGGATGGCGCTGTTGATCTGCCCTCTGGCTGGGCGGAAAAATACGATCTAAAAGTTATTCCCATTAATGTGCATTTCGGCGAAAAGACTTACATCCAAAATGTTGATCTGGATATGAATGCGTTTTATAAGCTGGTTGATGATAAGTCCAACCCGTTCCCGAAAACATCCCAGCCTTCACCCCACCAGTTTGTGGAATTCTATAAGAAGAACTATAAGCCCGGTGAAACCATCCTTTCGATCCACATTACCAGCAAGCTTTCCGGAACTTACGCTTCCGCAGTCGCCGCGGCAGAAGAATTGAAGGGCACCTATAATGTGATCACTTTTGATTCCCTTGGCGGCTCGATGGGCACTGCCTTCATGTGCCGCACCGCGCGTGAAATGGAAAGCGCCGGCAAAAGCGTGGATGAAATCGTTCACCACCTTGAGTCGCTCCGCTCCAAGGTCTTTATCATCCTCACGCTCGATACGTTGGAATATGCGCGTCGAAGCGGCCGTGTTGGCGCACTCTCAGCCTCGCTTGCCTCCATGTTGAACCTCAAACCCATTGCCCTGCTGAAAGATGGATTGGTTGAGACGGTTGATAAGGTCCGCACTCGCAAAGCCGCCCTTACCCGCGCCATTGCGCTTGGCAAGGAGTTGGTCGGCGACAAACCTGTGCATCTTGGCATTGTCCACGCACGCGATCTTGAGTCTGGCAAAGCTTTGATGGAAGATGCGAAAAAGAATTTCAATGTAAAAAGTGCTGAGCTGACCGATCTCTCAATTTCCCTCGCCATTAATTTTGGTCCCGGCACGGTAGGTCTGGTTTTATATCCCGTAGAATAGGTAAGAATGACGAAGCGTAAGAAGATAATCACCCCTGAAGAAGAATTGGAAGCCCTTGAATCGCATCTGGCTGTGACGTTGAAGCCGGTCCGGCCTACGAAGGAGATCGTTCTGCGCCTGAAAGAGCGCATCCACATGCCGGCACGTGACGAGATCGTTTTGAGATTCAACGATTGGCGCAGGTTGTTCCTTGTGTTTGGAGGCGTCCTTTCAGGGATGATGCTGCTCGTTACACTTGCGCGCGCGTTCTATTATCTGGTTGGGCGTAGAAGTCCGATGTAAGTTGTTATTGGAAAAGATCCTAAAGGTTTCTAAAACCTTTAGGATCTTTTTGTTTAAGAAGCAGTCAGCCAGTTACATAATGTCCGTGACTCGGCGATCAAGTCTGCATCGAATGGCAGGGCGAAATCTTCGGTGACACGCACGGTCAAATGGTCAACGATCACTTGCATGTCGTCTGGAACGAGCGGATCTTCCTTTAGCAGGTTCAACAGATCATAAGCGCTCATGCTTGGCACTTGAGTCCCTTTGCGGTTCAAGTATTCCCGTATCGCAATACCCGCTGCCCGCCGCGCACAGACACGTGCCTGCCCCTCATTCTTGTTCACGCGGGCCTGTTGGGCCTTTTCAAATTCTTGTTTTAGTTGAAGGTTCCAATTGTTCATGGGACGGATTATAACCGCCTATCGCTTGTCTCATAAATAAGTAAATTTTTGTTGAAAATTGCGAGTAAAAAACGCAACTTATGTTTACCAAATTATGCGATACTATGTAAATGCTTGCGCCGTACCTTAAGCTGGTCACATGCTTTGTTATTTTCGACGCAACACGAAGGATAAAAAAACCATTATCTACGGCCAATATATATAAAGATCAAACCGTGCTTCTCATGGATGATCTTTTCAGTCGTGAAGACACTTTCTACCAAACGCCATGGCTTATCTTTGTTGTTTTGCGAAAGAGCCATTCTTTTGAACAACAAATGCAGCATTGGGTTGAGTAATTTCATGAGACCTTTTTCCTGAGTCTTTGGTCCCACGCATACAATCCGCGCATCAACTTTTAGAAGTGAATAAATCTTTTTTATCCCTTCGAGCGAGTTGAATACATCGTGCATTGCAAACAGCAAAGCGCCGTCAAATTTTTCGCCGGTTTCGATTTTCTCTATTGTGTTTTCGCAAAGCGTGACATTTTTCCACCCATTGTTTGTTACCCGATTGTTGGCGACGGCGATCATACTTTTGCTCGGCTCAACCCCCAAGATATTTCCGCTTTCGCCAATAATTTTTTCCAGGTAAAGGAAGCTTGCTCCCGTACCACATCCAACATCTATTACCGATGAACCATAGGCTAGGTTTAGCTGCGTAATTGCACTTTGTCTAATTGGGGTTGTAAAACCCAACAAAGCTTCCGGGATCTTTGAAATCCCTTTATATTTCTCTTCGATCATTTCATTGTAGGACTTCATAATTCAAATCCTTTTGTTGATCAAACACCCAACGGTTTGCGCCAATGGACAAATATGGGCAGGCATTGACTCTATATTCTAGATATCGCATTGCGCTCAACCGAATTCACCTTGCATGTATATTTGTCAGGGGTGACTTGTCAGTTTTTTGGGATCCAATATTTTAAGTCATCGAATTGCTGTTTTATTTGTTTAAGATATGTGAGGAGTTCCGCCTTTTCAGTGCCGCGATTAACATATTCGATCAAATTCAATAACGTGAAATGGAAGAACTCGTTAACATTTTCTTCCCTGTTATATGCTTTCTTTATTTCCTCCTCGGACTGTTGTTGCTCGACAAATTGCTGCTTAATTAGATTGTCCGCTCGTCTTACAAGGAAGAATAATATGCCATATAAAAGGGTTAAGATCACAACCACCCCGACAGCAATATTCCTTTGGGCAGTTGATATTTTTACCAGCAAGGGAGTTACATCGTCGTAAACTTCAAATACTCCCACCACACCAGAGTCTCCATGTCGAATGGGGATGTAACTTGAGATCACATCACGATTCTCGATCTGGCTGTCAAAAGTATTCATAGTATCCCTGTGAGTTAATTCGCTGATTACACCGCCGTTGAGCGCAGTGAGAAAACCGTCATCTTTGCTTTGATCTTCACCGATCTGGGTTTCTTCCGTTGAAAAGATGGCGGTCCCTTCAAGATCGTAAATCTTGATCCTTACTACAGAAAGCCCGCGCATTTCCTCGTAGACAGTCTGCCGAAGGTGTTCTGTTTCAGGGTGGGCGCGAAGCTCTTCCGCGCTCAGTCCGGATGCCGAACTAAGAAAGGACGCAAATTGAGGCCAGATGGCATTTGAAAAGATTTGGGTTAATGCAACGTTTTTGGATTCCCCAATTTCCATTAGGTCATTGACGGCTACCTAGCGATAGAATGTCACTAATGAAACGGCGACCAACACAAAGGCAATTAGACTCGTGATGGTAAAGTACCGCAGAAGGTGAAATGGCTTCTTTTTCTTTGTATCTTGTCTTTCTTCCGGTTTTATGTGGTTATTCACTTTCTACCTCCTAAAGACTGGTCTATAAACTTCCATATTGATAAATCTTGCCTTCCCCAACCTGCGGGAAATTTGGTGCTAACTGCTCTCAGCAGATCCCAAGGTTCACCAATTGCCCAACACCCTAATTCCATCGCGCTTACTTCCAGATTACTGCGTCTTAAACGTCGCTTGAACATAATGCCTCCAGATTTTTATTGTGATGCGCGAATAGTATTAATCACTTAACGCCTAACGATTTGTGTTTGCGGACTTACCTGCGGGCTGTGGCGCTAGGGCGTAGCAAACTGCTTAGCCGGTGATCATTGTGCAAGTGGCGGTTTGATTCTTCTATAACAACGTTTTTGACCTCTGCTCTGCAATTTCTTTGGCTTCTTTGATGATTTCTTTAGGATAATCATTTACTTCCAAAATCCTGATTGCATTTCTTGACTTTAAGTATCCCTGTTTCAGTTTGTAATCGAAACTTACTTTGGAATTTTCGATGACTTCCGTAAAATGATACAAATCGTAGGAATCAGCGAGCAGGTCTGTAAGTTCAATATCATGCGTTGAGACGAACACTACATTATTCCCTTTATTTAGATAAGAAAGCACTGCTTTTCCAGACGCTATTCTTTCAATGGCATTTGTTCCTTTGAATATTTCATCCAATAAAAACAGGTTGCCCGGCCCCGTTTCGCTTTCAACAATCATATCTTTTATCACCAGCACTTCTTCAAAGTAATAGCTTTTATTGGAAAGCAAATCGTCTGAAATTCTGATGGCTGAGAATATTTTGATAGGCGCAATTCGAAAATTGGACGCAAAACACGTATTGATTGTCTGGGCAAAAAGTGCGTTAATGGCAATGGCCCTGATAAAGGTTGACTTTCCAGACATATTTGAGCCTGTTAATAATATTGATTTTGAATTGACGGCCAAAGAATTTGAAATGCAATTAGGAATCAATGGATGGTATAGATCAGTAAAAACCATGCGATTATCATTTGCGGGAATATGTGGCATACAATGGTATTCCAAGCCGTATCGCAAGGAAGCAATGGATAATATGCTGTCAATTTCCCCGACATATTCAAATAAATTTTGAATGTCTGATTTCTTTTGATCCAGTTTTTTTAGAACATGAAATACGATTATCGGTTCCAGGAGGAAAAACATCTTGATGTATTCTGATAACAAATATTTTATGGATGACCCAATATCTGAATTGAAATTTGCTTCTATTGTAAAAATTGACATTTGACTTTTCAATCTCTCGATTGACTTGAGCGATGAAAATATGCTGTCTTTGGGTTTGATCGGCAGGTTGAGCTTAATTAATCCTCTTATGCATTTGCATATGAGGATTAATCGGGGAATGGAATTACAGTACAGTTCCGTATATTTTTTATATTTATAGTGAATTGCTGTATTAAGAAATAGCAAAGCTGCCAAAAAGATAAATATCCTGGAATTGATCAGCGTAGCTATTAATGCCAGGAAACTCAATACTGACAAGACTTTAATGATGCCAAGATATTTTGGGGGCTCAACAAATGGCTCAAGAAACAAATGCGAAACGTAAAGGGACTTGTCATCACCAAGGTCTGACAGAATTACCTGCGATTTTATTCTTTGACCCTCATTTTTCATGAAATGATCGATAAGGATTTCTTGTTGTTCAAACCCTGGTGATTTTTCAATGGTTAATAATTTGCTAAACAGGAATTGCTGTCCGATTTTAGAGTTTGTTCGATCAACATAGGAAAAGAGCGAACGGAAATCAATGTCATTCATCGTTCGATTGGAAATAACTTGAAGCGCTGATGGACTGCTTTTTTTTCTAAAGTAATGTTCGATTAAATCAAAATCAAAAGATGAGTCTTTTGGCTGTCCCCATGCTGACTTGATTTTTTGAACCAATTTGTTCTTTGAATTAATGAAGGCCATAACCATCAACCCTTTCTTTACAGGGTCATATTAAGATAGTTCTTCTATTCCACAAACCTATACTTGACCAAAGTCCATACCGCTTCAAAGGCATCGTGCAGCTTGATCTTCTTGCCCTGTTCGTAATCACGTGGATTGAACGTAATCGGTACTTCAAAAATGCGGAAGTGACGTTTTAGTATCTTGGCGGTGAATTCAGGCTCAAAGTCAAAGCTGTTCGCGTGCAGGGTCATCCCAGTTAGGACCTCGCGGCGGAATACCTTGTAACCGGTTTCCATGTCCGTCAGAATGGTGTTGTAGAGGATGTTCGTCATGAAGGTCAGCATCCTATTGGCAACCATGTGCCAGAACATGGTGACGCGGTGAGCGCGCCCTAAAAAGCGCGAACCATACACCACATCCGCCAGTCCTTCGTTGATCGGCTCGAGCAGTTGCGGGTAATCACGCGGATCATATTCAAGGTCTGCATCCTGGATGAGGAGAACATCCCCAAGAGCCGCAGACATGCCCGTCCGCACTGCCGCGCCTTTACCCTTATTGTGTTCGTGCAGGATGACGCGCACGCCGTTTTTACCATCCAGCGTCGCAAGGACATCGCGTGTGCCGTCTTTGGAACCATCGTCCACGACGATGATCTCATGCACAAGTTTGGTCTCCTGCACACGTTTTAAAATGACTTGAATGCTCTCAACTTCATTGTAAACAGGGATAATGACTGATAGTTTCATAGTGAACGAGATTATAAACGAAAAGAAGTATAATCAGTTTTATCGTACAAAATGAGAGCGTCTAACCTTGTGAGCTAGCCACAAGGACACAATTATTAGACGCTTCCAAAAAATTTCATTTATTTGGGTGATGCCATTATGCTTAGACAATCGGGACAATATCCTGCACCTATTGGCGGGTTTTCCCCGCCTCAGGTCAACAACCTTGAAGATACAGGACTTTCAACTCTCTGGCTGCAAGACTTGGTCCTTAAAGTTCTATATTTTCGAGGCTATTTAACCGGCTTAAGGATTTCTGAAGAGATCACTTTGCCGCTTGCAGGCGTGACAGACCAACTGCTCACCACGCTAAAGCAGGAAAAATTCATCGAGGTGAAATCCACGCAGGGCGGCTTGGGAGAAGGCGCATATACCTATGGGATCACAAGCGCCGGCATTCTCCGCGCGCGCGAGGCCATGGAGCGCAGTCAATACGCCGGCCCGGCCCCCGTTCCTTTTGAAGCTTATAACGAAGCCATCCGCCGCCAGAAAAGTGGACGATTAACCGTCACCACGCGCACTATGCGCCAGATCCTTTCGCAAATGGTGATCTCTGAATCAACATTCCAGCGTTTGGGACCGGCGCTTAATTCGGGTTCGTCCATTTTCATGTACGGGCCTCCCGGAAACGGCAAGACCAGTATCGCGCGTGCATTTGGGAATTTGGTGTTGAGCCAGAACATGTACATCCCTTATGCTTTGTATTTGGATGGACAGGTCATCAAAGTATATGATGCGGTCAGTCACAGCGTTGCACCAGAAGCTGACCCGGTCGGGTTGCCCAATGGCGGGAACACAGGCGGCCTTCGGACCAACCCGCGCCGCGACCCACGCTGGATAAAAATTCGCCGGCCCTTCATCGTCGTTGGCGGCGAGTTGACTCTCGAAGGGCTTGACCTTGTCTTCGACGATACAACTAAATTCTACGAAGCCCCGTTCCAGGTCAAGGCCAATGGCGGCATTCTATTGATCGATGACTTTGGCCGCCAGCAGGTCCGTCCTCGTGATTTGCTTAATCGTTGGATCGTTCCACTTGAGAACCGCGTTGACTATTTGCGCCTGCACACCGGCCGCAAAGTAGAAGTGCCTTTTGACGTGCTCATCGTTTTCTCCACGAACCTACCGCCAAAAGACCTTGTGGATGAAGCCTTCCTGCGCCGTTTGCGTCACAAGATCGAAATTGGCGACCCCACCTTTGAAGAATATCGCGAGATTTTCAAACGCGTTGCGCAGGATAAACGCATCGAGTATAACGACCAGGGGCTGGCCTATCTTTTGCAGGAATGGTATATCAAGCGCAACCGCAAACTGCGCGCTTCCCATCCGCGTGATATCTGTGACCAGATCCTTGATATTTCATCCTATCTCTCCGTACCTCCGGTCATGACACGTGAAATGATCGACAACGCCTGCAAAGCTTATTTTGTCGACATTTAAACGCTTCCCCCTTAACTCGAGCCTGCTTCCGATGATTGAAAATTTTCCCCGTCCTATCATTCTCGCCCATCGCGGTGACTTTGCCCATGCGCCTGAGAATACACTCCCGTCATTTCAACAAGCCATCGAAAAAGGCGCAGACGGTGTGGAACTGGACACCAAACTGACCTCAGACGGCCATGTCATTGTGATCCACGACTCTACCGTTGACCGCACCACAGACGGCAAAGGCAAGGTCGCCTCCTTTACTCTTGAGTCCATCCGAAAATTTGACGCGGGTCTTTGGTTCAACGAAAAATTTCGCGGAACAAGAGTCCCTTTGCTTGGTGAGGTTTTTGAAACCGTTGGAAAAGATAAATTGATCAACATCGAGTTGACCAATTACGCCACCCCGAAAGATGGGTTGGTGGTCAAGGTTTGTGAGTTGATCAAGAAACATAATAATCATAGCCAGATCATTTTTTCGTCCTTCTTTGTTTCCAATTTGAAGCTCGCATCACAGCTACTTCCCCAGGTCCCGCGCGGACTGCTGGCCATGCCCGGTCTGCTTGGGCTATGGGCGCGTTCTTTTGGATTCATGTTTGGTGATTATCAGGCTTTGCATCCGCACATTTCCAATGCGAGCCCCGAACAGGTTCAGCGTGTGCACCGCATTAATCGCCGCGTGCATGTCTGGACGGCGAACACTGCTCAGGAAGTTAATCAACTCAAAGAGTGGGGTGTGGACGGTATTTTCACAGATGACCCTCAAACGGCTGTCCACGCACTCGGGAGGGACGGGTGAAGATCCAACCGTCCGAATGCCGGAAACAATTTAGGGCGGGGAAAGATGCGAATAGTCGCGTGGCGCCGCTTAATAAACGGCGTCTGTTTTGTAAGGGGATGCAATGCGTTTGATCCGTGCTTTTCTGTTGATCGTTTTTCTTGCCATGCTTTTGCCAACACCGATTGGGGTGCAGGCACAAACTCCCACGCCTTTTGAGGTTTCTGTTGTTTTGAATTCAATGTCTCCTGAGGAGCGCGTGGGACAATTATTTCTTGTGACTTTTAATGGCACGGACATCAGTTCGAATTCCCATATCTATGATCTGATCTACCGTCATCATATTGGCGGCGTGGTTCTGCTCGGTCAGAATGATAATTTTGTACAAGCTCCTGATACGGTAGCGCAAGCTCACGCGTTGATCGAGGGTCTTCAAAAATTGGAGTGGGAAAATTCAAGTAACCCTGTAACTGATCTGGCAACAGGAGACCCGGTCAATTTTGCTTATGCGCCTCTCTTTGTAGGTGTTGCTCAGGAAGGCAATGGTTATCCCACCGATCAGATTCTAAGCGGGTTGACGCCCTTGCCGAGTGAGATGGCAATTGGCGCGACCTGGAACAAAGAACTTTCGCAAAGAGTTGGCGAAGTACGCGGACGTGAACTTTCTGCGCTTGGGTTCAATTTGTATTTTGGACCGTCCCTGGATGTGTTGGAAGACCCGTCCATTTCAGGCGGTGACTTGGGGACTCGCGTCTTTGGCGGCGATTCGTTTTGGGTGGGTGAGATGGGGAGCGCCTATATTACTGGATTGCATGGCGGCAGTGAAAATAAATTACTCGTGATCGCCAAGCATTTTCCCGGCGTCGGCGGGTCAGACCGTTTGCCCGAAGAGGAAGTTTCAACCGTCCGCAAATCCATTGAACAGCTAAGGCTGGTGGAACTGGCCCCATTCTTTTCTGTTTCCGGCAACGCGGTCACACCTGAATCAACAGCGGATGGGCTTTTGGTTTCACATATTCGCTATCAAGGCTTTCAAGGAAACATCCGCGCCACAACCCGCCCCATCAGTTTTGACTCACAGGCTCTCAAACAGATTTTGGCTTTGCCTGAATTCTCAACCTGGTATTCCAACGGCGGGCTGGTCATCAGTGATGATCTAGGCACGCGCGCAGTCAGCGAATTCTATACTTCGGGCGGCGGGCAATTCATTGCACGTACTGCGGCACGGGATGCCTTCCTCGCCGGGAATGACATGATGTATCTGGGCAATATCAATTCCAGCGATTCGCCTGATACATACGCAGGCACAGTCCGTGTGATAGATTTCTTCGCTCAGAAATATCGTGAAGATCCCGCCTTCGCCCAGCGCGTGGACGAATCTGTGGCGCGCATTCTCACAGTTAAACTTCGCGTGTATCGTAAATTCGATCTGTCACATGTGTTGGTGCCGGTCAGCCGTTTGTCCGACCTGGGTACAGCAACCGACATAGCTTTCGATGTGGCGCGTAATTCTGCGACATTGATCAGCCCCGACCAGCAGGATTTGGCGGCTGTCATGCCTTTGCCGCAGGCCAATGAACGCATGGTTTTTCTTACGGATACCAGCAATGTCAAACAATGTACGCAGTGCGCCGACCAGCCTTTGCTGGCGGTGGACGCGTTGGAACAATCCATTCTTCAACTGTATGGTCCTCAAAGCGGGGATCAAACAACGAGTTATTGGCTTACTTCCTACTCATTGCAGAACCTGCAAACCATGTTGGACAGACTTGAGATCCCCTTGATCGAAGACGATATCAGCACAGCAAATTGGATCGTCATTTCCCTCACAGATGCATCGCAGGGACAGCCTGCACTCATTAGCCGCTTCTTCCGTGAACGCCCCGACCTTTTGCGTGACAAGCGGATCATCCTGTTTTCTTTTGGTGCGCCATATTATTTTGACACGACCACCATTTCGAAATTTACCGCCTACTTCGCATTGTATAGTAAGCAGCCTCAATTTGTTGATGTTGCCGCACGGCTTCTTTTTAAGGAGTTGACGCCGGTCGGCGCTTCACCCGTTTCCATTTCCGGAATTGGATATGATCTTCTTTCGGTTTTGACTCCGGACCCTTCGCAGAGCATTCCGCTCTTTCTTGACCTGTCGACTGGTTCTGAAATTCCCAATGCAGTGTCCACCTTTGAGCCAACTCCAAGCCCGCTGTTTCGAATTGGAGATACCATCTCGATCCGAACAGGCGTCATCACGGATAATAATGGAAATCCTGTTCCAGATGGTACGCCCGTTCAATTTTCCATGATGCTTACCGGAGAAGGCAGCGTTCTTAAAGAAGTAGACGCCGTGACTGTGCAAGGTGTGGCGCAGGCCCCATTTGGTTTGGATAAACCCGGGTTGCTGGAGATCCATGCCACGAGTGACCCGGCAGTGCTCTCGACGTTATTGCGATTGGATGTTTCTCAAACTGGCGCTGTGGCAGTGACGGTGATCGTACCCCAACAGACCCAGTCCATTACTGAGACGCCTGAGCCAACTGCTGTTGCACCAGTGGAAGGATACATATCAAGTGCAGGCTATCCGCGCTTCCCTGCCTGGCTGGTTGCAATGCTTTTCATTATGCTTTCTTCCGTGGTTGGTTATACTGCCGGGCTTCGTATTGCAGGCCGCCGCTCTGCCTTCCGTTGGACAATGGGCATCGCATTGGGCGGGCTTGCGGCATATAATTACCTATCCCTTGGTATGTTCGGGATCGTGAACTGGCTCACCGCCAATGGATTATCGGGATTGCTCACCTTTGTACTTCTTGGAGAATTGCTCGGGTTTGTCGCAGGCTGGACCTGGGCCAGGAGAAACTATGGAAACAGAAACCAAACCCAATAAAGAAAAACAACCGCCGATCTTATTCAATAAAACGCAGGCCATCATCAAGCGCGCCAACAAGTTACTTGGCGGCACCCTCGTCACTTATTTCAACAACACACGCGGAAGCATCTGCCATGATGATGTCCTTGCCCTGTATGAATTGCTTGAAAAGATAGGTACTCAACAAAAAATATATCTCTTCATCAAGTCCAGCGGCGGCAATGGACAGGCTTCGCTGCGGCTCGTGAATCTTCTGCGCCAGTATTGCTCAGAGATCGTCGCTGTCGTGCCGCTTGAATGTGCATCCGCCGCCACCATGATCACACTTGGCGCGAATGAGATCCAAATGGGGCCGATGGCCTATCTCACACCGGTGGATACATCTCTGACCCACTCGCTTTCCCCAATAGACCGTGACAATGACCGTGTCTCTGTCAGCCTGGACGAACTGACTCGTGTAGTCCGCCTGTGGCAGGCGCAGAATGGCGAGGCGAAAGAGAATCCATATCAGGAATTGTTCAAGCATGTGCATCCGCTTGTCATTGGTGCAGTAGACCGGGCTGAATCGCTTTCGATCATGCTCAGCAAGGAATTGCTTGCCTATCACATCAAAGATGACCAGACGCAGGATAAGATCGCCAGCGCGTTGAATGCAAAATATCCTTCACATGGCTACCCCATTTTGTACGAAGAAGCCAAGCGCATCGGACTCAAGGTCAGTCATCTTTCACCTGAGATCAACTCACTCCTGCTTGAACTCAATGAACTCTATAGTGAAATGGGTCAGCGCGCCACAACAGACTTTGATGACACGCACGCGCACGGCAACGAAATTCTCAACATTTGGGAATCAACCGACGTGCTTGTCTATTATCAGCAGGATAAGGACTGGTTCTATCGCACAGAAGAGCGGCGTTGGATCTCCCTCAATGATGTCAGCAGTTGGAGGCGGGTGGCGAAGGTGGGGAACAAGGTGTTGAAGTCGGTTTTACATATTGCGTAAAAGCTGTGCAAAAACTGTGCAATATGGTAGAATTCCATAATCAGATTATGGAAAGGTCCGTATCTGTAAAGATGTGGACCTTTTTTTATATGCCTCCAAAAGGTAAATAGGAATATGAAAAAACAAACTCAACTTAAATTCAACGACCCCGCACCGGATGCGCAAGTATTCGGCAGGGACGGCATGCCAGTTCAACTTGCCTCGCTTTGGGAGGATAAGGTTCTGGTGCTGGCCTTTACCCGCCATTTTGGATGTCCGCAATGCAAGGAGATGATGGATCAATTATTCGACGCGAATCAAGCCCTCACCGAAAGAGGGTTGCGCCTCGCGATCATCTCCCACGCTTCGGCAGAATCAGCTAAAGCCTTCTGTGACCAGCGTGCGCCAAGCGCTGTCTGCCTCGCCGACCCGGATCGGTCCGCGTATCATGCTTATGGGCTTTATCAAGGCTCTCTTTGGCAAACCCTGCTCTCACCTCAGATCTGGCGTTCAAATCGTAAACTGGCGCGCACAAAGGGCTACAAGCCTGAAGTTCCACCGACAGGACAGGATGCCTACCAAATGTCCGGTACCTTCATCATCGGCATGGATGGGCGTGTCCGGCTCCCGTATTATTATGAAGACATCGCCGATCATCCGCCCGTGGATTTGATCCTGCACGGCATCATGGGTGCAAACTGGAACAAACCATTTGACGGTAAGGCAATCCTATGAACAATTTTTTTCTTGCTACATATCTCGCTGTAAAGGAAGTCATCCGCAATCGCGGACGCTTCCTGCTTGTTGCCCTGGTCATTGCTTTGATCACATTGCTCGTGCTCTTCATTGCTGCTTTAGGTGAAGGCCTTGCCAATGGCAACCGCCAATACGTGGCAAATCTCGATGCGCAGCTCATTGTCTTTTTACAAAAATCGGACTATAGCATTACCGCCAGCCGGCTGGAGACGAATGCAGTCAGAGCCGTTCGCCGCGTAGATGGGGTGGCGGATGCCGGCCCGATCTACACATCCAACACTGAAATTGTGTCCCTGGCAAAACCTCTTAAAGTGTCCATGCTGGGCGTGGAAGCAGGGCGTCCGGGTATGCCGACCCTTCTTGATGGACGCGCATTCCGCGGCGGTGAAGCACGTGAAGCCGTAATGGACCGTAATGTAGCTTTGCGTTCCGATATAAAAATTGGCGATACCATTAAAGTCCGCTCCACTCAGGGTACAGAGGATAAATTCTTTGAATTGGTTGTTGTGGGACTGGTGGAAGGCCAATCGTATTTCTTTCAGCCGACCATTTTTGTCCCGCCTGCTACATGGGAAAAGATCCGCCCGCAATCTGAAGCAGACTTGAACAGCGATACCCCATTTCCAAATATTATCGCCGTCAAATTGGTTGACCCGACTCAGGCAGATGCAATGGCTGTTCACCTTGTGAATGATGTGCCTAATATTCAAGTTGCAACTCTTGAAACGACGATCAATAACATCCCCGGTTATTCCGCCCAACAAGGCACTGTGCAGACTCAGGGCGTGTTCACCTTGTTGATAGGTATTCTCGTGATCGGCGGATTCTTCCAGATTCAGATTTTGCAAAAAGTCCCACAGATCGGCGTCCTGAAAGCGATCGGTTCATCGAATTCCGTTGTTGGTCTTTCAGCGGTGATCCAGATTATTGTGGTGACAGCTCTCGGTGTGGGCATTGGAGGCGGAATGACCTATCTGTTCTCATTGGGTTTCCCGCCTACAATTCCGCTGGCATTCAATGGGACTCGTTCATTGATCGCCATCGCCTTGTTGTTGTTGATCGGGCCGCTCGGAGGCATGGTCTCCATTATTTACGCAGTCCGCATTGAGCCTTTGAAAGCTTTGAGGTTGGGATAAGAATATGAATACAGTTGCTTTGGAAGTTCGTGATTTGGTTAAATCATTTTCACTGGATGGCGCGACCATCAATGCAGTGGACGGTGTTTCGTTTCAAGTAAAGTCTGGTGAGTTTGTTGCACTGGTGGGACCAAGCGGTTCGGGCAAGACCACTATGCTTTCCATCCTTGCCGCTCTCCTTACACCTACTACTGGACAAGTCCTCATTGATGGGCAGGATCTCGCGCAGATGAATGAAAAAGAACGCGTGAAATTACGCCGCGAGAAGATCGGGTTTACTTTTCAGTCCAATAATCTCATCCCATATTTAACCGCATCAGAAAATGTGGAATTCATGCTTCGCCTTAATAACAGGATGAACCATGCCGGCCGCGTGCGGTCTGACGAATTGCTGGCCCGCCTCGGTCTCGCGGACCGTTTGCATAACCTCCCCGCACAAATGTCCGGCGGACAGCAGCAGCGGGTCGCCATAGCGCGCGCCCTAATTCATAACCCGGCCGTGGTGCTGGCGGATGAACCAACAGCTTCGTTGGATACCGAACGTGCTTATCAGGTTGTGGAGACTTTCGCGCATCTCATCCACGAAAATGACCGCGCCGGCATCATGGTGACTCATGACTTGCGCATGTGTCAATTCGTTGACCGTGTTCTCCAAATGCAGGACGGAAAATTGGTGCGCGTCTACGAATCAAAGAAGGAAATTAAAGAATTGGCTCAAGGCGTACTAAAACATTGATTTAAAAGTGTCGATTTATAAAAAATCCTGGCATTGCTGTCAGGATTTTTTATATGAATTTAGCCCAGCAACTTTTCCGTTTCACCTGCATCGTATTTTGCATGACATGAAGTAAATAACTCCAGAGCCTTCTGCAAATACACTCTGCGGACTTCGCCTTCTGAATGTCTCCCCAGCTCACGCAAGGCATTCGCTTCATCCCTCGGCATGGACAATTTTCGCGCAACCTCAGCGCTGGCTTGCCAGTCTTTCAATGCGGAATCATGTTTGCCTTCCATCCATTTTTGCCAGCCCTGATAAAGCAGGAAGGGTGGTTCACCAAAAGGGAAAATACCCTTGAATTTTTTCAACATTTTCATAATGGTTGTAGCGGTCTTTTTTAGTTCTGTCGTATTGTGGAAACCTTCAACCTCGAAGAATTTTTCCTGCTCCCATGCCTCAAACACGACTTGGGCCGCGAGCCGCTCGCCGATCAACATGGAATATAACTGAGGGGGCAACGTAGTCAATATCGGCAGGCTCTTCGCGCAATATGTGACGGCTTCCTTTTCATTTCCCGTCCGCCAATAGGATGTGGCTTTGATGTTGTAGAGATGAGTGAGATTAATAGGTGCGCTGTCAAAGAAGCCCTCATTTTGAGTTGCCTTTAACGCTTCATCGAATTTGCCATACATCATGTTGATCAGGGCGATCCCATAGATCGCCCATGTAAGATATAGATTATTTTCTGACCCATGCATGAGTGAATATACATGCCTGTGGAGTTCTTCTGCACGTGAAAAATCCATGCCGCGCGCATACTCCAGACCCGATAACACGACAGTGCTGTTGCTTTCAAGGTATCGGTCAGCCGCCCGGCGTGACAACTCGATGGAGGCATTCAGTGCCTGCTTCGAAGCTTCCCAATCCCCAACGCCTAATTTATAAGTGCCTACTGCCAATTGGGTCCATATTTGTGAATTGAGATCATCCACCTGGGCGGATGCATCCAGCGCTTTTTTAGCGTAATGCTCGGCAAGTTTATGGTTGGGGATAAGCCCCATCATGGCGCTGACCGAACCCAGCGCCCACACGCGCGGAGGAGACATGCTCCCGCCAAGCTCGGAAAGATTGAGTGACCGAATGGCATGGTACACCATCGGGAAAGTTTCAGAGTTGATGAAATCAGCCAGCGCCAGATGACTATAGTTCTGCGCGATCTCCTGCAGTAGGTCATCTTTCGCTTTATCCCGGCCGATAAATATTTTGGGGAATTGCCGATGAAGGGTTTGGACGATCAAGTGATAGACCAGCCCGGCCAGGATGGTCGGTTGAGAATTCGCCGCAGGATGTTTCAAAATATGTGTGGCTTTGCGGAAATAACTGCGCGCGCTTTCCAGTTGACCGAGCGCCAGGTGCGCTTCTCCAATGGAACGATGCCAGCGTGCCAGCCGCATGGGAGAAACATCTGAGTTCTTCGTGTTCTCTGCTTTTTCGAGTGCTTGTGTAAAGAATTGGATTGCTTCGCGATATGCGCCGTTCTTCAAAGCCATGTTGCCAGCTTTTTCAAGATATTCCATGGCCTTCGGCGGGACATCTGCCTGCTTCCAGTGATAAGCCAGAGCCGGGAAGTGAGTCACAGCTTCGCAGCCGAAGACTTGCTCGTACCATTCAGCCATTGAGCGATGCAGGGAGCGTCTCTGCGAAAAGAGCAAAAGATTGTAGGCAACTTCCTGTGTGATGATGTGCTTGAAGAGATAGGAAGTTTCAGGGTCGGGCGAATCGAGGATGGTGAGTTCTTCTTTTTCGAGTTGATCCAAATAGCTGGGCAATGCCGGAATGTCATCGCGGATCGGATAGATGGCCGATAACTCTTGCAGGGCGAAAACCCGTCCGATGACAGAGGCAACTTTCAGGGTGAGTTGTTGCGACGGCGGCATCTTGTCAATGCGGCTTGTGATCACACCTTCCAGTGAGCCGGGCAGATTCAGCGCTTCCAAATTTCTGACAGTGGGCGCCAATGTGCATTCATTGTCTTTAATGATGAGCAGTCCGCTATCGCGCAGGGTGTGGACAAGTTCCTCGCTGTAGAATGGATGCCCTTCCGCTTTATCGTGGATGAATTTGACGAGCGGCTCCGGCAGCTTGCTAACGTTCAACCTTTGGCACAGCAGGGTTTCAATATCATCATTATCGAGAGGTGCGAGAGTCAAAAAGCGCGTGGACGACATGCCGCGTAAAAGCGTAAATTCCATTGGCGGGGTAATGGTCATCGGGCGCATTGTGACCAGAATCAGCATTGGTTTTATTCTTTGCGCGGCGAGGTGGAGCAAAGCCCATGAACCTGAATCCAGCCACTGTACATCTTCGACCACCAGCATGGTTGGAGTTTTGACTGCGAGTTTTTCAAGCCTTTCAAGGATCAACTCGTGCATGGCGCTGGCGCGCGCCTCGCCCGTAATATTTTTTGTGAGATCATTATCCGGGAGATTGAAAGGCAGGATGCCGTTTAGCACAGGTGCGCGTTCCGCCTCTGACATGCTTTGATAGATCTCTTTTTCAAATTGCAGGCGCTGTTCTGATGGATCTGCCTGTGATTCGATATCAAAAATTGTTGTAGTTATGTTTTTCCAAACATGATACGGAGTGTTTTGTTCTATCGCCTCACTTAACCCGATCAATGTTCTTACATTCATTGCGGATGCCTGACGGATCGCTTCTTCGATCAAACGCGATTTCCCCAAACCCGCTTCACCTTCCACGATGATGATCTTGCTTTCCTTTGTGATGAGCGCGCGCAATGCTTCGGCAATTGCGAAGCGTTCGCTCTCGCGCCCGATCATGGTTGTCAGTGCAATATGCCCCATGTCTTTTGCGTGCCGTGTTTGTGGAATGAAGACAGGCACAGGCTGGGCTTTTCCGCGCACGTTGATCGGCTCGTGGGTGATGAAATCCACCCGACTTCTCGCCGACTCGTAAGTTGACGCATCCGTCAAAATTTGGATGGGGTTTCCATCTGGGAATGTTAATCCCGACCCGCAGGCGCGCATCAACCGCGCCGAAAGATTTACAGCATCGCCATTGATCGTATATTCCCGGCGGCGCTCGTTGCCGATCACCCCGCAAAAGACGCGCCCCGTTGTAATACCGATATAACAATTCATGCCCATGTCAGAGAGCGTGTTCTTAATATCCTGCGCGGCGAGCACACCCCGCAACGGATCGTCTTCATGCGAAAAAGGCGGAAGCCCAAATGCAGCCAAAACGGATACACCTTTTTCATCCACCGAGATCTTGTTCACACTTCCTTCATAGCGATAAATTGCACTTTGTAGGATCTGGGCCAGTCTTTGAGCCAGGTCTGTGTCTGTGCCGTGGGTCATTTCCGGCACGTTAATAAAGAGACTCGTGACTCGGCGAAGTTCCGCCAGCCAATCAGACTGCCCCGCATCAATTCTTTTTGCGATCGCGCCGGGGATGTAGGAACGGAGCGCCGGGATGCTATCTTCGTTTAGATTGAATTTCTTTTCCGCTTCATGCGTGACGTTGTGTCTGATCCCCGTCAAAAGCATATACTCATCTTCGAGAGGTTCCCCGAAAGCCCGCCAGTACATGGACTTCCACGCGGCAGGCGAAACACTGATCTGACCGGGCTTTAAAGATGCCTGTGCGCGCCCCACTTGTTCGATTGCGTCACCGGTGAGGATCACTTCCCAGCGGTTGAAAACTCCGCCGAGTCCGGTCAACCCGATCTGCCCTGCGCTGATGGCAATGCGCGTGGATAAGGTATGATCTCCCGCACGGAAACCTACCAGTTGACTGCGTGCATCCAGTGCGGCTTGTGCGGCGCGCATGGTGGCCTTTTCGAGATTGTCATCTTCCCAGATCACGAGCAGCCCGTCCCCTGCGAATTTGATAATGTCCCCGCCATAACTTCTGACGATCTCGATCCACTGGCCGTAAAAGTCATTGAGAATGGCTGAAATATCCTCAGCGCCTGAAGGACCGCGCGCGGCGAATTTTTCAGTGAGGGCGGTGAAACCTGAAATATCAACGAATAAAACAGCCGCCATATACTTTTCTTCAAAAGGTTTATTGGGCGGCGTGGGGTCATTCACGATACGAGACTGTAGAATCTCGGGAATGTAACTTTTTAGCGTTGAGATCAGGCTGGCTGTCATGGGTTTAAATGTTTTAGAGTGGGAATAATGACCTGTAGAAATTATACAACGTTATCAGTCCTGTTGTTATGGGAAATAGAACATCCTCTGAAACGAGAATTTCCAGAGGATGTTCAAACCTGCAACCTTCAAACTTACTTTATGCTGTTTCCAAATACTTTACGATCTCGTAATCTGTCACACGCAAGCGGAATTCGTCCCACTCTTCCCATTTCGCGCGCGCATAGGCTTCATACAAGTAAGAACCCAGCGCAGACTTCAATACTTCATCTTTGTCCAATTCGCCCAGTGATTCAGACAGCGAGCCGGGCAATTCAGTGACGCCTAATTTGGTGCGTTCTTCCTTATTGAGGTGATACAGGTTGATGTTATTCAGCGGCTTGGAGGCTTCGAGCTTCCTGTCTATGCCGTCGAGTGCAGCAGCCAGCATCACTGTGAACGCTAAATATGGATTGCAGGATGGGTCTGGGAAGCGCAGTTCAGCGCGGACGGCCTTATCGCGGCCTTCAGTGTAGCGCGGAATGCGGATCAATGCCGAACGGTTCTGTTGCGCCCAGCCGATGTATACAGGAGCTTCATAACCGGGGACCAAACGCTTGTAGGAATTCACTGTCGGCGCAACCACACCTGCCAGCGCCCGGGCATGTTCCAACTGTCCGGCAATGAACGAGTAGGCCAGCGGCGAAAGATGAGCAGTATCCTTTGCATCAAAGAACAAGTTGGCGCCGGTCTTGATATCGAAGAGAGATTGATGACAGTGCATACCAGAGCCATTAATGCCGTATACAGGCTTGGGCATGAAAGAAGCGACCAGTCCGTGTTGGGCGGCAATCGCTTTTACGGTGTACTTCAATGTCAATACATTATCCGCCGCCTTCAATGCATCCGCATAGCGGAAATCAATTTCATGCTGACCTAACGCCACTTCATGGTGACCCACTTCCACATCGAGTCCCATAGAATCAAGCGCTTCGATCAACGCAGTGCGGACAACAACGGCTTCATCGAAGGATGAGAAATCAAAATAGCCGCCCGTATCGTGGGGCACGGGGTGAACGCCATGTCCATTCTCGCCTTTGAACAGGAAGAACTCAGGTTCGGGTCCGATGTTGAGTTTCCAGCCGCGATCAGCAAGTTTCTTGAGAGAACGCTTCAAGGCACCGCGCGGATCGCCTTCAAAGGGTTCGCCGCCGGGTGTGTAAATGTCGCAGAACACACGCGCGCGTCTTGACTCAGCTGAAGACCAGGGCAGGACTGCATAGGTATCGGGGTCGATCATCAGGCGCATATCGCTTTCCTGAATGCGCGCGAAACCTTCCACTGACGAGCCGTCGAACCATGCGCCGTCTGTCAGTACATCTTCGAGATGGCGTACCGGCATGTCCACGCTTTTCACCGCACCCATCACGTCCGTGAATTGCAACGAGATGAACTTGACATTATCTTCCTTAACGCGTTTGACTAAATCTTTTGAGTCCATATTGTTTTCTCCTTTATGAATTTTTATTGACGACTGATAACTGATAACTAATTACTGATGACTCTCCACTAAAACCTCCTTCGCTTCATTCTTACCTTTGGGCTTGCTCCGGCTATTAATAAACATCACTGACCCGATGATGATGGCACTCGCCAGCCAAATATGGGGCTCCAGCTTTTCTGCGGCCAGCCAACTCCCAAGGATTACTGCCACGATCGGGTTGACATACGCATAGGTTGCCACAAGTGAGATTGGCGCGTTTTGAAGCAGCCAGCCATAAGAGGCAAACCCGACCAATGACCCGACAAAGATAAGATATAACAATCCGTAGATCGAGCGCATGGACACGCCCGTTGGGTCCCATTTGGATAACTCGCCTGTCAGTATTGAAACAATGAACAGTCCAATACTTCCGATCAACATTTGTGCGCCTGTGGTCATTAAAGATGACTTGGGCAGGTCTGCGGTTTTGCTGTAGATCGAACCCATCGCCCAGAACAGACATGCCGAGAGCAAGGCCGCAACGCCGAAGGGATTTAGTTTTGTAGTGCTGCCGGAAATATTGGAGGGGCCGACGAGAATAAAGATTCCCGTGAAGCCGATCAATAACCCAACAATGGACTGCCAGTTAGGTTTCACGCCGCCCGGGCGAAGCGCCTCCATCACCACTAAAAACATCGGAATGGAGCCAATGATCAAGGCCGCGATCCCGGAAGGGATAAATTGCTCAGCCCATGCGACCAGTCCATTGCCTCCCAGGAGGAGCAAAGTACCGATGATGCCGGTTGATATCCATTGTTTGCGCGTGGGCATTTGCTGACCCGCGGCGCGCTGCCAGACTACGAGGATGATGCCCGAGATCAGAAAGCGCACTCCCGCATGAAAGAACGGTGGGATGGTTTCAATGGCAAACTTGATTCCCAAGTAAGTCGAACCCCAGACTACGTATAAAGCTATTAACGCCAACCATACTTTTGATTTCATTTTTTCCTTTTTCTTTATGATGCTATTGCTGTTGTTAGGCAATCTCTTTGTAATGAGATGCAAATTCTGCGGCCAGGATCGCTTTCTTTCTGGCTGAGCCGTACCGATAATTTCCGAACTCGCCCGCTTTGCGAATCACACGGTGACAGGGAATGAGAAACGCAATTGGGTTATGCCCAACTGCTGTCCCGACTGCGCGCAAGGCATTCGGGTTGCCGATCTGCGCTGCGATGTGCTCATAGGTGGTGACATTTCCAGCCGGAATGTTGAGCAATGCCTCCCAAACCTTGATCTGGAAATTCGTCCCGCGCAGATGAAGCTTGAGCGGGTGGTTGAGTAGTCCCGCGCGATTTTCGCGGGACGTATCGAAACCAGAACCAGTTTCACGGTTTGAAAAGATGCGTGCCGCGAGCGGGGCAGTGGATTTGTAATCCTCGATCATCTTGGCCTGTTTCCAATCCGCTACAAGGTTGTCAATCGCTTTACCTTCGCTGGTTTGTACAAAACTCAAATGGCAGATGCCGCGCTCGGTTGTGGCGATGAGACATTTTCCGAATGGAGTGAGATGCAGTCCATAGTGAATGGACAGACCTGCGCCGCGGGATTTGTATTCGCCGGGAGTGACCGCCTCGGTGTTGATAAATAGATCATGCAAGCGCCCCAGACTCGACAGTCCAACTTGATGCGTGGTGTCAAGCAGATTCTCGGATTGGGTGAGCAATTCCTTGGCATGTTCCTTGGTCAGGAATTGCATGAAGCGCTTCGGGCTGATCCCTGCCCAGCGGGTGAATAAGCGCTGGAAGTGAAATTCGCTCAAGCCGATAGCGGATGCGATCTCTTCCAGTTCAGGCTGGCGGTTCACATTCGCCTCGATGTACTGAATGGCCCTTTCGATAAGTTGATAATGTTCTGAAAGTACGGTTGTGGATTCCATATTTATCTCCTTTTGTTGCTGGAGATTGTATTTGTCATCGCTGACGAAAGCCACCCGATTCTTGCTCATTTTATCCTTGATTAAAAAATAAACAGACATGCGCGGGCATGTCTGTTTAAAATACACATGGTATTAAAAAGAAACGCCCTTCCAAAAGCTCCAAGTAATATAAATTACCTGAACCCACTGCGTTCACTTTGTCCCAAACATCGCTGTCTGGTTTTCAGTGACGAGCAATAGAGTTTTTTTAAACTCCTTTGCTCGAACGCTTGCTTTGGAAGGGAGAAGGAAGCCAGTGATCTGGCTTCGAAGGCATCCGCTGATCTATCCGATTTTCTCGAACCCGTTTTATTGAGTTCGATTAGCGTCCCGTTCGCACGGGAGAACCTTCACCTCGTGATCTTGTTGATGGAAACGACAAGACCCAGCCGCTTTATCTCCGTATTCAATTGTTTTTCAATGGCGCGTATTGTATACGCAGGTCGTTGACTCGTCAAGTAAGAAAATTCTAATTTTGTTTGTATAAAAAAACCCCGCATGTGCCGTGTATCACCAGGTTTTGAACCTGCATTTGCAGGTGGGTCCCTACCTAGAAACGCCGCCTTGGCTCAGGCCTATCGCGTTATTTCTATATAAGTTAAGGACCCGTTTATTAGGTATTGGCTCAAAACGTGAAGGCAATATCACGAACACAGAAGGGCTGTGATTCTTATACCATAATCATGGAAGTAGGTATAGTGAAAGATTAAGGTTCTCAAAGGGTTTGAATTTCAAATCTGTTTTTTTATTTTCTTTTGTTTTCTTCCTGTTTCAACCAATGCCGTAATCCTTTCCCCGCAAAAGGCTCATCTTTATAACGTGGGATGATATGCAAGTGCGCATGAAATACATGCTGCCCGCCGGCTTCGCCGCAATTCCAGCCAACTGTATATCCGTCGGGATGATATGTTTCATCTAGCAAACTTTTTACCTGATGGATCATTTCACGGGTCGCAACCCATTCTCCAGGGGTTAGGTCAAAAACTGTTTCGTGGTGCGCGCGCGGGATGATCAGGCCGGCTCCGATCAATACAGTTTCTTCATGTTGTAGAAAAATACATAGATCATTTTCCAGAACGATCTCGGTTGGGTTGACAAAAGGGTCGCAAAACTTACAGTCATTCATTTATTCCTCCGGGAAACTCATGATAGAATTCGCGAACTGGAGTACTACCTTATGGCAAATAAAATACAAGCTGTAAAAGGCACACGCGAATTTTATCCTGAACAAATGGCTTTGCGTAATTACATTTACGAAAAAGTTGGCGCGGCTTCACGTTCATTTGGATATCAGGAATGGGACGCTCCCTTCATTGAGCCCATTGATCTTTATGCGGCGAAATCCGGCGAAGAGCTTGTAAAGAAACAATCTTTCACTTTCACTGACCGCGGCGGCGATTTTGTCACCTTGCGCCCGGAACTCACACCCAGCCTCGCACGCATGATCGCGGCAAAGCAGGGCGAGTTAACTTTCCCTGTGCGCTGGTGGTCCTTCGGTCCGTTCTGGCGTTATGAGCAGCCGCAAAAAGGGCGCACCCGCGAATTTTTTCAGTGGAACATTGACATGCTGGGAGTCAGCTCGCCTGAAGCGGATGCGGAATTGATCGCGGTTGGCGCGACTTTCCTGCGCTCGGTCGGACTTACCCCCGAGCTGGCTATTATTTATGTGAATAATCGGCGGCTGATGGAGTCTGAATTCGACGCCTTGGGCATTCTTCCTGAAAAGCGTTTGGAAGTCTCGAACATGGTGGACCGCCGTTCAAAGATGGACTCAGCCAAATGGGATTCCTCTGTGCTTGACGGTGGTTTATCGCAAATTCAACTTGACGGTTTAAAAACCATTCTCGGCAATTTTGACTTGTGGAAAAAGAGCGATGAACTCGTGCGCTTATTCTCTGCTCTTGAATCCCTGGGTGTGAAAGACTACGTCAAATTTGACCCAAACATCATGCGCGGACTCTTGTATTACACTGGCACAGTTTTTGAAGCCTTTGAGACCAGCGGCTCAGTCAAACGCGCTATCTTGGGCGGCGGACGTTACGATAACCTTCTCGCAGATGTGGGCGGACAGCCGCTTTCAGGCGTTGGTTTTGCAATGGGTGACGTGGTAGCAGGGATTGTCCTGCAAGAAAAAGGTCTCCTGCCCGAATTCACACCAAGCCCTGCGCCAGTCCTTGTGACTATATTCGATGAGAGTTTGTTGCAAAATGCTTTATCCCTGTCTGCCGAATTACGACGCGCCGGGTTGAATGTATTGTGTTATCCCGAGCCCGCCAAGCTGCAAAAGCAATTCAAATTTGCAGACAAAATGAAAGCGCGTATTGTCCTCACGGTAGGTCCTGATGAGGCGGCGAATGATCAGGTGGCGGTCAAGAATTTGGTTAATGGCGAGCAGGTCGCAGTTAAGCGCGAAGCGGTGATCGAAGTAATTCAAAAAATCCTTGCGAGTGTCAAATCCTGATGATATAATGTCGCTCGCTTCAAGTATGGAGCCTGTAGCTCAACGGCAGAGCGCTTCCCTGTGGAGGAAGATGTTGAGGGTTCGAAACCCTTCAGGCTCCCAGCTACCGAAGTCCTTGTAGTCAAATACAAGGACTTTCGCTTTAAATAATTATGCCAAAATGGCAATCAATTACTAAATCTATGCTAAAATTTCGAGCCTTTTGTAAAGGCTTGGAGAAAACGAATGCAGGAAGAAATATCACTTACCAACCAAGTTGCGGATATCAACGAATCCATTGCGGCGCGCAGAACCTTTGCCATTATTTCGCACCCCGATGCCGGCAAGACCACGCTGACCGAGAAACTGCTTTTATACGGCAACGCCATTGAACTGGCCGGCAATGTCCGTGCGCGCAAAAATCAACGCGCTACCACATCGGACTGGATGGAGATGGAACGCGAGCGCGGAATTTCCATTACTTCCACCATTCTGCAATTCCCCTATCAAGAGCACATCATCAACCTGCTGGATACGCCCGGACATCAAGATTTTTCCGAGGATACTTATCGAACATTATCCGCAGTGGATAGCGCTGTCATGGTCATTGATGCGGCTAAAGGTATCGAACCGCAGACGCTTAAGTTGTTTGAGGTTTGTCGAAAACGCGGGATTCCCATTTTTACTTTCATCAACAAAATGGACCGCCCTGCCCGCGATCCGCTCGACCTGTTGGATGAGATCAAAAAAGTGTTGGGGATGGAGCCTGTCCCGATGAATTGGCCGATCGGTGACGGACCCGATTTCAGCGGTGTCTATGACCGCGAAACAAAAGGAGTTCACCTATTTGAACGCACCGAACGCAATGAGCGCATGGCTCCTGAAGTGGTCGTGTCGCTGGATATCCTTGCAAAAAATCATATCCTGTCCGATGCCCGTTATGAGCATTTTGCGGAGAGCGTTCATCTTTTGGATGAAGCGGGTGTGATCTTTGACCATGAAAGTGTTTTGAACGAGATCCAAACGCCGGTATTCTTTGGAAGCGCTGTGACTAATTTTGGCGTGCAGTTATTTTTGGATGCCTTCGTGAAAATCGCACCGCCTCCTCAACCCTATGTGAGCGATGCAGGAACTATCTATCCAGACGCGCCTGATTTCTCCGGCTTTGTTTTCAAGATCCAGGCCAATATGAATCCCAAGCATCGTGATAGCGTTGCCTTTTTGCGCATCTGCTCCGGGCGCTTCGAGCGCGGTATGGACCTTGTCCATGCTCAGTCGGGCAAAACGATCCGATTGCTGCGTCCGTACAAACTTTTTGCCAGCGAGCGTGAGATCATTGACGAGGCTTTTCCTGGCGATGTGTTGGGGTTGCCGAACAATGGCGACTTTGCCATCGGTGATACGTTGTGCTCCGGCGCGCCATTTCGCTTTGCATCCATTCCGCGCTTTCAGCCTGAACATTTTGCCTTGCTGCGGAATACTGACCTTGGCAAACAAAAACAATTTGCAAAGGGACTCGGTCAACTGGAGAGTGAAGGCGCGGTTCAAGTGCTGTATAACACCAATGCGTTCAAGCGCGAGCCGATCCTCGCTGTGGTGGGACAATTGCAATTCGATGTGGTGCAAGCCCGCTTGAAAGCGGAATACAATGTGCCGACCGAACTGGAAAGACTGCCTCACGTTTTGATGCGCTGGATCAAAGGGGAAGATGCAGATATTGAAAAACTTCCCAATCGCGGCGAAGTCACCATAGCACGTGATTCGCGGGATGGCTGGGTGGCGCTTTTTAGTTCTACTTTCTTCTTAAAACACTACACGGAAAAGAATCCAAACCTGTCCTTTGTTGAAATTGACGCAGTGTAATGAACAAAAAAACTCTCGAAACCATTTCGAGAGTTTTTGTTTTTACTGATTACTGTCCACTGATAACTGACTTACCCGCATCCCCCACCGGATTTATCGCGCTTCAGCTGTAATATGATCTTGGCTTCAAACTCCAAGGTTTCATATTCCTGGGGGTTGGGGGAACATGAGTCGTAGCGGCTCCCCAATGCCGCAGGGAAGAGATAGCCCAATTGGTCTTCACCAGCATTCGGGTTGGGTCGAAGCGTCTTGTCATCCTTGCCGAAAAAAGCGATCCAATTGTTGACTCCGCCTTCGAGGATATATGAATTTTGAATGCTCGATCCGACAAGGATCTTCCACGCTTTGACGGCGGCGGCTTCATCATTGCTCATTACAATGAAAACGGAATTTGCAGGCGGCTCAGTGAGCAAAACCGGAATCACCTCATTAATGCGGTCCAATGGTACATTGACCGAGCCTTCGATGTGATATAGGTTGTAATCTGCCTCTGAGCGCACATCGAGATAGACAGGATTCATGGACTGATTGTATTTTGCCTTGAAGGCTTCTGCTGGCGTGATGAAAACAAGGCGGTTGGCGAGCATTTCATCGGCGGTATAAACAATGGTATTCACGACCGGGTCGCCATTTAATTGCGGAACGGATTCAGTGCGCGTGAACTTGACTTTGTTGTATTTGCTTTCGAGCGAGGGGCTTCCGATGAAGAAGACTGCCAAACCCATTGCAACTAAAATCGCCGCGCCAACCGGACGAAGTTTCGGTTCTTTGCTCAGATCTTTTTTACCGAATATGCGCTCGAGTTGCTCCGCACCCCAGAACATGAAGAGTGCCATGAGAATGACCAGCACAACAACTGCGCCAATGGGAAGGTGGAAAACCTGGTCGAGTGTCAGCCGACCATAATAGCCCGCATTGTTGTACCAATTGGTGAAATATTGTTCTGTTTCGCCAAAGAGGTAGGCGCCGACAAATCCGCCGAGCATGAAGAACATGCCGTCAATTTTTCCGGTGGATGCAGACGCGAGCGACGTAGTGGGACAAAATCCGCCGACGATAAAACCGACGCCCATGATCAGCCCACCGAGAATGCCGGAAGCGAGATAAGTGGGGTTGACCCAAACCTGGCTGAAATCCAGAATGCCAAGTCCGGCCGCGCCGAAGAGTAAAACCATCGCTACCACGATTGCTGTGAACATGACCTTTAACACGGTCATTTCCGTGAAATAAAACTGCGCTGCGAGTTTCCTTGAATCGCCAAAGCCGGACATTTCAAGTGTGTAGCCAAACGCGAAGCCGATCACGGCGAAGAGGACATAGGTCCACGGGTTGGCCGCGCTGACTGCGACGAGAGAGGGGAGGGGAAAGTTCATTTTGAATCTCCTAATTATTCGTCATTGCGAAGAGCGTAGTTTGCGACGAAGCATCTCCAACTATGAATGAGATTGCTTCAGGCGAAAGAGCATCACCATCGCAATGACGAGGAATTTTTACAGCCACGACTTCCTTACGAAATAAGCCGTCGCATACGCGCCTGCGAAAATGGCGAGCATGACAGCCCATGAGCCCGCAGAGAGCGTTGCGCCGCCTGAGAGTGCCTGCCCCGATGTGCATCCACGCGCCATGCGTGCGCCATACAGGAAGATGACACCGCCGAGGAATGACATCAACCAGCGGGTCTGGTTCGAGATGTTGGGTCCTTTGGTGGTCATGAATTTCAATCGTCCATTAAAGAAGCCGGATGAAAAACCGCCAAAGAGCGCGCCAAAGAATACAGGCACGATCCAATCATCGAAGGGGTTTTTGTCCCCACCGGCCATCTTCAATAGATATGGATTGTTGTCCACATGCGAAGGCGAGACTGCATCCACAACTGCTGCGTCAATGCGGGCAGTTGCACCCGATGAGCCGAGTCCGTTGCCGGTCAGGAAGAACGCGAGGAATAATATAATTCCCAGCACGATCCCACCGATATAGGGATGTACATACGCTTTTTCCGGTCTGCGAAATATTGATTTTCTAGTTTGAGTAGTCATGTAAAACTCCTGAGTTACAAGTTACAGGTTGAAAGTCAAAGGCCAAAAGTCGGAACAGTATTACAGTCAACTGACAACTGATCACTGTTTCTTCATCCTTCGTCCTTTTTCTCGTGCACTTCCACTTCCTCATATCCGGTTACCATGCCGCGCATCGCTTCGAGGGGGGTCGCACCGGTGGTCGTCATGTAAACATGCACAAGGATGAATGTCGCAAACAGCCATGCAACGAGCGAATGGAACGGGGCCAGCATGGGAAGTCCACCAAGGGCATTTGCAAATTGCGGGAACTTTTGCACGCTCCACATCAACGCGCCTGTGATAATTTGGAGCGGTAATAACACATTCAAGATCATAAAATACGTAGCCTTCTGAATTGGGTTCATGCGGCTGGTTGGCAGCTTCTCAAACGGATGTCCTTCGCCTTTGAAAATTCCGCCGATGTAATATTTTGCCTGCACGATCGCATCGTCAAAGAAACCATAAGGATGCGGAATGAACTCGCGGATCCTTTCTGTTGTGATGTGATAAAAGAGCGACAGCGCAGCATTGAGGACAAGGATCACCGCGAGAACGTTATGCACAGTCACCACGCCGCGGAAGGAGAACGCTCCGAAGATATCAGGTCTGTGAATGATCAAGCCAGTGAATAGCAGGATGACGATGGTGATCGTCTGTAACCAATGCCAGAAGCGGCGATACGACTCGTACATGTAAATGCGCTCGGTTCTCTTCTCACCTCTGGGCTGCTTCTTCGATGAAAAATATCTCATCGTCCCGTGAGTGATCACACCTAAAAGCGACGCCGCGAACATCAAGGCGCCGAGCCAGTCGATCCAATTCACGCGGCTGGACCCGAAGACATAGAGCTTATCTTTTGAAGGATTCGGCTGGTAGTACAACGCTCCATCTTCGCCTTTGACAATTTCGCCTGTTCCGTTGACATTGTTACCGATGTCAAATACTGGCATCACAGGAGCATTGTCAGCAAGTTTGATGGGTTGGGTCATGCGTGAATCTGCGCCGTGGCAGGATTTGCAGTCATTGACCGCATTCTCGCCGCGCGTCACGTTATGGTTGATGCTATACGGTTGGACCATACCTTCAATGCTCAGGTTGTTCAACCCAAGCGCGGCAAGTTTGCCTTTCACTACATCTTCTTTTGCCGATGAATCAATGACAAGTTCTTTACTGCTTAATTTACCATCATTGTTTGCGTCAAAAGCTGCGACGATATCGCTTGCGTAATTTCCATTTTCAAGAAACGCTGATTCGAGATCAACAAGGCGCACAGGACGTTTGCCGTTCGCATCGTCATACACCCAATAAAAAGATGTGATCAAGTTGTACGGCGCGAGCAAAGTTTCGCCGTCAATATTTGTGCGGTTTAATAAAACAGGTGTATAGCCGGTGACGAGGGATATTATGTTGTTTGGTTTGCCGTCCACGCCGCGGCAAGACTCGACGGGCTGACCAGCAGGTGTAATCACCGTCCAATCATAGGATTGAATGGCCGGAGCGTACATTTGCGGGATATGACAGGTTTCGCAAGCGACTGCATCCATGTGAGTTTTGATGGAAGGCAGCCAGTCGGCGTGTCCTTTATCCGCATCATGACAATTCTCACAGCGGCGCATCGTGCCTTTAAAGTCAGGCGCAACATTATATTGAGCGCTTTGTCCGCGCGCAAAATTATGGTCGGGTCTTTGCAGATATTCGTTGATGTCCAAAGTGCGCGGGTCGTAAACGAGATGTTCGGGGTTTGAGCCTTGCAGTTCACTTGCGCGTGCCGGATTGTTCAATGCATAGTGACAATCTGTGCATTGCAACTCGCGTTCTGCATGGATATCCCATGAACGATCCAATTCGTCTTTGTTCGCAAGATTCATGCCTGAAGCACTGATGCGCTGTCCGCTGACAACTTGACCCGTTGTGGCGGTTTGCGGTGAATTCACATCACATTGATTTACCGTGAGCGGGTCACCTGAATTGGGATGAACTTCACCGTGACAAGTCGCGCAGTTTGCATTGGTTGGGTCTTGAATACCCAGAGCATCGCTTATGAGTTCGCCGTTTTCATTGAATGCTTCGGCATTCCACACAAAACCGTCTATAGAAGATTCGACTATATTCAGGCCAAATAATGTGGCAGTGTTTGCGTTGCCAAATTCGCCCGCGTGAATCGCGTCTGCGCGCGCGGCTGTGTCTGGCGTTTCAAGATGGCACAGGAAGCAGTTCATTTCCATTGTGCCTGATTTGTTCCAATCCCACGCGGATACTTTTCCGTCTTGACCCAAAATTGCAGATTCGGGGTTTGTCGCGCTAGGGGTTACGTCACTTAAGGATTTTCCAGCGCGCGAAGTTGTTGCTGGACCTCCACCCACCACACGCTCGCCATTGGTCATGAGCCACTCAGCCGTGGACAGGTCGAGGCGTTCATCTCCTGCGGGGGAGAGGTAGCGGTAGGTCAGGGGATTCCATTGACCGAAGAGTCCGTTGCTTGTGTCGAGAGAATCGCTCTTCGCATTGTAGTCGCTCAAGCCAAGGTCGGAGTGGAATGCATGAGAGGCAATGAATGTTGTGTCGTGGCACTGTCCGCAGGTCTTCATGGTTGAGACTGCGTTCCTGCTTTCAAGTACATTCACGCCGTCTTGATCGAGCAGTTTAAAGTCCGGATGAAGAGTAGATGCCTGCGCCGCTGAATCAGGTTTGGGCGCGGCAAGAGCCGTTCCAATTCCAACGGCAAGCGACAGGATGAGAAGTCCAGCGAAGATCATGTAGGAATATTTTTTCATATTGTCTTACCTCCCACCCCATTGAATTGGATCGCCAGGATAACCAAGCGCAGTCCAATCCATACGACCAGATTCGCCGTGACAGGAATCGCATTGCAAGGCTTTGTCGGCAGATTGAACCATGTGCGTGGTTGTCCAATACATATAGGTTTCTGTGAAGCCATATTCGCCGCTGTATTTCAAGCCGGTGATGGGTTCAGCAAGTTTGAACGCGCTGTTCCAATCGAAGGTGGTCCAGAAGCCGTCTTTACCTGATGTGACCGGTTGAAGCAGGTAATTATTTTTCACGTCATACGGCTGTTTGGCAATATGCAATTTGAACGGGAAGATCTTTGCAGTGCTATCTTCAATACTTCCTGCCGGTTTGTTGATGTATGTAATTCCATCCTTGCCTAACGGATCGCCGAGAATATATCGGTATTCATTGTTGCCGTTGAACCAAAGATAAGTGGGGGCGAAGTTTTTATCGTAGACGAATTCGCCTTTGATCTTGAGATAGGTGAAGTGATCGTCTGTGCGTCCTTCCTGCCCGGCCTGTGACCAATCCCAAGTCACTTTGGTTGGGTCTTCGAGCGCTATCGCAGGGATGTGACAGGTTTGACAGGCTACTGCTGAAAGATGGGTGTTGATCCTTTCATCTTCATGTTTTTGATTCACATGGCATTGTTCGCAGGAGACTTGTTCCTTCGGGTCGATGGTGTAATTATCTGCGAGCATGCGCCCGAGAATTTGATGGTCTTTTGTCACATGGCAATCAGTGCATTGCATATTGAGATCACTGCCCATGTGAATATCAAGATTTTTATCAGGGAAGTATAAACTTTCGTCGAGGTCACCGTGTTTGACGCCGTTACCGCCGCCGCCATCGAAGTGGCATTTGCCGCAGTTCTCGCGTGTAGGTGCACGCACGCTTTGTGCGGCCGCAAGCAGGTCAATGCCATCGGCCGGATTCCCGAACAGACCTTTGCCGTATGAGCCAGAGTCGGCGTGACAGGCGAGACAGTCAACGTTTTCCGGGTTTGCTTGCTGGGTTTCTTTGCCTTGTTCCCATCCGTAGCCAGCATGACAGGACATACATTTGTTTTCGTTGCCTTGCGATCCAATACAGAAGTTGTTGATCTGATTGATCTTGCCGATGGTTACAGGTTCAGTGCGCCACGGCACATCAAAGGCTTTTGATTCCCAAGTCCAATGCGTGGTCTTCATGAGTTCAGTTGCCGCATCTTTGTGACATTCAAGGCAGGCACGGGTTACATCTTGTCCTGTTTTGAATTCGCCTTTGACGATGTCTTTATGATCCACATGGACGGGCTTAATGGGCAGGTGCGATGCAGGGTCATTGGATGCCTGAGTGCGCGGCAGGTAATAAATGACCGGGACTAGGATCAGCAACAAAATGCCGAGCAGTCCCACGGTCCAGGAAGGGAAGCGTTTCTTCATCATATTCTCCTATGCGATTTCATTTATCAGGGTTGCGCGCTGGGTCATACGATCCCGCATAACGGATCGCAGAAGATCAAGCGCCTGAATTAATCTTTGATCTGAGAGGTGATAGGTGACGGTGGTTCCGGTGCGGACGGTTTGTACCAAACCCCGCTCGCGCATAACTTTGAGATGCCTCGATGTTGTGGGCTGGTTCAACCCGAGTTCATTAGTGAGTTCGGTTACATTGAGAGGTTTCTCGCTGAGGGCATACAGCATGAGGATGCGGTTGGGGTCGGAAAGAGCGAAACAAAAATCAGCTTCGAGCTGGGAAATTTCCTGTTTGAGAGTTTGGTTGAGCATGTTGTCCTTGCATATATTCAAATAAACGCATGTTTGCATCTCCATCATAATATTGTGACGGTTTGTACAATAGTGGTGTGTGTCACATTAAGCTGTGCTTAATGTCACAAATAATTATTGTATAATATGACCGAATTGTGGTGAATTACGATGATCTTGAGTATGAGGAGGTATTGATGGAATCATTTATTCGAGAAGCAGCCTCGGTGGATGTGGCTTCAAGTCTGCGTCAATTGAGGGAGGCACGCGGTATATCCATGCGCAATCTGGCAACCAAAAGTGGGCTCTCTGCCAATGCACTCAGCATGATCGAACGCGGCAAAACATCGCCTTCGGTGAGTACGTTGTATAAATTGGCTGATGCATTGGGGGTTTCGATTACAGCCTTCTTTGGGACTGAAAATGAAAAAAAACGGGTCGTTTATCTAAAGTCAGATGAACGAACGCGCATGTCATTTACTCGCGGCGTATTTGAAGCTCTGGGTGGGGAGCAGTTTTCGGGTCATGTAGAACCGTTCATGCTCACGCTGGAAAGCGGTGCGGCCAGTGGTAATCATGCCATTGTCCATACAGGGCATGAGTTCGTATTTTGCCTGCGCGGTCAATTGGAATATCAGGTTGAGAAGCAGTTCTTTTTACTTTCCGCAGGCGATAGTTTATTGTTCGAGTCGAAAATGCAGCATCGTTGGAAGAACCCTTCCAAACAAGTGACCAACGCTTTGATCATTATTTCAGGTTTTGCAGAAGGCGAACAGCCGCATGCAATGCACTGGAAAAAAGGCGAATAGGTCACTTTGGAATTGGTTGTGAAACTTTGATGAATTATGTAAGAGAGTATGTGGTACCGTGTTCTTAATAAAAAGGAGAAATAACAATGACAACTGTTCGTACGGATGTGTTCAAAATCGGTGATAAATTCGCCACTTTGCTTGGTGATGAAGTTAAAGTGGGTCAGGCCGCGCCTGAATTTACCAGTGTGGTTTCGGGTTGGAAGTCTGTTAATCCTCTTGAAGAGTCCAAGGGCAAGGTGATCATTTTGTCGGCAGTACCCTCGCTGGATACAGATGTATGTGATCGCGAGACTCGCCGTTTTAATGTGGAGGCTTCAAAACTGGGAGATGACATTGTTATTTACACCATCAGCACTGATTTCCCCATGGCGCAGCAACGCTGGTGCGGTGCGGCAGGCGTGGATAAAGTAAAGGTGGTCTCTGATGTGATTGAAACTGATTTTGGTTTGAAATATGGAATAGTAATCAAGGAACGTCGCTACCTGCGTCGCTCTGTTTTTATCATTGGCCGCGATGGAAAACTGGTTTATGTGAATTATCTGCCTGTACTTGGGCAGGAACCGGATTACGATGAAGTGATCAACGCGGCCAAAGCTGCATTGAAATAAGCTGAATAACAAAAAACAGGCGAGGATCAACTCGCCTGTTTTTTGTTTTAATCCCAAGTATTTGTTATTGCCACGGTAACTTTTGAAGATCGACATTTCCACCGCTGACGATCACACCGACCTTGAGTCCGCTCAGGTCAATTTTCTTTTCCCATAGAACACCAATTGCCACTGCCGACGAAGGTTCAATGATGATCTTCGCGCGCTCCCAGACATATTTCATTGATTCGATAATGCCCGATTCGCTCACGGTGACGATCTGCTCAACACGTTGTTGAATGATCGGGAAAGTTAATGTACCAAGTGATGTGAGCAGTCCATCCGCAATGGTCTGTGGTTTTTTTGAAGGAATGATCTCACCTGCTTGCATTGAACGAAACGCATCATCTGCCATTTCAGGTTCGCCTGCAATAACTCGGATTCCCTTTTTGATCTCTGTCGCTGCAATCGCTGTGCCACTCAATAATCCACCACCACCGACTGGCGCAATAATCACATCTAGATCAGGGACATCTTCAAGCAGTTCCAACGCCACTGTCCCTTGACCTGTGATCACGCGCTCATCATTATATGGATGGACAACGTTCGCTCCCGTATCGAGCCTGATCCTGTCCAAGGTGCTTTCCCTTGCTTCGAGCGTTGGCTCACAAAACGTGATCAAACCGCCATAGCCTGCGACAGCGTCTTTTTTCACCTGTGGAGCGTTATTCGGCATGACGATATAAGCCGGAATTCCACGCATCTTCGCCGCCAGCGCCAACGCCGCCGCGTGATTCCCTGAAGAATGAGTGCAGACTCCATGCGCGGCTTCCTCATCACTTAATGAATATACTGCATTGCACGCCCCGCGAAATTTGAACGCGCCTACTTTTTGCAGGTTTTCGCATTTGAGAAATACCAGCGCTCCCACTTTTTGATTCAAGCTTTCATTGGTCAATACCGGCGTGCGGTGCGCGTAGGGACGAATCCTCTCTGCAGCCTGGCGGATGTCATTTAGTGTTGGTGACATATTCGTTCCTCATTTATTTTCAACGAGTTCCTTCGTATCCTTCATTTGCGAAATAAACAAAATACTAAGGACTAATAACGCTGATGCAGTCACTAGGGCAGGTGTGAATGAGCCGTCAGAATTTTTTAAGGCTTCCATAAAGAATACAAAGACCACCGAGGCTTGACCAAAGAGTTGGATCAACCCATTGGATGTTCCCTCAGGTGTCGGGTGTGTGACTTCGGCGGTGTATTGCATGATGACGGGCATTGCACTCGTCAGAAAAAATCCCAGCACAAAAGCGGAGATGAAAAGCAGTGTCCCTGATGTTGCAAAGGTCAGACCGATCAGCCCGGGGATCGCACCGATGAAGGAGATAAAAAGGAATAACTGTCTCTTATGATATTTATCGGACAAGGCTGGGATGACGACCGCGCCGATCACGCCACCGACGATCATCAGCGCGCCGAGCGTGCCTGCGTCTGTTGGGGTGAACCCGCGCGGACGGATAATGTTCTCGATCCATGTAGTCACGCCGTTAAAGATTCCAAGCCCGATGAATGAAACTGCCAATCCAAACCAAAATGCCTTCACCGTGAGCGCATTCTTCAAACCATCCAACATCAAAGCACGGACTTCCTTTCCGGGTGGGCAGGGCGGAGTAGGTGGAGTCTCACGTGATACCAACACAAATAAAATTGCCGTTGCTGCGGCGATGACACCATAATAAAGTTGAATGGTTGGGATGGACAAACTCTCCATCAGTATCGGGGTCAGAACCATTCCCAAGGCTGTGCCAACCAGGCTGGCTAAAGTCACCAAGCCAACTGCCGTAGCCCGTTCTTCCAGAGCAAACCAGTTGGCAGGGACTTTTGTCCAAGCATTGAGCAGGAAAGGTTGAGCGGCCGCGATTCCGATAGTGCTCCACAAGACCATCGTGTAGTCTGCGCCAGCCATGCCACGCATGATCCCAAAAACTCCCATCATCACCGAGCCAATGCTGACCGCCAGGCGGAAGCCATACGTATCAATCACCCACGAAACGGGAATGGACAGCGGGATAAAGGCGATCATGAAGGACATGGAGAGCAATCCGATCTGCAGATCATCCACGCCGTAAAACGCAGCGGCGGGACCTGTGATCGGCGCATACGAGATCCACAATATCTGGATGGTGATATTGACGAACATGAAAACGGCAAGCACTGCCCAGCGGTAGGGATAGATCTTATATTGTGTTGTCATGAATGCTCCTGTGAACGGGAATTGTTTGGTCGGGAATTGGGATTCGGAATTAGGGAATCAGGAGCAGATTTTCCGATTCCCAAGTTCCA
Source organism: Chloroflexota bacterium (assembly GCA_016219545.1). Classification (GTDB taxonomy): domain Bacteria; phylum Chloroflexota; class Anaerolineae; order Anaerolineales; family Villigracilaceae; genus Villigracilis. The sequence goes on along the minus strand of JACRMH010000025.1, from coordinate 19,095 downwards.
ATTCCCTAATTTAATATCCTTTTTCAAAATTCACTTGATACTTAAGCGGCTTGCCATCACTGAACAATTTGTAATTCTCGATAAACAACTTCACAATATCTTCGGGCAGGCTTGGCGCGGCGGTATGAAATGTCATCAGCAAATTCTTTGTCTCCCAAAATGGATGTTCTTTGGGTAGAGGTTCCTGTTGATATACATCTAACACCGCCCCCGCGATTCTGTTCTGATTTAACGCTTCGATCAAAGCGGATTCATCCACTGCTGCTCCGCGCCCCACGTTGGTGAAGAGTGCGTGAGAAGGGAGCGCGCCTAGCAATTCTGCGTTGACAATTTTACGAGTGTCTTTTGTGTTGGGCAGGATGTTGACGAGATAATCCAGGTCGCTGGCAAACGCCAGTAGATCTTTTTCGTGATAATACTTGTCCACATCTTTGCTTGTCTCGCTGCTCCATGTATATCCCCGCACTGTCATACCAAAAAACTTTGCTGTTCGAGCTACTTCTGCGCCGATAGAGCCGACACCGAGCAGTCCGATCGTTTTTCCGCGCAGTGTGCCAGTATCGCTATCATCCCAGGTTTTATTTTTTTGTGCTTCAAGTTTTTGTAATATTCCACGTTCGTGTGCGAGGATATATCCGATCACATATTCAGACATGAGTCTGCCAAAGACGCCGCGCGCATTGGTGAGGATGTAATTTCGGTGCGAAGCGGGACCAAGCAAGGGCTCAATCCCTGCCCAAATGGATTGCGCCCATTTCAGGTCAGGGAGTGATGCGAGCGCGGCTTTGATAAGGCTGGGTTCGCCGAGCGCGATGTCCACATTATCGGCAGACGAATCCACGATCTCCAAATTAGAAAGCCGCGCTTCTTCTATCAAAGCGCGGTATTTGTTTTCGTTTTGTGCGAGAATTAAAAGTTTATGGCTCATTAACATTCCTTCAAAACGGCTTCAAATCGATTCAACGCATCGTCAATCACTTCATCCGTATCAGCCATCGAAGTATACATGCGCGAGCCAGCGAGCGTGACCAGTCCATTTGCCATGTAGGCTGCGCCCATTTCTTCCATCATGTGTTTGCGCGGCTTGAGTTCTTTTGCCAGCCGCAAGGGATGTTTGAAATCAAGCAGCATGGTCCCAGCCGTTTCAAGATGAACGATCGAGCCTTGATTGTACGCGACGAACGGCAGAGAATATTTTTCAATGATGGCTTGTAAACCCTTCGTTAGTCTATCGCCAGCCTTGCCTGCGATGACTGCCGCGTTTGTTTTTTCCATTTCAAGCAGCGCATAATAACCTGCCACGCACGAAAGCGGATTCGCCGAAAGCGTGCCGCCGATGTATGCGCGTTCGCCCACGCCGCCAATGCCCGCCGCGAAAGTTGCGATCACATCACGCCGCCCGCCGACTCCGCCGGCCATTGGATAGCCGCCTGTGATACATTTTCCAAACACGGTCAGGTCGGGCTTCACATTGAAATACCCCTGCGCGCCGCCCAGCCCAAAACGAAAACCTGTGACAACTTCATCGAAGATAAGCAATGCGCCAAACTCATCACACAACTCGCGGACCTTTTGGTTGAAGTCTTTTGAAACTGGACGCGTGCCGCTTTCAGGTCCGACTGGTTCAACGATGACCGCCGCTGTGCCGCCCCGAAGCCTGTTCAATAAAAGCTGACGCTTTAACGATCCGAGAGCATTCGGGTAGATCTCGCGTGTGGATGCACTCGCGCCGCGCGGAATTCCTTTTGCTTCCAGTCGTCCCGTGCCTGGGATGTGCAGACCGTAAACCATCGAGTCGCTCCAGCCGTGATATGCGCCGCCGACTTTGATTACATATCTTTTCTTTGTAAATGTCCTCGCCGCGCGGACTGCCGCCATCACGCCTTCTGTTCCTGAGCCTAACATGCGGAACATTTCTATCGAAGGCATGAAGCGTTGAACAAGCTGTGCGAGTTTCAATTCGTATTCGTGGAATAGCCCTGTGACAGGTCCGCAGGTTTGCAGCATTTCAATTACTTTTTCGCGCACAGGCGCGTAATTGCTGCCTAAGATGGTTGGTCCGCCTGCCTGTAGGAAATCTATATATTTATTTCCGTCTGCGTCCCAGAGATGTGCGTCATCCGCTTTTTCAATGGCAATTGGAAAAGGATAATTGAATGCAAGGTTATGCTGTACACCACCAGGGATGATCTGCTTGGCTTCATCAGTTAATCGTTTTGAACGCGCGCAATGAGTCTCAAAATAATTGAGATACTCTTTCATCTTCTCGCGGCGCACGGGGCGGGTCGGCTGGCTGACGAGGTTTTCAAGTTTGGCGTAGATTTCGTCCACGTTGGGGCATTCGGAAATGGCATATTGTTGGTTCATGTTGTTTTCCATATTATTGTAGGGGCGGAGCATTGCTCCGCCCCTACGTGTTAATCTAATTCCGAAAATTTCTTTTCATCAGCACGCAATTTTGCAAACGCGATCTCGCGGATTGGCAACGGGATCTTCGTAATTTTCTTCTCGGTCATGAGCGCAAGCAAATAAGTCAACGCGCATTTTTCGAGCAGGGCCATGTTATGGATGGCTTGCTCCATTGTCCCGCCGAAAACAAGCACACCATGATTTTGCAGGATGTAAGCATTATTACCATTCTTGATCTTAGACTTGACAGCATTTTTGAGAAAACCTGTCCCTGATGGGGCGTAGGGGATGATATCCACGCTGCGGCCGATATATCTCACTTGTTCATCGAACAAGGCTGGGATCGGCATGTTGATCAATGCCAATGCGCTAGCATAGGGCTGATGGGTGTGGATCACGCAATTCACATCCGCGCGAGTCTGATACACCCCCGCGTGCATTCCGCTTTCCACAGACGGCTTCATCCCGCCTTCGATCTGTTTTGTTTCCAGATCAAGAATGCAAATATCCTCTGCTTGCATTTTGGCATAATCGTAACTGGATGGGGTGACAGCAAGCAGCTTTTTATCCCTGATCTTCACAGAGATATTGCCTTCGGTGGCTTTCAAATATCCACGCTCAAGAAGGCTGTGACAGGTGTCTACAACTTGTTGTTTATATTCCTGGTATTCAGACATGAGAATTCCTTTCTTGACAATGCAATAATTATTATCTATAATCTTTACAGTGTCAAGATTTGGAGAGCGAAATGCCAAAGAAGAAAACTTATCATCACGGTGACTTGAAAAATGCGCTGATCAAAGCTGGAGTGGAAATTCTTGCGAAGGATGGCATGGGCGGACTTTCCCTGCGGAAAGTGGCGAGCCGGGCGGGAGTAAGTCATGCTGCGCCGTATGCGCACTTCGCAGACAAGCAGGCGCTGATCGCGGCGATTTCAACGGAAGGGTTTCGCCAGCTATATACCCGTATCAGTTCGGTGGCTGAGGAATATAAGAACAAGCCGTCCATGCAATTGATCGAAGTTGCGTGGGCGTATGTTCAATTCGCGTTGGATGACCGCGACCGGTTCAAGGTTATGTTTTCGGGGGTGTTGGAAAAAGAGAAAGAATATCCTGAGTTCGTCGAGGAGTCGCAGAGAAATTTTCAGTTGGTGAAAATGATCGTTGAGGCGAATCAGGCTTCGGGAATGCTGCGAAGCGGACCGTCAGATTTGGTGGCTCTGTCAGCTTGGGGAATCATCCACGGATTTATTATGCTACTGCTTGAAGGTCAGATATCGCATACGGTTTTGGAGCGCGCCAGCTTGCGCGAGTTGGTGGAGTTCCAGTTAAAACAAATCATGATAGGTTTAGATAAAGAGTCAACTAATTAAATGGGCGGGCAGATGTTCGGTGCGATTAAGATAATTGATCGTGACCTCATCTTTACGAATATCAAAACGGCTGATCGAGCAATTGTTTAATAGGAACCATGATCTCATGTCGTGAGCTGCCTGACGCCATGGCAGCTTGAGCATGGCAGAGATCAACCTCATAAAGAATCCACCATGACTGACGAAGACGATGCGGTGTTCATCTTGTCCTTCCTTGTCGCCGTGACGGGCGAGCAAGTCTGTAAGCACCTTGTCTGCGCGGGGTTGACGTTCTTCGTCGCTTTCGAAGGGACGATTCCACCAGCCTGATTCATCGTAAGTTTCGGGCAACTCCAATTTAGGAAATTTACTTTCAAAGAACGAACGCGGTCTGCCGGACAACCCTTTGAAGCGATTTTCTTTTTCACGCGCGTAGATACCGCCTTCTTCATAAATGTCGGTCCACGCACTGAATGGGACGGTCTCTAATGCACATGCAATGGGGGCGGCGGTTGCAACAGCGCGTTCCATTAGACTGGTGTAGATGTGTGTGAATCCGAATCCAAATTGATTCTGGGGATTCCAGGTTTTGTCTTTGGCGATGTGCTGTTTTTCTTTGATATATCTCGCAAGATATTCTGCTTGTTCGATCCCCAACTCTGTCAGATATGGGTCAGGGTTTTCTGTATATTCAGGGTCGCCTATTTTTGCATTGTTGATGGACTGCCCATGCCGGATGAAGTAAAGTTCCATGTTCGTTTTAGTTCCTTCTTTTCATATAAAGACCTTCGAGTTCTTTACAGTGAGAACTCGAAGGTCAGGTTGTTTGTCTTCTATAATTCTAAACGATATTCTTACGCGTACATTCCCCAATCCAGCGCAGACGGGTCTTCCATCATTGAGAAGTCCCACATGTCCATGCCCATTTCAATGTTGACCGGCATGTTGAGTCCTTCCACGGCCTTGGCTTTGGTCATCTCGATCATTGCGGGACCATATGGGCAGAAGGGTGTGGTCAGGATCATTTTGACATGACCAATGCCGTTCTCGATCTCAACGTTGCGGATCAACCCCAGCTGGATGATGGTCATTCCAATTTCAGGGTCAACCACCTCGGATAGTTTTGCCCGTACTTCCTTCACGATCTCCGGGTGAGTCTGGTGGATGGTCCATTGGATTTCATTTATTTCAGGGTCGCTCATAGTACCTCTACTTCAAGTGTATTTTATACGGCGTTTTTGATAACGTAGGTGCAATGCGCGCCGCCTTCCAGAATACATTGCACTTTATTCGCCGGCAAAGCCAGCATTTTTGAGATCAAGGTTTGGTCCACCGTACAGACTTCCGGGTGGGCAATTCCAATTTGATAATACGGGCATGAGATCTCGTGGATCTCATATTGCCCGTCTTTCTTTTCCCATTCCACCGTAAAGCCTTCCCGCATCAGCATTGCTTTGACGAAGTCAAGCCGTTCTTCCATACTCAGGTTTTTCATGTCACTGGTATATTGACTGGCGACATCTTCAGCGATCTGGTTAAATAATTTGGCCACCACCGGTCCCGGCATGGTCTCTTTCATTTGGGACAATAACCGTGTGGTCAACTGCATATAACGGGTAGGGAAATGCTCTACGCCCTCGTCTGTTAGCACGTACACCAGCCGCGGCCGCCCCACTCCATGCCTTTCCTCCTGCCCCTCGACCAATCCTTCCATTTGCAGGTTGGTCAGATGGTGCCGCACAGAAATGGGATTAATGCCAACTGCTTCGGCCAAGGTGTTAATGGTGGAGCGTGGTTTATGCAATAACGTCTCTAAAATCCGGTCTCGCGTTGATTTCATGGGCGAAAGTATACTCAAATCGGAGGGGATTGTCAATATACTAGAAAAATATCATAAATATTGACTTATTCACCAAACCCTGCTATAATGCGCCACAATTGATAAAAACGCCAGTAATGGCTCACAAAACACCGCAAAAGCGGTGAATTCTTAGGAGCAGCCAGGTATGTCGCAACTCGAAATAAAGAATCTGCACGTTAGCATTGAAAACAAGGAAATTCTCAAGGGTCTCTCACTTACTGTCAATCAGGGCGAGATTCACGCCATTATGGGACCGAATGGCACGGGGAAGTCAACACTCGCATATACACTCATGGGTCATCCTAATTACATGGTTACTGAAGGCGAGATCATTTTCAAAGGAAAGAACCTTCTTGAGCTGGAACCTGATGAGCGTTCCCGTGCTGGCATCTTCCTGGCTTTTCAATATCCCGTTGCCATCCCGGGTGTTACAGTGGCAAACTTCCTGCGTTCGGCCTTGAATGCACGTCGCCGCGCACTTAACCCCGAAGATAAGGGATTGCCCATTCTTGAGTTCCGCAAAATGCTCAAGGAAAAGATGGATATGCTCAAAATGGATCACGCCTTCGCGGGGCGTTATCTCAACGATGGCTTTTCCGGCGGCGAAAAGAAGCGCGCCGAGATCCTGCAGATGGCAGCTCTCAAACCCGAGATCGCCATTTTGGATGAGACTGATTCAGGGCTGGATATTGATGCACTCCGCGTTGTCTCTGAAGGCGTTAACGCTCTCTCCGGACCGGATCTTGGGGTGGTGGTCATCACGCATTATCAGCGTCTGTTGAATTACATCAAACCCCAGTTCGTGCACATCATGATGCATGGTCGCATTGTTGAATCCGGCGGACCAGACCTTGCTCTGCACCTCGAAGAATCCGGTTACGACTGGGTACGTGAGAAATACGAAGAAGTGCCTGAAGTTTAATTCGCTTAATGTCGTTGCGAAGGCGATGCTCTCACAAGCCGCCTGAAGCAATACCTTTATTAATAGGAAATAAAATGGCAGAAGATACGAAACTAAATGAAGACACCAAGCTCCTCGATGAAATTGGTGATTACAAATATGGTTTCCATGACCGTGACGATAATTATGTATTCAAATCCGAAAGAGGCTTGAATCGTCAGGTCGTCGAAAACATTTCGCGCATGAAAGGCGAACCCGCCTGGATGCTCGAATTTCGCTTGAAGGCGCTGGAGCATTATCTTGCGCGCCCCATGCCAAATTGGGGACCTGACATCTCAAATCTCGACCTTGACAATATTTTTTACTATGTCAAGCCGACCGAGAAAAGCGAAAAGAATTGGGACAATGTCCCTGATGACATCAAGAATACTTTCAATAAATTGGGTATCCCCGAGGCCGAGCAGAAGTTTTTAGCGGGTGTCGGCGCTCAATATGAATCAGAAATGGTGTATCACTCCATTCTGGAACATCTTGAAAAACAAGGCGTCATTTTCCTCTCAATTGAAGATGGACTCAAGCAATATCCCGATCTGTTCAAGGAATATTTTGGCACGGTCATCCCAATAGAAGATAATAAATTTGCCGCGCTTAACAGCGCAGTTTGGTCGGGTGGCTCGTTCGTTTATGTACCTAAAGGTGTCAAAGTGGATCTGCCTTTGCAGGCATACTTTCGTTTGAACACTGCCAATGTGGGTCAGTTCGAACGTACACTCATCATCGTTGACGAAGGGGCGTCGGTCCATTATGTGGAAGGCTGTACTGCTCCTCAATACACCACAAACTCCTTCCACTCCGGCGTGATCGAGATCATCGTCAAGAAAGGCGCGCGCTCACGTTATTCGACCATTCAAAACTGGTCAACGAATGTATTCAACCTTGTCACCCAACGCGCCAAAGTATTTGCAGATGCATCCCATGAATGGGTGGATGCGAATCTTGGTTCCAAGCTCACCATGAAATACCCATCCTGCTATTTGATGGAACCCGGCGCTCGCGGCGAAATGCTCTCGATGGCGTTCGCAGGTCCAGGTCAAATTCAAGATGCGGGTTCGAAGATGGTACATTTTGCACCGAATACCACCAGCAAGATCACATCCAAGTCCATCAGCAAAGGCGGCGGACGTGCTTCGTATCGCGGATTGGTTAAAGTCTATAAAGGCGCGAAGGGTGTCAAATCCAATGTGGTTTGTGATGCGCTTTTGCTCGACCCCAAATCCCGCTCGGATACGTATCCCACCATTGAGATCGATGAGGATGACGTCACCATCGGTCACGAGGCCTCGGTCTCGAAAGTTGGCGAGGAACAACTCTTCTATCTCATGTCCCGCGGGTTGAGTGAAGAGGAGGCCACCGGCATGGTTGTCTCTGGTTTCATCGAACCGCTTGTCAAAGAACTGCCGATGGAATATGCGGTGGAAATGAACCGTCTGATTCAATTGCAGATGGAAGGGTCAATAGGATAATCGTCATTGCGAGGAGGGCGCTTTCCCCGACGAAGCAATCTCATGAGATTGGAGGGGATTGCTTCGGGCAAAAGGCGCCCTCGCAATGACATAATAGAGAAAAAACATGCAAGAGAAACCAAAAGTAACAGTTACAAGAACTCGACGTGATTCTGCCGCGAAGGATTTTTCCTTTACGGCTAATTCCATTCCTGCGGGCGGACTGAAAGATGTCCGCGCAAAAGCTTGGGATGCCTTTACAAAATTCACCATGCCCATCACCACCGATGAAGCCTGGCGCCGCACAGACTTACGATTTTTACCTGCCTCAGATTTCAAAATCCCCCAAGAAGGTGCATTTAATGACCTGCCTGTTGTGCCGGATTATTTGCTCAAGCCGTTGACCGGTGAACAACATGGCGGACAGATCACTCTCCTGCCCGGCGGCTCCCGCGTTGACCTTGATCCTGCTCTGGTCTCGAAGGGAGTTATCTTCACTGACATTCGTACGGCTGAGCGCGATCATGCCGAACTTCTGAATAAAATTATCGGGCAGGTCGTCAAACCTGAAGATGGCAAGTTTGCCGCACTCGCATCTGCATTGGCTGGGAATGGCGTTTTGTTATATGTCCCCAAAAATGTAAAAGTGGAAACCCCGCTTCATTCCGTGTTATGGGGACCCGGCACAGACCTGGCGCACTTCTCGCATTTGATCGTTTATGTGGATGATGGCGCTTCGGTGACGTATGTGCACGAAGCAGCTTCTCCAAATGAAACTGGACATGCCATGCACGCCGGCATTGTTGAAATTCATGTCGGTGAAGATGCCAGTTTACGCTTTGTGGAATTACAATCATGGGGACGCCACGTTTGGAACTTCTCACATGAGCGCGCACATGTTGAGCACGGCGGAAATATTGACTGGATCTTCGGCGCTGTCGGTTCACGCCTCACCAAGAATTTCTCCGATCTTGATCTCGCAGGCGAAGGTGCGCAGGGACGCATGTCCGGTTTCTATTTTACAGATGGCACTCAGCATTTGGACCATGACACGCAACAGAATCATCTCGCGCCGCATACCACCAGCGACTTATTGTTCAAAGGCGCGTTGAAGGGTAAGAGCCGCTCTGTGTGGCAGGGGATGATCTATGTAGCTCCCGGCGCGCAGAAAACGGACGGCTATCAGGCGAATCGCAACCTTGTACTGGATGAGGGCGCGCGCGCTGACTCCATTCCCGGCCTGGAGATCCTCGCAGACGATGTCCGCTGTACGCATGGCGCGACGGTCGGTAAATTGGAAAAAGAGCCGCTGTTCTATCTCAAGAGTCGCGGTATTCCACAAGCAGATGCCGAACGTTTGGTGGTTGAGGGATTCTTTGACCCGATCATGCAGCGCATCCCATTCGAGGGTGTGCGAGAGAGATTTCAACAGGCGATACAGGATAAACTGTCCGCGTAGATCAAGCTGATTTAGGCGGATCAAATTGACCGTTAAAAAAGAGACCGAGGGCGTCTCTATAAAAAGATAGGATGTGAGTCATGGCAATCAAGTCCAAAGCAAAGCCGAAGGCAAAAGTCAGATCAAAGCCAGTGGTGCGGGCGAAAGTTTCAACGAAACTGGCAAGCAAGCCAAATGTAAAAGCCGTAACATCGAGGAAATCAATGGCAAAACAAAGTCCGAAAATAAAGGCCGAAGCCAGATCGGAAGTGAAGGCTGTTTCTGTTGTGGAGGCTTCCAAGGCTCCAGTGAAGGCATTATCCTCCAGACCTGTGGCGGCCGTGGTGAAGCGCGTGGTGACGCCTGTGCTTGAAAAACGCAGACCTATTAAGCGCGCGTCGCGGGTGAACCAATTTGCCTTCATGAAAGCGCCCGGGTTTGAACATGCCTTTGAAGTGGGCGATACCGTGGAGGTGTTTTGCGACCATGAAAAGAATCGCGAACGCATCCGCGGGTGGGTGAAGGGGATCGTTGTTCAGGTGGACCATAAAATGGTGGCGGTGCAATTCCGTTCCAACGTTTACCTCACCGATGGCTGGATGGTACCGGATCGAATCTTGTGGTATCCGGTCAACTCGGAACACATCCGTCCCATGGTTAACAAAAAGACGATCAAAGAAAAGAAAGATTTTATTCCGGATTATTAATCATTCAATATAGGGGCGACCCTTAGCTGAGTGAATGTTCGTTAATTTTCACAGCGAGTCGCCCTTAACTATAAATTCCATGACACTAAACATAACCGAAATCCGAAAAGATTTTCCAATACTTCAACGCGAAACCCGCGCAGGCATACGCCTGACGTATTTGGATTCAACTGCTACTTCCCAAAAGCCATCCTCTGTAATTCAGGCGATGGATGATTATTACCGCCAATCCAATGCGAACATCCACCGTGGCGTGCATACGCTGGCTGAAGAGGCCACCGCGATGTACGAAAGCGCGCGCGAGAAGATCGCAAAATTCATCAACGCTGAATCTGCGCGGCAGGTCATTTACACGCGCAATACAACCGAGTCGATCAATCTCGTGGCGTACAGTTGGGCGCGCGCAAATTTGAAACAGGGTGACCTTGTTATCCTGACGGAAATGGAACACCACAGCAACCTTGTTCCCTGGCACATGCTCCAGACTGAACGCGGTATTGAGTTGGAATTCATCCCTGTGACGGAAGACGGCTTGCTCGATCTTGAGACTTACAAAGCGCTTCTTGACCGCCGCCCGAAGTTGGTCTCGTTTACACACATGTCCAACGTTTTAGGTACGATCAACCCCGCCGCCGAAATGATCCGCCTTGCGCATGATGCTGGCGCGATCACATTGGTGGACGGCGCTCAGTCTGTGCCGCATTTGAAAGTGGACGTGCAATCGCTTGATGCAGATTTCTATGCCTTCTCTGCCCACAAAATGTGCGGACCGACTGGCATCGGTGCTTTATATGGCAAGGCCGCACTACTTGAATCCATGCCTCCATTTTTGGGCGGCGGCGATATGATCAAGGAAGTGAAGTTGCGCTCCTTCCGCCCGAACACCTTGCCGCATAAATTTGAAGCTGGGACACCCGCCATCGCTGAAGCTGTCGGTTTTGGTGCGGCAGTGGATTATCTGAACGGCATTGGCATGGATAATATCGCCGCACACGAACATGAGATCACCGAGTATGCGCTCGAACGTTTGGAAGAAATCCCCGGCGTGAAAGTTTTTGGTCCCTCTGCTGATAAAAAAGGCGGAGTGGCGGCATTCACCCTGGTTGGTGTTCATCCGCATGATGTGGCGCAGATCCTGGATCGGGACGGCATTGCTGTCAGGGCGGGTCATCACTGTGCACAGCCTTTGCATGAGAAATTTGGAATTCCCGCCACGAGCCGCGCTTCTTTTTATTTGTATAATACAAAAGAAGAAGTGGACCTGCTGGTGAATGGAATTTATAAAGTTAAGGAAATGTTTGGGTAAATTATGGACGACCTCTATCGCGAAGTCATCATTGAGCATTATAAGAATCCCGCTTATCGTGGCAAGCTTGACCCGCACGATATTTCATTTGCGGATAATAATCCCCTCTGCGGCGACCACATCCAAATTGACCTGCGCGTCGGCACTGACGGCACTGTGACCGATGCCCGTTTTGACGGTCACGGCTGTGCCATCTCGCAGGCCTCTGCTGATCTGTTAATTGAATCCATTATCGGCAAGCCGCTTGAAGAAGTAAAAAAACTCAATAAGGATTCAGTTCTTGAATTACTGGGCATTGAACTTGGACCTGTCCGCTTGAAATGCGCCCTGCTTTCACTCAAAGTTTTAAAAGCGGGAGTGTATGGGCTTGGCGAAGCAGGCGATGACTTGGTGGAATAGAAAGACCGTGGACGATTGACGATAGACCGTTTTGTTTTCACACCGTCTACCGTCCATCGTCGGGAATTCAAATGTTCAACTACACTCAAATAGAAGAATCTAAAATTGAATATGTGGAGATCGCTCCAGTCTCCGAACTCCCCACTGGCGAGAGACTATTTGTTGAGCTTGGTGATAAGCCTATCGTGGTCTTTAATATTGCCGGGCAATTCTTTGCCATCGGTGATGTCTGCACGCACGATGATGGGCCGCTTGGGGATGGAACGATCGAAGGTTTTAATATCGTTTGTCCGCGGCACGGAGCGGAGTTTGATGTGAGGACGGGTCAGGTTATGCAAATGCCCGCAGTGGTGGATATCCCTGCCTACCCTGTAAAAGTCATGGATGGAAAAATTTATATAGGAATACCGTAGCCCACGTTTCGGTCTATTAATAAGACAAAATTTGTTGCATTCATAAAAGATTTATGCTATTCTTTGTTTGTCGTATCCAATCTCATTGAACGGAGGAAAACATGGCAACAGTTTCAGGTAATGATGTCTCTCATTGGAATGCAGGGATTGACTGGCCTAAAGTACGAGCCTCGGGGCAGCGCTTCGTGATGGTAAAGGCCACAGAGGGACTAACTTATAAAGATGACACCTTTAAAGATAATTGGCTTGGTGCGAAATCGGCGGGCATATTGCGCGGTGCATATCATTTTTTCCGCTGTAATGTGGATGCAAAAAAACAAGCCGATAATTTCATTAACTTTGTGCGCTCGCTAAAAGACGATGGCGAACTGCCCCCAGTTTTGGACCTTGAGACCAACGATGGGATGGCTAAGGAGAAGATCGTTTCTGCGGTAAAAGTATGGCTTGATACTGTCGAGGCTGCGTTCAAGAAGAAACCCATTATTTATTCGGGACAATATTTCCTTCAAGACTATTTATCTCAGCCGGGCGGTGGACCTCCGGCATGGGCAAAGGATTATCCGCTTTGGCTGGCACAATACCCCAACCAATATACTGAAGGAATGAAACCCTTCCTGCCGCGCGGCTGGTTCAACTGGACCATCTGGCAGTACACCGACAAAGGTGTTGTTAATGGTATTAATGCGAAAGTGGATATGAATCTTTTCAATGGAAGCCTTGACGATCTATACAAGTTCGCAGGGGCAACTCCCATTATAGATAAACCCACCACCCATAAAGTGGCGACAGGCGACTCGTTTGAGACGATCTCAATTAAGTATGGCGTGACAGTGCGTGAGCTGGTTACGGCCAACCCGCAATTGCTTAAATCTGGCGATACGTTGAATGTCCCTGTTGCTGTTGCAATTCCCCAGGATAGCGGACAAGGCGCAACCGCAACCTCTCGGACTTATACCGTTCAGTCTGGTGACTCTTTGACGGCAATAGCAATTAAATTCGGATCAACGGTTGCCGCAATTGCTTCTGCAAATAACATAACCAATATCAATAATATTAAAGTTGGGGTGAAGTTGGTGATCCCATAATAAGGTTAGGAAATGTAAGTCCCCGTCACGTAATGTGGCGGGGACTTTTGATTCCTGGGCTAAATTTATTGTATCTTTCTGGTTTTGGTGAGCATGGAATCTATTCTTGACGCAAGGTCATCAAGGTCGAAAGGTTTTGCGAGGTAATCGTCAGCGCCAAATGCGGAGGCTTTACTATTGCTTAAATCCAACGAAGTAATTATTAGGATCGGGGTTTTAGCAAAGTCGGGAATTGCCCGCAATAATGTGCATAGTTTAAAGCCATCCGGCTGGGGCATCATAATATCGAGGATAAAAAGATCAGGACGAATGGAGTTTGCGGTTTGAACCGCCTTTGAACTGTGGTTGATTGCCGTCACTTCATATCCCGCTGTGGACAGGAATCTTTTTAATAGTGTTGTGACCTTTGGGTCATCATCTACGATTAGGATTTTCGCCATAATATACTCTACTTCAATATTAAGCCTTCACCATCCTTGGCGCAATCAACCAAAGGGTGGTAAGGATCCCGCCGCCAACCAAAAATTGCATTATCGGATAGGTGGCTTGCAGAACTCCAATAATCAGTGGGGATGAACCGAAGCGTGCCGCATATAACGGCAGTAATGGAATGATGATGGTGAGTCCCATCAAATCAACCAGTACGATGACCAGAACGGGAAGGATACGTTTGAAGTTAAGCTTTTCAGTAGCGGGGTCTTGGATTGTCATGGGTATATTCTATCTCGTGTTGGATAAGTGATTTCACTTTTTCGTGAAAGACTGGTAATTATTATAATCATAGTTCCAGTGCTCTTAAATATAAAAAGGCACAGCATTGCTGTACCTTTTTATAAATTTTGAAAAAACCAATCTTAGAACATCAAAGCGTTGACTCTGTCTAACGCATCAGGAGCAGGTCTCAGGTCCGCTTCTGTGAGGCGGTTAAGGGGTGAGTCCACAAGGTTATGAGTGGTCGTCAGATTCGGCTTGGATGTATCCACATAAAGCAGTCCGGTCAACATCCAGTTGTTTTGCTGGGCTTCTTCCATCACGCGCAAAGCTTCAAAGCGGCTGGTGACGTCATAGCCTTTTTCAAGATTCTTTAAGATCACTGTCGAACCATCGTGTAAAGTCACTTCACGGACTTCACCTTCCGCCATTTCATTTTCGAGCATGATCTCGTTTCGAGGCGCGATATAGGAAATTTCCTGCAAAGGTTCTTCGTGATCCTTTCCCCAGGTGTAGGAGTGATAGGCATTGACTTGATTGTTGAACGTAACGCAGGGGCTGATAATATCCAGTACTGCGATGCCGTCATGCGAGAGGGCGGCTTTGAGTAATTCTTTCACTTGTTTTGGGTTACCTGCGAATGAACGCGCAACAAAAGTCGCATTGGACACCAGGGCTTCCATGCAAATGTCAACCGGCATGTAAATATTCTCGCCCTGCTTCTTCAACTTCAAACCTTTGTCGGCAGTAGCGGAAAATTGTCCCTTGGTGAGACCGTAGACACCATTGTTCTCAACGATGTACACCAGGTTCACATTGCGGCGCATGATATGTTTGAATTGCCCCATGCCGATGCTGGCAGAGTCGCCGTCACCTGAGACGCCGATGCCTTTGAGGTGTTGGTCGCCGAACAATGCGCCCGTTGCGATGGAGGGCATGCGTCCATGCAGACTGTTGAAGCCGAATGAGCGGTTGAGGAAATAGGTCGGCGATTTGGATGAACAACCAATGCCGCTGAATTTCACAACATCTTCCGGCACGATGTTCATTTCATACAAGGCGGTCACGATCTGGTTTGAGATCGAGTTATGTCCACATCCCTGACACAAGGTGCTGGGAGCGCCGCGATAATCATTTTTTGAAAGGCCGGCAAGATTGACATTTGGATTTGCGCCAGCCACGGGGAGTGCTTCAGTCATTTTTAATTACTCCTTATCTCTTTCTACTTTCGGCTCGTCTTCTTGACCGTTTTGCCTGTTGCCGCCTTCTTTATTACTTTCTTGGCGGATGATTTCTTGGCAGGTGTTTTCTTGGCAACCGCTTTTTTCGCAGGCGCCGCTTTTTTGCTTACACTGGCTGCTTTCTTGGCTTCGTACTTGGCAAGGATGCCTTCACGAACCCATTTTGCAGAGGCGGGCATACCATCGCCATACGCTACTGTTTTGAAGTTCGGCGCATATTGCGGATATTCGGTCATAAGGATCTGAGCCATTTGTCCGTCACGGTTCATTTCAACGATAAAGACCTGATCGTATTTCTTGAGGAATGCATCCACTTCTTTGGTGAAGGGAATGGCGCGAATGCGCAGGAAGTCCGCTTTGACGCCATGATTCTTAATGAGTTGAGCTTGTGCTTCCAGGATGGCCGCTTCAGTGGAACCGAAGGCGATAATGCCAACGGTCGCGCCTTTTACTGGATGAAGCACAGGCGCAGGCACATACTTCTTGGCAGTTTCATTCTTTTTCTTAAGACGATCCATGTTCTTCAAATACACATCGGCTTCTTCGGTGTATTTGGCGTATTCATCGTGACCTGTACCGCGTGTGAAGTAAGAACTCATTGGATGCTTGTTGCCGGGGAAGGTGCGGTATCCAATTCCATCGCTGTCCTTGTCGAGATAGCGTCCCCAGATTCCCTTAAGTTCCTCAAGATCTTTTTCCAACAATACTTTGCCGCGATCCATGGGCGTGTCAGGATAGGCAAAAGGCTTACTGATCCACTGGTTCATGCCCATATCCAGATCACTCAGCACAAAGACGGGGGTCTGTATTCTTTCGGCAATATCAAAGGATTTCCAGCCGAACTCAAAACATTCATATACATCGCCGGGCAGGAGAACAACAGACTGCGAATCGCCGTGACCGATGAAGTAGGTAAAGGTCAGGTCGCCTTGTGATGTGCGTGTGGGTAGACCTGTGCTGGGACCAATGCGTTGTACATCCCAGATCACAACGGGGACTTCAGCATAATAAGCAAGCCCTGCAAACTCGGTCATCAACGAAAGTCCGGGACCCGAGGTGGAAGTCATGGAGCGTAGTCCAGACCAGCCTGCGCCAATGGACATGCCCAGTGCGGCTAACTCATCTTCTGCTTGCACCACAGCGTAAGTATGTTTGCCGTCGTCTCGTTTGCGAAGTTGGGGTAGGTAATCGTTCAAGGATTCTGCCAAGGAAGTTGCGGGTGTGATCGGGTACCATCCCACAAATTGCACGCCGCCAAATATCGCGCCAAGCGCCCCCGCCATATTGCCGTCCGCCATGATGAGACCGTCAGTCTTGTTCATGTGCTCAAGGTAGAAAGCGTCTTTCTTTACTAGATTTGCCTTCGCCCATTCAGCCCCGGCTTTGACCACGTTGAAATTCATGTCAATTGGTTTTTGCTTCTTCTTGAAATGGAAATCCAGCGCAGCGTAGATCTTGTCCATGTCCATGTCTATCATTTGCGCCAACACACCGACGTAAACCATATTCGCGACGTGATCGCGGAAATCAGATGGAACGTTTGCATCATTGCGGACAATGGTTTTTACAGGCATGGGGTAGATGGCCACGTCTGTGCGCGTGATGGGCTGCTTGATATCGTCAGCATAGAAAAATGCCCCGCCCGGCGTTACAGATGCCAGGTCACGGGCGAACGAATTCGGGTTCATCGCAATGACGATGTCGCGTTGTTCGTTGTGGGCGATGAATCCGTCCTTATTGGCGCGGATCGTATACCAGGTCGGAAGTCCCTGAATGTTGGAGGGGAAGAGGTTCTTGCCCGAAACAGGAATGCCCATCTTGAAGATGGCGCGCAGGATGGTGTTGTTGGCGGTGGAACTGCCCGAACCATTCACTGTGCCGACCGTTATGGAAAACTCGTTGATGATCTTATTCATGTGACTCCTTAATTTATGACGGACGAGTTGCAAGCAGATCAATGTGCGTGATCAATGCTTTGCGCCCCGCCGTGTAATTTTCATTGCAAATACTTTGAACCATTGTCTTATGGTATCCCCAAACTTCTTCCAGATAATCCATTCCGCCTGCGTACATATTCAACCCCACAGCTTCGTATGCTTCCCAATATGCTTCAAGCAACCCGGTGACAAAAGGATTATTTAGGCGGCTGTAGATCAATAAATGTAACCTGCGATGTTCTTCATGCGGAACCAGCACAGGGTTGCCGCGCAATTTCTCAAATGCACGCTTGATGATGGCTTGTAATTCATTCTTATCCTCACCGGATAATAAGACAACCGCTTCATCCCAATACGCGGCTTCGATGTGATTTCTTAACTCGGAATATTTTTCAAAATGACTCTGGTTGAGTGCCAGCGCATACACCAGACTTTGCTTGACGGCGGGTGCGAACGAATAAGCGAGACGCTTCGTCCCCGTGCGTGGGCGGACATCTACAAGCCCAAGCGCTCGCGCCACTTCGAGTTGTTCCCGCAGCCCTGCCACGCTGATGCCGAGTTCGCGACTCAGGTCATTCAATGACGGCAGACTGCCTTCGGCTTCTTCGTGAGAAGCGAGGTAGCGCATGAATTCAGAGATTTCCGGGGAAGGGCGTTCGCGGGTTATCATAATAGCTATCTGATTAATCAGATTAATCAGAATTTTACGACAAATGAAATTTAAAGTCAAGTGAAATTTTCTTTTTACAACATCCTCATAATTCCACCGTATTTCCATCACCTGAAATTCTCCTCGCGCGCCTAAAATAGCGCTCATTAATAAGCTAAGGAGAACTTTAAAATGTCAAAAACAAATCGAATAAAGTTATTACTGGACTTGACCACCTTCGTGGCATTCCTGATTGCAATGGATCCGCGCTCATTGGGAATCGCTGTCCATGAATGGTTGACCATTGCGCTGGCTGGAACCATAGTTGTGCATCTGCTTTTGAATTGGGGTTGGATCGTGGAGGTGACCAAACGTCTCTTCGCGAAAGGCAAGGGACTAAACGGCTCGCGCGTGAATTACATCTTGAATTGGGCGATGTTCATTGACGGGGTCCTGATCATGCTTTCGGGCATTATGATCTCGCAGGCGGTGATGCCTTCAATGGGAATTGTCCTGCCGGAAAGTTTTGGCTGGCGCGGACTTCATTCATTTTCTACAAATTTGTTCATGTTGGGATTGGGTCTGCATGTTGCCCTGCATTGGAACTGGATCGTCTCCACTTCAAAGCGGTTGTTTGTGCGAAAGGTAAAGCAGACTCCAGTAGTTGTCATGTCATTGGATAGAAAGGATGTGCAGGCATGAAGGTCATATTTCGTATCTTGGTTATTTTGGTTGCTGCTTCATTGATCGGCGGTGCAATAGTTGCGCTGGTAAATGTGAGTGGAACCGGCTCACAACAAAATTCGTTCCGTCCTTCGGAAGGCAATCGGCAATTCAACCCTGATGACAATCTAGGCTTTAGACCTGATAGTGGTGGCAGGGAAGATCATGAGCGGGGCGGCGGTGGGATCCTTGGATTAGGTTTTGGACTTTTGAAAAACATGCTGGTCATCGCAGTCATTGCAATCCTGTATTTCAATGCAACGAAGTGGTTTGGAAAGCCCAAGGTCAAGGAATAGGTTGAACCTAGCTGAGTAAAAGCAACTGGGGCTGTCCAAAAAGAGGGCAGCCCTTTTCGATTTAAAAAGAATTTAATACAATAGAGGGATGAACAACGGAAAAGTCATCTTCAAAGAATACACAATGAAACAAGCGCAACTGTTGCCGCCGAGTTTAGAGGAATTG
>JACRMH010000024.1 GCA_016219545.1 Chloroflexota bacterium | reverse complement strand
CCGCAGGAACGACCGGCGATCTATGTGTTGTTGAGTCATGGAACAGAACCGTCGTCGTTGCCCTTGGCACAACGCAAAAAAACCATCGGCTTCGCCAATAAAGATTTTGTAACCTTCGATCTCATCGCGCCCATGACGCGCGAGCAAATGGCTACACTGCCACAAGTGAAAGTGGATTGGAAGAGTGAAACAGGTTTGACGTTATTAGGTTACACGTTGAGCGAATCGTTTCAACGCGGCAAGACGACTACGATCACTATGTATTGGTTCATTGACGATCTGGTGGAGACGCGCGGCAATTACATCTTCGCGCCGTACGTTCATTTTGATTCGCCAGACGGCACCGTGCGTTTGAATGTTAGCGCGCCCGGCTTGCCGGGGTATCACTATCGTCTGGGCGATCTCTACATTCAACCGATCACGCTTGCCATTCCATCCAATGCGCCAGCCGGGTCGTATCATTTTGAGATGAGTTTGTATGATGGACTTCATATAAAAGGCACGACGTTCTTTCCACCCAATGAAATACCGAAACCGTTTTACAGTCTTGAGGTTAACTTGCCTTAGGCGGTTCGGTGGTTAGGAGTCGTGTAAAAATAACTTCCGCACTTTAACAACCGATCTCAGATACCAACAGCCACAGTTCGCGGGTGAATGGTGTAGTTCCAATTGGGACAGGTGGCATGGTGTGTCAAGTTCAAGCTGTGCATGATTTCATCAGCAACTTTAATCCCGCGTGTATAGACCTGCTCGATTAAAAAAGCCGATACGTGCAATCCCGTCTTGGTGGTGGTGCCACGGATGCAAGCCAACATTGTTTCAAAAGTGCGTAAGGGTTTGCCAGCCCAATTGACACTAATGGGACCGAACAAACGATGCTCAATCGGGTTCCATTTAGAAGCTCCCGTAGGATAGTGACACACCATGACATCGATTCCCAGCGCATCGGCCATTTTTTCTTGCAACTGTGCTTTCCACAAGCGCGAACGATAACTATTACTGCCGCCGCAATCACAGAGCGCCAACAAGCAAGGCGCAGTAGGAAATTCATGCCGTCCAAATTCCTGCCACCAACGGGACAGCATATCCACTGCGAACTCGGCGGTATCAGCCGATTGTCCCAGGTAGACATAACCGCGATTGTGGTTCACCTCGTAAATGCCATATGGCACGGCTTTGCCGAGCGACGCCGATTCAAAGTCGTGATCATTGACCCTCTCAGCTTCCAAACACCACGAGTGTCCGGCATTTTTGAAGTTGCCAATCAACTCTTTCTTTTTGCCGTCCAGACTGACAATCGGCCAGCCCATGCTCAAAAAGGTCTGTTTCTGATCTTCAATGTACTCGAATTGGGTGTTGCGGTCAGGATGTTGCGAACCGGCTAACCGTTTGTCATTGGCTTTGAGCGAGTAATTCTTCTTTCTCAACAAACGCCCGATAGTCTTTGGGCACGCCGAATGTCCAATGCCTTTTAATTTATCGCTCAACTGTTGCAAGCTGCTTCGCACCCATTTCTGCTCACTCATCGGATCGCCCGCCGTTTCCGGCAACACCATTTCGTGCAGTGCCGATTCTATCGTCGGGTCTTTTTTTCAACCGGGGGACGCCCACCGCCCGCTGACCGTATCTGGTCACTCGGGCGATCTGATAGTTCGTGTTCCAATTCCTGTTGCCCGCGTTGGATCGTTTTTTCATCGAGTCCGGTGATTTGCGATAGCAAGTGGACGCCTCCATGACCAAGATGGTTCGCTTCAATGGCCACATACCAGCGGCGTTGTTGTTCATCCAATCGGCTGAGCAATAGGTTCATTTGGTGGTGATGGTGCTTGTCAGGATGTTCTCCTGACTGTTGGCAGTTCGCGCACTGACAGATATAAATTCCTGAGATCGGCATTGGGTACTCCCAAGTTAAGAGTGAGATCAGTTTTCTATTTTACTCGCCTTTCGGTCTCGTTATTCAAAACACGGAAGATGTTTTTACATGACTCCTTAGTCACCTTGCGTTCGAAGATCAGGCTGACCCGATCCGGGCGGCCCAGGTCGAGATTATCACGGATCAAATTCTCGACCAAAGCCCAACCCTGTTCAGAGTCACGAAACACCCGCGTCCGGCTGACTTCCATCTGCCAGAGACTCAACTGGTGTGGATACCCCCGCCGTGCGTT
>JACRMH010000045.1 GCA_016219545.1 Chloroflexota bacterium | reverse complement strand
TTTGTCACCGAACGGGAAAGCGGAGCCGGGATACTCCAGCTCCGCTTTATCGTTTACGTCTCGCTCTCAGTCTTCTTTGGCTTTCTCATCCGCCCCCCTTCCTCTCCTTTTTATGAGATTCGGGGTGCTTCATGTTTTTCTATACATTCATCGGTCATTGCGAGCTGCCGCTTTCTCATTTTGGCGGCGACACTTGCGCCGCGCTACGCGGCCAGTGCGGTGAGCAATCGCTTGTAATGGCAAAGGTTATGTTATTTCCGCTTTCATGTTTTGATTAACCATCTGTTCACGTGTTTCAAAATTGAAGCGCTTGAAGATCTCGGGGTACATTTCAATAATTTGCTCGCGGGTGAATCCCATTTCTTCGTATGAATAAGAGTGGTCGCTATTAAAGGTCATTGTTTCTTTCACAGCCTGGTCAATGATGACGGGCAGACCGGGTTTATCGGGATAGCCAAACTGTTCATAGAACGCGCGGATGACATGCTCGGGGCGCTGGATCAGATCATCGTATTTCATGATCAAGTGTCGGGGCGAAGGATGCGCATCCAAATAATTAAGCGGGTGACTGTACCAGTGTTTGGTCATGTCCACGATCTCGTCTATGTAATGGAATCCTTCCACAGGATCGGTGAATTGACGCCGTGCATAATTGATCCACGAAACTGTAGACGGGAGCATGTCTAATGGATTGCGGGCAAGATAGATGATACGTGCATCGGGGAAAAACTCAGTGACCGTTTCGATCTTTGCGCTGAAAGCTGGGTTCTTCGCCACGAAATATTTCTTCCCCGTTACATACATGTGACGCTGGATCATGGATTTATAAAATGTCATGATGCGGCGTTTATGCTCGGGACTAAGCGCTTCATCGAAATGCTGATAATTCGGCATCTCGTCCATGAAGGGAAAAAGGAAGGTGACGAAATAGCCGTCCCAAATGTGCAGATGGATGTTTTCATCCTCTTCGGGCTGGAAGAATGAAATGGGATGGATCTTTATTTTGCCGAGCGTGGCGTCATCTATTTTGTGGAGCAGTTTATGGAAAGTGTTGCTGCAATACTTTGTATCGAGCCGCGCAAAGAATTGCGTCATCTTCTTTTGTGTGACCGATGGGGTCAGATAAATATCCCACGTGGTTAAGCTGGTAAAAGTCTGGGTATCGCGTGAAAGCAGGCGGTGCAGGAAGGTTGATCCGCTCCGCAAATTGCCGAGGATAAAGAGTGGTTTTTCGATGGGGTGATTTTTATATTCGGGGAAAAGGATGTCGTCCAGCCAAAAGAAAAACCAATGCACAAGCGAGCCAAGCGGCCAAACTGTATAGAATAACAGAAGGAAGATTAAGCGTTTTTGGGTGAGGCGGGCGGTGGTGTTTTTTGCGTCGAAGAAGGAGCGATAGAAGGTGCGCCAGAAAAGTTGAAAGTTATATTTCATTGAATAGAGTTCATCCTTGCAAGTTATTCGTACAAATAAAAAGCCCATCAGGGCCTTTTATTTTTCAAGTATTCTATCACCAATTATTGTTCCAACTGTTAACATGTATCCGCAGATTAGACACCCATAGTGACTCCCTGAGCGGAGCGAAGGGTCTCGCTACTCCAGTAACCGAGATGCTTCGGGGCAACAAACGCCCCTCAGCATGACACAATAATCTTATTCACCACCCTCATCATCGCTGGCGCGCCCGGGCTGTTCCACGCGCAGGACTTCGCCGTGATAGTTGATGATGACCTTGAACCCCATCATGCCAAGGTAAGCACGCATATCTTCGGGAATGCCGGTCTGCATCAGCGTTTCGAATTGTTTGTCAATATGTTTGAGTTGCTGCTCGATGATCGCTTTGGAGAACGGGTCTTCCTGCCCAAGCATTTTGGCGGTTTGCTCTGAAATGAGGTCTTCACTGCCTTTCATCATCTCAGCCATTTGCGCCAGCACCACACGGTCCACCTGTTCAGCAGGGATGTGACGGCGGAACCCCGAATCATCCACAACGTAGCAGGGTTCGTTCCCAATGAAAGCGGATTCCGCCGGGCGGCCAGCTTCATCTATTACAAGTCCGGCAAAGAGGGGTTGGTTTGGCATTCTATTAACTCTGTCTCCCCTCAACTACGGCCAAGAGTATTCCGGCCGCAATTCCAAGGCGGCGGTCGAGGCGGTGATTAACGTCCATGCTGAAATCCAAATTCAACTCATAGGTGAATGGATTGAAGTTTTGTTTCAAGTCCGCCACGCGGTCAGTGCCCATAGTGATATCGTAATTCTGCGGAACAAGGTTGCTGAGGAAGCGGCGTACCAAGGCCAGCCCCATGCTGTCTTCAAACAACGATCCGACCACTTGATCGTCCACATCGAGGATCTCCCATTCATCGCGCAGCATGGACGCGAGTCCCTTGCGGCGAAGCGCGCCGACCTTCTGCGCTGTGGTGCTATCCACTACATCATAGGCCGCAGAAAAATCAATGATCTGACGCGCCTTAACCATCAACACTTCCTGCGTTTTGCTTTCATCGGAGAACACGCGGATGTCCTCACGCAGTTTGAACATCTTTTGTTCGCTGAACAGAACAAGGTTTCCGGCTGGGTTATAAAAACGGAACTTGCCTGTCAACGCAAAAACCTGACGCTTGAGTAAATACTGATTGGATTGAAAGATTAGATTCATGATTTCTCCTTTTTATGAATCAACTAAACGACCTGGACTCTCGTCCCTTGATCGGGCAAATTCAAATATTCCGTTTCAACCGGGACCAGTGGGTTGGTCCAGCGGAATAACCATTTGGATGCCGCTGACGGCAGGTTCACACACCCGTGACTGCGCGGACGGCCGTAATCATTATGCCAATAGGTTCCGTGGAATGCATGACCCAGCCCTGTAAAGAATGAACACCATGGCACACCTGCCAGACTATAAACATTTGTTACCACAGCATCCCCCTGATCGTTGGTCATGTGAATGGATGCTCCTTTATGATAGGTTGAGAATTCGCCGGTTGGCGTATCCGTTCCTTCCTGTCCGCTGGAACAGCGTTCAGAGAAGACCTGTTTTTCACCTTCAAAAGCCGTGACCATTTGCGCCTTAAGGTCTACATGGATCAATTTGTCGGCGGCGGGAACTTCAGGGGAGAGCATGGTCAACTCTTCGTTAGGGACGAGACGCATGTTATAGGATGGGACATAAAACGATTTCTTGAACACCTCGTCATAGATCTCATACCAAATGCTTTTTTCTTCGCGCGTCACCACCACTTTTTTCACCCAATGCGTGGTCTCGTAATATAGTCGGTGCGCGTTCTTGGCATAGACGTATGGGTCAACATAAGTGAGGCTCATCGGCACGGTGATCTCGCCGAGCTGCCCAACAAGGGGAATTTCATAAACCGGCTTTTGATATATCGTTTCAACAGGCTGGACCCAGCCTGAGTAGGTGTAGCCGCCATCCAGTTCAAACCAGGCCTTATTGAACGGGTTGCCATAACCCGCTTCACCTTCGACTACAGATTTAAGTTCAACTACCTTATCTATACCGAAGAGATGAAGTTGTTTCGCACTCAGATTGGGCGCGTCATAAAGCGGGACGCCGCTCCAGATGATGCGCCCCTGCGAGGTCGGCGGAGCGGCCAAGGCGCGGTCAATGCCCATTTCGGAGAGAACAAATACGAGTGCGCTCGAAGCGGAAAGTTTTAAAAAGTCACGGCGGGAAAGTTGAGAGATTGTCATATTGTGAGGTGCGGACGATTTATCCAATCAGGTATCTTACACTACGATCTGCACATTAGTTCCAACGAAACCGTGAGTGTACTCTTTATTTCTCGGCACTTGCGGAGAAGTCCAGCGGTATAACCATTTTGCAGCCTGCATGGAGAGATTAATACATCCATGCGAGCGCGGACGTCCGAAGTCATTATGCCAGAAAGTACCATGGAATGAAATGCCGCTTTCGGTAATGTATTGCACCCACGGCACGCCGGGCAGATCGAACCCGCTGGAGGCAATGTCACCGCGTGCCATGTGGCGCGAGGGTCGCTTGTAATATGTGATGAAGTCCCCGTCCGGCGTGGTGTATTTGCCAATGCGCAGGAGTCCGCCCGTTGAAACCGGGCAGACGAACACCGGCGAATTATTTTCGTAGGCAATCGTGATCTGATCGTTCAGGCGCACTTCTATTTTTTTATTTGTGATCTCCGGTGTGATCGGAGCAAGTTCTTCCGCCGTCATAATGCGGATATGTTCAGCGGGGACATAGTACAACTTATTCCATTTATCGTCCCGCACCTGATACCACATCTGACCAACCTGATTCGTTGTCGCGGACATGACCCAGTGCGTGGTCTCGTAATACATGCGGTAACCCACTTTGGAGGTTTTATCGGCGGCTTCATGTGCATCTGTATATGGCACACTGACCTCGGCCAGCGCTCCCTCTTTGGGAATTTCTGCGCGCGGCGAATTCAGGATAGTTCGTACGGGTTGGATGTTCCCGGAATATAAATAGCCTTCCCCGTTATTGATCTCATACCAGACGCGGTTGTGAGCGGTCACGTCATCGCTGATGGCGGTGTTGGTGATGTTCACCACCACATCACGCTGACATATTTTGACCTGCGTGGCATCATAGGCCGGACGGTCATACATCCAGATCATGCGCGTGGTCACGCGTCCCTGCTGTCCGATAAAGGGATCGTCATTAACAAAATTGAGCGGGGGCGCAAACAAACCTGCCAGCCCTAACCCGCTCAGCTTCAAAAAGTCTCGCCGCGATAATAAAGTCATTAGTCAATTAGTCTGCTGGTCTGCTGGTGGACTAGTTGACTAGTAGACCAGCAGACCAGCCAACTATTTTTTAGTAATGTACGTTCACTAAAGTTCCAACGGACGAGAAATTATACAACCACTCCGCATCCGGTGTGGCGAGGTTCACGCAGCCATGACTCATGGGCGTGCCAAAATTACTATGCCAATACGTGCCGTGCAATCCATAGCCTTTATAGAAATACATAGTGTAAGGAACGTCGGGCAGATAATATCCCGGGCCAGACATGTCTGTCGAACGCAGTTTGATCCAAACATGGAATTGACCCGTTACCGTGGGCGTGCTCCACACCCCTGTGGAAACAAGGAATGAATTCACAACAGTATCGCCCGCATAAGCGTAGACGCGCTGTTGTGAAAGATCAACATCGATCCAATGTTCGCCGTCACCCACTGTGGATGGAGGGACATAAGGCACATCCGTCGGCGCAACATATTCAGATGTTGGAGTATCTGCCACGATCTCGGCATACACCGCGCCGGGCACACTCGTCGCCTCAGGCGTTGACTCAACCGGAGTGTTCACTGAAACAACCTGTGTATTCGCCGGGACAATCCCAGCACTGACAGGCTGTGTATTATCTGGAACGATCACCGCCTGAATTCCCTGTGTATTCATCGGGACAACGGTAAAGTTTGGAATGAATGTTGAAGTTCGTTCGATCCCCTGAATGCCCGGCTGTGAGATGGCAGTCGCATTCAACGCAACCGGCTTGGCAATGTCCACCTCCGCGAACGATTGCAAATGCACGGGCTGTTGAACGGCTTTCTGCACAGCCATATTCAAAATGGAAGCCATCACCGGCGAATTCACCGCCGACCAGGCCGCAAACAAAAAGACGGCACAGCCCGTTACGATCAACAGGATGGGAAGGAGGAGATTGCGCTTCTTGGGATTTTTCTCACTGACATTTTTTTCTGGCAATTGAGTCGGCGCTTCAGGCGTGACCTTGGCCTGCTCCTGTCTCTGCGGGCTGACCTCCGCCTCGGGACTCTGTCCGAGTCTTTTCGTTGCCCATTCCATTCCCTTTATCGCGCGCGGACTGGTTGGATTCAACTCCAAGGCCTTGCGAAGATAATCCACACTTTCGCGCGGACTCCCCACCGCGGCCAGAACCAGCCACGGATCCTCGCTTTGAGGAGCGAGTTTCGCAGCCCGCTCCGCCCAAACGCGCGCTTCCGCCATCTCTCCATCTTTCAGAGCCTGGCGGGCATACGATAAAGCTTCACGGGCACGATCATTCATAAGTCACCTTCGATAAAGTAATACTCATAGCACACATTTATATCGCCTTGCGGTGCAAGGCAACATGAATATCGCATTACAAATTCTATCGTTGAATTTCAACGGGAACGCCAATTTCTGCCCAGTCATAAAGCACTTGCGATTCGTAAGTGCCAAGCACTACGCATCCATAAGAGATCGGCACGCCCAAATAGCCTTCCCATAAAGTTGCGCCATTCGACAAAATGGGCAGGGCATGGATCCCGTTTTCCAAATGTCCCGAATAATAAATGCCAAGCCAGTTCGGCATCCAGATATTCCAGGTTGCGCCGTATGCGCTTGGGATCTTATCCAGCACGCTGAACAACCCGACGCGGGTGGCGTTATTCATGCCAGTGGATGAGACCCAACTGTAAACCACCGTATCGCCTTCATAGACATACATGTGCTGTTCTGAAATATCCACCAGAATATATTTATTTCCGGTATAAGTTTGTGCCGGTGACTGATCTGGATTCTGATAAGTGTCTCCCCCGATGATCTCGGCAATTGCGGTCGGCTCAGGCGTATTCGTGGGGATGGCGGTCGGGGTTGGTGTGGATGTGGCCGTATAAGTAGGCTTGATAAGTTCCACGAGTGCAAACGGATTTGAATGAGTTGGCGTGGCGGTGACGTTAAACCCCAGTGCTGGCGAGGAGGTGGCTGTCCATGCCGCGACTGCGACCACAGCGCAGATCAATAAAATGATCAGCACCGGATATAAAAATTTTCTGCGCGGAGGAACAGTTTCTTTACTCATGGGATTGGCGTTGGCGCCACATTCTCATTATTGACGAAGCACAAAATTCCATTCGTGACGCCCTGCGCCACAAGGTCTGTCCGGTTGGTGAGAATCTCACGGTCCAGATTCAGGAATCCGGTTTCGATGATGGCGGTGATCGTGTTCGGGTCAACTTCCGAGAAGGCGTGATAATCGCGCATGTCAATGGTGATACTGCCCGCATGGAAGGGCAAACCGGTTGCCTTTCCATAACGATCCGCAAGACAGGCAGTCAGGCGTTGTGCGCGGTTGAAATCGTGAGTCTCAAGAGACGATGCCACTTTGAAGCCAGTGGCTTCATCGTTTACATACTCACATGAGTCATTATGGATGGACACGAGCGCCACACCGCGAAACCCGTTCAAGCGCGTATCGAACTCGTTGAGCAGGTCCACTTGATAGCCCGCATCCACGAGATTCTTCTTGACGAGGTCGGCGATCTCATAGTTGATGTCCGCTTCCGTCAGCGTGACATTCCCATTTTCGTCATAGCAGACTGCGCCAGAGTCATTGCCGCGATGCCCGGCCACAATGCCGATGCGTAGCTGCGGCTGGGGCGTGGAAGCTATGATATTCGGTCCGGGTTGAGGCGAGAAAAATAATTGAAATTGCTTCTGCAAATTCCCCGAGAAAAGGCTGGTCGGCGTCCATGCCGTGAAGAGTGTCGCGACCAGGATCGCAACGCCCAATGTGCTTCCAAAGGCGTTTACACTTCGCGTTTTTGAGGCGGTCTTTCGTGCCGTTTTCATGCTGGGTTGTGGGCTATTTGTAGATTCCATGTTCCATCGCTTGTCTCATAAGTAATAAAATTTTTGTAGAAAATTTCGAGTAAAAAATGCAACTTTTGTTTACCAAGTTATGCGATACTGTGTATTTCATGATAGTACGTTAAAAATAAATCCGCAAGGGAAAAACTGCGCCGATTTACTGGTCAATTATGCGCTCCCGCCTCCCATTCCCTCACGCGCGCGAACAGATCCTGCAATGGATTCAAGTTTGAAACCGGCACAGCCAGGTTTTTTGTCTTGGTATGATCGTATTGGAAAACGCGTGAATTCGGTGCGATCATCCTTGCGCGCTGACGGAACTCTCCGCGCGAAATAAAACCCGCCAGAATGATCTCAACACCATACACCCAAATATTCCCCCAATCCAGCGGCGGGATGACATGCGTTTCCTTGTAAGCGGGGCAATAGATTCCCAACCGCGCCGAAGGCATATTCTTGACATGGACAGACGTGACCGAATAAAAATTTTCCTCGACAGTGACGCGGGTCTTCGCCGGCAGATTCACCAGCCGCGTCAGAAACCCGTGACCCTCATCCTGCCCGCTGACTTCGACAAGCATTTCCTCCTCTGATTCAGATTTCAAGACCAGCGCCCCAAGCGGATTCCATTTTGACGGTTTGCGCCAATTCTCCGGCATGGCGTGGATGAGGTAATGCGGCTGTTTTGTTTCAATGGTCTTCTTAAGATCGTTCTGCGAAGCAGCAATTACACCTGAAAGAAAGGCGAACAGATACAGATCATGGTCCGAATATCCATCAACCATATGATGGTCAGACGGCACTAACGCAGGCGCGTTCAGCACCACATTCGGATCACGGCGCATTTCCGCAATTTGATCGCGATGTGAAATAAGAAAGGACTTGATGTCACAGCGATGCCCGCCCAGGGTGACGTTGAATTTATGCGGGTCGGTGAACGGCGCAGCAGACATGACTTCAAAGGGAATATCTTGCTGGGACAAATAACGCCGAAAAGCCAGTTCAACCACCGCTTCCGCCACCACCCGTCGCAGACGGTCATAGACAGAGTTATGGTCAAATGAATAGATCAACGAACGCAGCGCGTACGCAATTCCGCCTTCGGTGAGATCGGGAGTATAGGGGAGATGGATGAAGTTTGAAGAGTTGATCATTTTTATTTACCCGCCAAATATTTTAGGGTCCGTAAACAATTAACTTCTCGCGATGTCGTTGCGAGCCGCCGCTCTTGGTCTTTGGCGGCGAAGCAATCTCCGCATCAGCGAGGGGATTGCTTCGGGCACAGAGCAAAAGCGCCCTCGCAAAGACATGGCTGGCGGGTGAGGGGAATTATATATTACACACCCTTAGATTCACTATCACCAATCAAAACCTGCCCTGAGCAAGTCGAAGGGTCGCAAATCTATGGAAATGACGTTGGGGTCGGTAGAACATAATCCACATTTTGGATCACGAGGTCAGAAAACGAAACGATGGTGGCTGTCTCACCGGCCGAGTTGACAAAGACTCCGAGAGTTCCGCGTGGGAAACTTGCCTCCCTGAGGCTAAATTGATAATGACCGTTCAGGAAGAGGCGCATCTCTCTGCCGACCGCCCATACCCCAATGCGGACCTCTCCCGGCGCGGCCGAAGGCACGTCACCGCTGAGGATGGCTGGTTGCAGGGTCACGCGGATGCCGTTATTCATTCTATCTGCATGGACCTTTCCATTACAAGATAGGGCAAAGCGATAATACGTCCCACCATTCGCGCGGACGAGGATTCCATAGTCATCATTGCCGCGACACAGGCTTGTGCGGGCGGTGATCTCAGCGTAAAAATCATCCAGCACCAGGTCATGGCGAAGGCTGGTCATGTAGACTCCGCTTTGCGCGGCAATGAGCAGGCTGTTGCTGTCAATGCCTGCGCTGGCTTCATCGGATGCGGCGATATCCCATAGAGTTGAAGTCGAGAAATCGTCTGTGAGAATGGTTGCGCCGAGGCCGGGTCGCATTTCAGGGGTGGGCGGGTTGGTGGGAAAAACTTCCCGCGTAGGAGTCTCTGATGGCGGGAACCAATCTATGGTCGGGGAAGGAAGCGGGGTTTCTGTCGCAGTGGGAGCAGGGGTCGGAGTCGCGTTGATCGAGTCTAATGCTGTACAGGAAGTTATAAGCAATGTCGTTGCGAGGGCGACAGACCGACACATGCGCCGCACAGCGTTTGTTGCAGTGCAGGTGAGCAATCTCCTCATTAATAGGAGGTTGCTTCGTCGGGAAGTGCGCCCTCCTCGCAACGACATAAACTTTCGCAATGACATTAGAAACATCATATATGTTTGATGACAGGTTTTCATGGATTGTGTCGTAAAATAACGTGAACTTCATTCTAGCATATAAGGAGCTAAACATGAGCGAACAGCAAGTGCTTGTGACTGGCGCATGTGGTGAAATTGGGCAGGCATTGGTGCAGGGGCTGGCGAAGCGGGGCGGGTATCGAATAGTCACAGCGGATTTTATGCCGCTGCCGGATTCGATCAAAAATCTTTCAGCAGAACATGTACAAGGGGACCTGGTTTACAAGATCAAAACTTTTTACGATTACGATTTCGATATTATCTTTCATCTCGCGGCATCGCTTTCATCGAAGGCCGAGGTGGCCACGGAAGAGGCGCATCGCATCAACGTGGAAGGCACAATGCAATTGCTGATGATGGCGGCTTATCGCTCCGAAAAATATAAGAAGGCTGTCAAGTTCTTATTCCCGAGTTCCATCGCCGCGTATGGAATGTCGAACATCGAAGAGAAGATCAAAGCGGGCGCGGTAAAAGAGGAAGATTGGAACACGCCGCACACCATGTACGGATGCAATAAATTATATTGTGAAAAACTGGGGATGTATTACAGTAAATATTTCGGTCAGAAACATTTGGATGAAAAACCACCGGTCATGCTGGACTTTAGAGCGATCCGCTTCCCCGGGCTGATCAGCGCCTTTACATTGCCCAGTGGCGGCACGAGTGACTACGGCCCGGAGATGCTCCACGCTGCGGCACAAGGCAAACCCTATTCATGCTTCGTGCGCGCAGATACGAAAATTTCGTTCATGGCCATGCCGGACGCGATTAAATCTTTGCTCATGCTCATGGATGTGCCACGTGAAAAGCTTTCCAATAACATCTATAACATTGCGGCCTTCGCCATCAGCGCGGACGAGTTCCGTCAGCGCGCGTTGAAATCCTTTCCCGATGCGAAGATCACCTTCGAAGCCAATCCGCGTAGACAGGGCATCGTCGACTCGTGGCCCGAAGATGTGGATGACTCTCTCGCCCGCAAAGATTGGAACTGGAAGCCCGATTACGATGTGGACAGATTCTTCGATGATTATTTCCTGCCAGAGATAAGAAAGAGGTATGGGAAGTAAAGGTTGTAATCTGTAAGATTAGGCGTATACCTTTGGTTCGATAAAAGGAGAAAACATGTCATCAAGAATCAAAAAATTCATCACTGTGTCGTTGCTGGCAATTTTCTTGTGTGTGAATTCATTCCCTGCAAAAGCAGACGGAGCTAGTTCTTCTGTGTTCTCAAATCCTGCTGCGACCACATCTGCATTATCCGTTGATGCCGATAAACGTTCAGGGGTTTATTATGCCGATAATGGAATCAGCGTAGTTCTTTTTACGCCAAACAATATGGGAACCGCCATTGTTTACACTACTGATGGCACAACGCCTGTGGCGAGGAGGATTCCAGGAGTGTTCATTACGCTTCAAATTACTCATGGAAAGAAATATACAAGTCCGATCCCTCTTGCTGGAAATAAAACCATAAAGGCAATTGCTCTTGATATGAATAATATTCTGAGGTCGGTTAGCCCTGTTGGATCTTTTTCGTATGAAATAATTCAGCCGACGCCATTGATAAAAGCAACCACAAATAAAATGAGTTCCTTCAAGGCGGCGATGTCGGGATACTCCGCAACTCAAAAGTTTACAGCTAAAAATAACAGGACAGGTTCTTTTCCCAAAGGAGGACTTTCAGGAATAAATTGTACTTGGTACACTTACGTTCACATTAAATACAACCTGGGCAGGAATGTTCTTTTTAGTACCAACTCACCGCTTAACGGGAAGGATTGGTATGCCAATATTTACGGAGCTTCGAATCAAGTCAAATATCCAAATCTTGAGGCTTTAATAAAAGCAAATAACAATAAGCCCGTTTATAACATTGTGGTTTCCTTCGAAAAGAATCCAGAAGGCGGCGGCTACGGACATGTCATGTTAATAGATGCGATCATCAATGGAAAAATATATTACTCAGACAGTTTCGACCCAGGCAATTTGAGAGTAAGTAATTCGATTTCTGATTTCAAGAATAAATATTCAGGAACAAACGGGAAAATTATAGGTGTGGTTCATCTAAAATAGTCCTGATTTCTGGCTGAAATAAACCGATTATAAAAAGGCTCGGAAGTCTTTAAATATCAACACTTATTTCCTGCCGGAGATCCGAAAGAGGTATGGAAAGCTCAAAATACAAGCGGAGTATGTCATGCCATCCAAAACAAACAAGACAACTGATCTACATGGCGTTGATTTGGAGTACAACTCCTTGAGGGGTGAGATTCTAAAAAGGATCGAACTTCGACAGCAGATCATATCCATCACCCTGACACTGGCGGGTATCTTCTTAAGCTTTGGGTTGTCAACCGATACGGTCGCCATGATCTATCCTCCCCTGGCCGCTTTCCTTGCCATCGCATGGGCACAGAATGATCTTCGCATCCGAGACCTGGCGACTTATATCCGCGAGAATTTGGAAACAGTACCCATTGGTCTTGGGTATGAGACTTATGTTCAGCGGGCAAGGCAAAAAAACAAGAAGTTGAGTACCTGGCGCTATGTCGTCATTTCTCATACAGGGATATTTATTTTTACACAATTGATGGCAATTGGAATCGAACTCTTGAAGTCCATGCCGATTGTACTGACTCCCCTTAAATGGGTATTACTCGTAATTGATCTCATTTCGATTTTGGTTGTACTTTTATTTGCAAGACAATCAGGCAGATAACAGGAAGACTTCCTCCATGATTGTTTCCTGCTAGAAATTTACAAGAGGAATGGAATTAGTGGTGTGGTGTTCTTTTGAAAGGCTTTTGAATAATAATTCTACAAAGCGAGGTTACTCATGCCAGTTATGAATGAACGTCCAAGAATGATGATCTTTGTAGATGGAGAAAATCTAGTTTTCCGCTATCAAGCAATGATACAGAACAGAGCTTTGCGACCTAGTCTCAATACGTTTCATAAACAAGATGAATATGTCTGGGCAATTAATTTACAAATACCTGGTATGTATAGAGTAATCCGTGCTTATTACTATACATCAATAGTTGGCGATGACCCCAAAATTGAGAACACTATCAATGAAATGAAAAGTTTAAGTGTGAGTTCTTCTGGTCCCGGCAGTATTAACAAACTTTATCCTGTTGTTTTTAAGAAACCCCTAAAAACTTATAAATCAAGAAGGGTAGATATACAAATGACAATTGACATCTTAACTCACATTCACAGAGATACCATTGATGCTGTATATCTAATTTCAGGAGACGGCGACTTTTCTCCTGTGTTGAACGAAGTTATTAGTCATGGCAAGCATGCATATGTTGGGGCTTTATCAGATGGTTTTAGCACATCACTACAGCAAGCGGCTGATGTTACAGTTAATTTAGATTCTATTTTCTTCAATCTTGAAGTTTGAGTATATACCCCATTAGAACGAATTTACATTATGCTTAAACAATGGCTCTTTCCCGCAGAAGGATTCCAAAAAGTTAGATGACTGTCATCTTTGTGCCAGAGAAAATATTGGTATTACAAAAGAGTCGCAAGTCCCCACAAAATCC
This sequence comes from Chloroflexota bacterium, assembly GCA_016219545.1. Taxonomy (GTDB): domain Bacteria; phylum Chloroflexota; class Anaerolineae; order Anaerolineales; family Villigracilaceae; genus Villigracilis. Next base: position 27,765 of record JACRMH010000045.1, on the reverse strand, counting down.
ACAAGTGACAGATCTTCTCACACGCAAGGTCGTGTCAATGGACAATGTTGACGGAGTATCAAAACCATGAACAACAATAATGACCAGTTCTTGCTTGTGGGGTTTTACATCAAACTGACTTTACTGGCGTGGTTATCCATGATCGGCTTTGATTTCTTCCTGCACGCTGGTATGCTTGCTCCCCTGTATGCAAAAGAAAGCGCGTTCCTGCTGCCCTTGGAACGCGCATTTAAATTAATTCCGCTTGGATATTTGTCCTTTTTAGGCTTGGCGTTTCTGTTGATCTGGCTGATGAGCAGGCTTGACCTGCAAGGCTGGAAAAAAGGTGCGCTCTTCGGCCTTCAACTGGGCGCGCTCACATGGGGTTCTCTTATTCTTGGGTTGTATTCAATTTCAACCGCCTCTCCGCTCCTTTTGCTGGGATGGTTTCTTGATCAAACGGCTGAGTTTGGGATTGCGGGTGCAGTGGCAGGTCACGGATTCGCTGAACCGAATTTGCGCCGCTTGTTTTTTATGGTCTTATCGTTCGTGATCGTATCAATGGTGGCTGGGATCATCTGGCAAAATGTAGCGCTCATGATGGGACAATCTCCCCGCTAATATGAATGAATTTCCCGCAAAGTGGAGACAACGAGTAAGGGAACTCAAAATTGAAGTCTATGCTTTATATCTGGCATATAAGGACCCTAGAGTCCCCTGGTATGCGAGAGTATTTACCGCCTGCGTTGTCGGATATGCTTTTAGCCCAATAGATTTAATTCCAGACTTTATCCCTATCATCGGGCATCTGGATGATCTGGTTTTGATCCCTCTTGGAATTAAGCTGGCATCGTCCATGATCCCGAAAAATGTAATGAACGAAAGCAGGGAAAAAGCACAGGAAATCATACGTCAAGGAAAGCCTGTAAATCGAACAGCCGCAATTATCATTGTTTTGGTTTGGCTATGTCTTGTGATCTCAGGACTTGCTTATGTATTGCAAGTAGTTCAAAGATAATTACCTGAAAAAATAAGTGATCAGAAAGATGAAATCTATATAAACCTCACTTCCGTACAATCTCCCTCGGTAGTATATTGTGACGGTTGTCTCAATATCAGAAGGAGAGGAAATACATGTCTACAACTAAACAAAGTTCGGCGGAAAGTGAAAACGCAGAAACCCAATGGCGGAGCACTTATATAGTAGGCGGCGTTTTCACCGTGATCACATTGATCGGGGTAACGCTCGACGTGATCATCGGTAACGTGACAGGCGGCAACTTATCCGCGCTGCCGCAAACAGCCGCGGAAAGGTTCACGCAGTTTCAAGCGAATCCCTGGCTCGGTCTTTATAACCTCGACCTGTTGAATACTGTCAATCAAATATTCTTTATTCCTGGCTATTTTGCGCTGTATGCCGTCCAGCGCAAAACAAACAGCGCGTATGCCCTGCTTGCCCTGATCGTCTTTCTGGTAGGCACGACGGTCTTTGTCGCAGCAAATTCAGCCCTGCCCATGCTTGAACTGAGCCATAAATATGCCGCCGCGACGACAGAGTCACAGAAGACCTTGCTTGCCGCCGCAGGCGAAGCCATGCTTGCAAGGGGAGCGCATGGCAGTTTGGGAGCGTTCTTCAGTTTTATCCTGCCAAACCTCGCGGGACTGGTCATGTCGTTTGCCATGCTCACGGGAAAGGTCTTTAGCAAGGCAAATTCCTACATGGGAATGATCGGAAGCGTCCTAATGATGTTCTATATCGCTTTGGTGACTTTCTCTCCCAGCGTAAAAGATATGGCAACCGCTTTCGCCATGCCCGGCGGATTGCTGCTTATGGCATGGATGATCATGTTCACGATCAGACTCTTTCAAGCTGCAAAACAGGCAGGTTAATACAATGTCAGGAATAGGTCACCTTGCGCCTGCGTTTGCAGCAAAGCCAGTCACTCCCAAAGTACCGCTCTGGGTCTTATTAATAGCGGGGGAAACAAACGATATTCTGTATTTTTTGTTCTCCTCTGCCGGTATCGAGCCAAAAGCGGTCATTACAGGCATGGATTTTACTCAGGGGGTCAAATATCTGACGCCCGTTTCAAATCCATGGTCGCATGGGGTTTTCATGTCCGTGATCTGGGCAATTACGGCCGCCGCCATTGCCTTCCTTTTCTATCGAGACCGCCGGACAAGCGGCGTGATCGGGCTGGTGGTCTTTAGTCACTGGATTTTGGACTTCCTCATGCACTCCAACCTCCCGCTTTTATTTGACGGTTCGCCACAAGTCGGTTTGGGTCTTGAAAATTCTGGGGGTGGCTTTCTCTTTATGACTGTTTTCGATCTCTTCCTGCTCACCGCAGGGATTGTGATTTATTTCATGGCGAGAAAACAAACAACACAGAAAAAGGAAGTGGAAAATGTCTAAAGTCGTTTTGATTACAGGCTGTTCAACGGGAATCGGGCGCGACCTCGCTCAACGATTGACTCAATTGGGTTATACCGTTGTAGCCACCGCCAGAAAAACGGAAACTATGGATGACCTTGAATGTGCTTTAAAATTGCCGCTGGATGTTACCCAATCGGATTCAGTCAATAATGCCGTTGCCCAAACATTCAGTCAATTTGGGCAAATTGATTTTTTGGTTAACAACGCGGGATATGCCATACGCGGCGCGTTGGAGGAAATCCCCGATGAACAAACACAGCAAGTATTCGATGTCAATGTGTTTGGGGTTCTACGCATGATACGCGCCGTTGCTCCACACATGCGGGAACAAAAAGCAGGGCGCATTATCAACATCAGTTCGATTGGGGGAAAGTTGTCCACGCCTGCGAACGGCACCTACTCCGCCACGAAGTTTGCGCTTGAAGCGCTGAACGACGCTTTGCGTTTGGAATTATCGCCTTTTGGCATTCATGTTATTTCCATTGAACCAGGAGCAATCAAAACTCAATTTGACGAAACCGCCCAATCACATGGGCGGGATATTCTTTCAAATAAAAAATCACCTTATCAGCCCTTATACCAAAAGAGCGATGAGTTTGCGGAGTCGATGCGCCAGCAGGAGCCGGGTCCGGATGTTGTATCCAAAGTTGTCCAGCGGGCAATTGAGTCTTCCAACCCGAAGCCGCGCTATCTTGCAGGTGTTGCTTTCCCTAGCAATCTGGTTATTATGTATTTGCGCGATCTTGTCTGGGATATGGCGCTTAAACGCATGTTTACGTTTGTCCCCCAAAAGGAAATCCAATGAACAGCAAAATCCTTGTCACCTACGCCAGCCGCGCGGGTTCCACTGCGGGCGTGGCCGAAGCTATCGGCAAAACTCTCGCCGAAAACGGCACACTCGTGGATGTGATCCCGATGAATGAAGTGAAAGAGCTTTCCCCGTATCAGGCAGTTGTTGCGGGCAGTGCCATCCGCGGCTCTAAATGGCTTCCGGAGGCAATGGAATTTATAAAGACTCATCGGGCAGAATTGGCGCAGAAGCGTTTTGCTGAGTTTACGGTGTGCATTACACTGGCTATGTCAAACAGCGAACAATATCGTTCGGCGGTGGCAAAATGGGTCGAGCCTGTGCGCGCGCAGGTCAGACCGCTAAGCGAAGGGCTCTTTGCCGGAATGCTGGACTTCAACAAACTACCATTCAACTGGGATACCCTCATGCTGCGTCTGACCGTTGCCTTGGGCATCTTCCCACGCGGCGACCACCGCGATTGGAACGCCATCCGCGCGTGGGCGGAGAGTTTGAAACCCATTTTATAAAGGGTTTAACAAAACGATTCGGGTTGAGTTAATAAAGTCTATTGAATTGGCTCAGGGTCACCAAGAATGGGAAGGGGGTTGGTCACATACACATCCCAAACGGCTTGAGTGGTGGCGAATAACTCGCGCACGTTCCAGATGAAACGCGATATCTTGCGGAAATAAATATTATTTGCCGCAACCCCATTCGCTTCAACGCCCAATGCATTGCATAAAAATAGAGCGCGCGGCAGGTGAAAACTTTGCGTCACCAGGATCGCGGACTCTAATTGAAAGATTTCTTTGGCGCGGTAACAAGTATCGTAGGTGCGGCGACCGGCATAATCGAGAACAATATCCTGATCGGGAACGCCGAGGCTGAGCGCATACTGACGCATGGCTTCGGGTTCGTTGTAGTCAACATAGCTGTTGTCGCCGCTCATCAACAACTTGGTGACCGTGCCTTGTTGATAAAGTTGAACCGCCGTCTCCACGCGGTCTTTCAAGATGGCAGTGGGCGTCCCGTCGTAACGCAGACCTGCGCCGAAGACGATGGCAACGCGGTCTGACGGAACCTTGTCCACTGAGAAAGTGCGCGTTGAGGCAGAAAGTAGGACGATCAGCTTGGGGATGAATAACACAACCAGAGCGACCAGACTGAGGATGCGCACAAAGCCCCATATAAATTTGATTATTTTTTTAAACATGGAGATAATTCTACTTGATTAGATCCGCCAGATTTAAACCTGAAAACTTGATATAGGATGCGAACTCGGCATACATGACATCTTCCGCAGACTGCAATTCGTCCATGCCATATGCAGTTTGAACAGCAGACTTGCCATCGGGAGTGAGCATCATATCAATAAAGGCACGTTGGATCGCGCGGCGCATTTCCAGCGGCACCAGCGTAGACACCGAAATATTTTCATAAGGGATCACGTTCGGCACACGCCAGATCACAACCACCCTTTCCATCACATCCGGATACTTGGCCTCTAGCGTGGCCGACTCGCGCGCGTCAATGAAGGTCGCGCCAAAATCACAAATATCTTCTGCATAGACGGCGCGCACCACACTGGGCTGGCCCTCGAGGAAGGCAGCGCTGCTTACCTGGACCGCGGCCTGATTCAGCAATCCGAGCGGCACTACATAACCCGACGGAGAAGTGGCGTCGCTCCAGCACGGTTTTTTATTTTGGAATTGACTCAGGGCTTCAGCAGGCGCGGCGGTATTTTCATTCCGCGCGACATCATAATAAGAGATGAAATGACTCTCACGGTTGGCGATGAGCTGCGCACCGTAAAACATCTGTCCCTCGCGCGCACTTCCCAACACAGCAGTGACAGAGTCATTCTCGCGGGCCAGCAGGTATGCAAACGGGGAAAGCGAAGCGATGTGTGAGTTGCCTCTCTCCAACGAATCAACGAGATCATTCTGCGTGACCGGAACGTTGGTCACCACTTTATAGCCGGTCTGTTTTTCAATGAAAGCCGCAATGACATCGCCCGCCGCGATCAACTCGGCGCTGGGGTGGGCCGAAGGTGCCAGAGACAGGATCAATGGATTTTCAACAGTACCAAGCTTGGGCGGGGCAAGAGGCGTCTGCGTCGGCGCAAGAGTCGGCGTTGGTTCAAGAGTCGGGGTCGGGGTGGCAGTCCCAGGATTCAATTGAATCGGGAGTGAACATCCAAATAGTACGAGGGAAAGCAGTAATAAGAGTTTTTTCATCTTGCAATTTTGTCTGCGCACGATCTGTCCATGTTGCTATAATTAGGCAGGTTCAAAAGGAGTTTTATGAAAAACGCGTTTAGCACTTTCATGTCCATCTTGATCCTGGCCGTACTGGCGGCTGGGGTATATTTTATCGTACAAACCGTGCGCGAGAGCGCCGCCGCGGCCGCGGATGCAGCCACCGCGCCATTCAAGGGCATACAGGAAGCGAATTCATCCATGCAGACGCAGGTCGCGCAGTTGTTGAATCCGACCCCCACCATCATACCTGACCCCGTAACATATATCAACGAGGTCCGCGCAATTGCACGGCTCGAGACCATTCAGTACAGCATCGAAAAAGTGATCACTGCCGAAATTGGTCAGGGCACATTCGGGTTCGCCTTCGGCGACAAGTTGTTGTTCGTGGCGCACGGTATTGTGATCGCAGGGATCGATATGGGAAAATTAATGCCGGGCGACATGCGCCTGGAGAATGGCGTGCTTTATGTAAGACTGCCTCCCACCGAGATCTTCATTGCAACACTCGATAACGAAAAATCCTATGTCTATGACCGCGAGACCGGCTTGTTGACCAAAGGCACGATCGACCTTGAAACACTAGCGCGGCAATCTGCCGAAGAAGAAATCCGCAAGGCGGCACTGGAAGACGGTATCCTTACTCAAGGCCAAGTCAATGCAGAAAATTATTTACTTAAATTCTTTACAGCGCTTGGATATAAGACCGTGTTGTTCGAGCATTAGAATTAAACATAACGTTGCGAGGATTGCCTTCGCAGCGTTATGTTATTAAGGGATGCAGCTAACGGGGATATTAACCTGCTTGATCGTTTCGTTCGGCGTAAGGATGTGAAGTTTCATCCAGTAATCATTTGCCCCACCCACCAAATAAAAGTGATTGATAACCTGCGTGCCTGATTCCTGAAATATCATTGTTTCCGTCTCTGATGTGATACCGGTGCTGGCTTCCCATTTCCACGTCAACAAAGTTGGACCATTGGCTGTGACCTGCGCCTCGAAAAAGATGTTCTGTGGGAATTGAGTGCAGTTGACTTGAATATGGTTCGGCTCTGCGCGCAAGATGACGTCTGTTACAGTGACGAAGGGTGGAGGCTTCACTGACAGTTCGCTCACCTGTCCCTGTGTCTCGACCACAGATGCAGAGACCCAGCAAAACCCGCCGGGGTTGCCGGGGTCGCGGACAACCAGCCATGTGGATGGATCATTTCGCCCCACTGCGCGCAAAGACTGGTCGCGGTGAAATTCGTTTAACAGCACATATACCGTCCCCGGCCCAAACCTGCAATTGACGAGTTCAGCATTTACACGCACGGCAAACTCGACAGGCACGGGAGTCGAAGTCGGCGCAGGGGTGGCTGTTTGGGTTGGCGTGGGTGTGAACGCAGGCGCAACAGTCGGCGCGGAAGTCGCAAGGTTGCACCCCGTCAAAAAGAACAAAAGAAAACCAATAAGAAAAAGCATCCGTTTCATGTTTCTTTCCTCTCCAAAAAATAAGGCGGCCTATCTCGGCCGCCTTATTCATCTATGAAGCTTAACAGTGAAAGTCGCTTTTTGTTGCGGTCCCATATCCTCAATTTTACAACACTTGGACCTCAATATTGATTTACCTTATATTCACAGTGAATGTCAGGGTTTGTTGCGGATCGGTTGCGTCTCCCGGGGGGAAATAACTGATCGTAAATGTTGCATCTCCAGCGCTCAGAGCGTCAAACCGCCATATATCCATGCCACCGCCGCCGACAACACCCTCCGGGCTTGTGCTTTGATATTCATTCGCCACCATTACCATGAGGTTCGGATTCCAGCTATTCATCACCTCCCAATGATAGCCAGTGGTTGGATTGGATTCGACTGCGATGTAGAATTCACCGCCGACCGCAACCTCAATCGGGACGGAGGGGTCGGTCACAACATATTTTTGATCCGCTGGAATATCTGGCGGCGAAACGATCGGCGTGGAAGGCTGCCCTCCGCACGCGGTAAGGGATAAGAAGACGATAACGAACATTGTAGCGAGAATTATTTTTTTCATGATTGAAGTGCCTCCGGGAGTACAACGGCTGATAATGTAAAAAGTTCCATAAAAGATATTGTATCGTAAACAACTTCATTGCCGGATAAGCTCTTTGCTGACGTAAAAATAACCCATCCTGGAATATAATCGGCATTCAGCGCGGGAAAATGATTTTAAATTTCACGCACACAAAATTGTCTTAGGAGGATTTACCCATGCGAAAGATTTATACTTTCCTTGTCATGATCGGATTGCTCGCTTTAAGCGGATGCAATCTCAATTCAGCGCCGATCATTGGGGGCATGTTCGCATCAGCCACACCGACCGCCACTTTGACTTCCACGCCAACCAACACCCCAACTGCAACAGCAACATCCACCTTAACCCCAACGCCGGAGCCGACCAATACTCCCACCATCACGCCCACACCGGGTCCTGTTTCTTTCTTTGACGATTTTTCAGACCCTTCCCTTCCGGCATGGACTCGCTGCGATCATTGCAAAGTACAGGACGGTGTCCTGCAGTTAGGTCCATTTGCGCCGGAGAACAACCTCGGAGAACAATTCAACCTCGTGATCTGTGACGCCTGCGGCGAACATCAACACTATCGTGTGTCTGTGGATGTCACTTACCTCGAAGGTCCCACAGATAGATTTTACGGGTTGGTGGGTTTCGTCATGGCGGACAAGAACAATTACCTTCAGCGGGTTATCTACCTGGGAATTTCCACCTGGCAGGTCTATACAGTACGTGACTATGATTATGAAAACTCAACCTTGAAGGAATTATCCTCGAACGTAAGCGGTTACTTGAACCCGGGCGTGGCGACCAATCACATTGAAATTGAAATAAAACCGTCCACAAACCCAAACTTGACAGATATTTATTTCAGCGTCAATGGCACTTTGCTGTATGTCCGATATTCACAACCCATCATGGAAACCAAGGCGGGGCTTGGGATGAGTTTCCACTCCATGACCGTGGGATATGACAATTTTAGTTACGAGGAATTACCTTAAGCGTAATTTCAATTTTTACAAAGTTTGGTAAGGGTGAAAAAACTTATTAGACCTCTTGCAAAAGTCAAACCGTAGAGTTGCCGAAAGCGGACGTTACACAAAACATGATTTTTTCTGTGTAGTAGTGCGCTCTCTAGCGCACTTATGCAATGAAAGCCAAGCCTGCCTCTGAAAAATCATCGGGTGGTATCAATGAGCCACACATTTTCAAGCAGGACTGTCTTCATTCCACTGGCCGGGTCAAAGCGGACAAGATCGAAGTTGTTGCCATCTGGCCGATAGAACCAGCAGACAAGGGACCCATCATCGAGAAGGTCTGGGCAAGTGTTGATCTCAGCGTTGACATCCTCCCACACTTGGACAGTTGATGTTTTGAAGTTATACAAATAATAGAAGTGATGATAAACGCTATGATTTGTGCCCGGTTCAGCCGCGCTCAAATCAGCCAGGATACCGTTTTCGAAGAACCTAGCAGTTACAAGGGAATCCTCCAGGTCAGGGTTGATCGGCATATCAAACAGTGAACGGTCAGCAACGGCATCGTAGATAAAGAACGAAGTCTTGTCAGTTGGTTTCATTAGCATAAATTGACTGTTGGGTGAAATGTTGCTGGTAAAGTCACCCTCGATATAAATTCCCACCAGACGCGCCTGCCCATCGGGTGTCAGGCGAAAGAGCGGAATATCGAGCCGCGTCAGCTCGGGATAGGTGTCCACGATGGCGGGTGTATGCGAAAGTGCCGAATAAGACATCCCGGCAAATAACAAGCTTTGATCGGGCAGGACCTGGCGGATGTTAACATAGGATGTGGAGCCCTCGATAGTCCACGGTAAATTGTAGGCCAGTTCGGCATCCTCCCCAAACGGAGCAAAAACTCTGATCTCGCAGTTATCCACACAATTCCAGGGATACACAATGACTTTGCCATCCTTCAAAGGAGTGAACATCTGATCCTCATCGGCTACATCCATTTGATTTCCGTTGAGGTCCAGAATGAGGTTTGCGCTGTCTGGATACCAGAGATCGCCCTCGGGAGAAGCATGTACCCTGGTCGGCGGACCCTGATTCGTGTTGATCGTGCGTGCGGTGCCAGTAAGCAGATCCAACTCACGGATCTCGATCTTTTCTGCATCCGCATTGCCGTTAAGATAACGCAGATAGCGGCCGTCCTGCGAGGTATGGAACCATGCCCGGTTCGCATTATATGGGTCGAGGCTGGCCTCTTTATCGATCAGGGCTGCCGTTAAGGATTTTAGATCCACGAGGAATACAGGACCTGTATCAACTGCACCGACGGTCTGGCTTTGATAAGCGCCATATGTAACATAAGTGAACACGGCAAAATCACCATGGACAGCGACAACCGCGCGTCCAAATTGTGAAAGTTCGGTGTTGAAATAAACAGGCTCGGAAGGGAGCTTGATCTTTTGCATTCCATCCGGCGTGAGCAGGTAGACACGCAAGGTTTCGTTGTCATCCAGAAATAATAAGGCGCGTTCATCATCAAGAGATGTCGCATCGGCTTGAAGATAATCTGCCCGATCCAATTCGCCGATCTCTTTCCTGTCTCCGAGTAGGTTCACCGCGATCACTTTCAGTGTATCTGAATCGACTCCCCAATACCAATGCGGAGATGGCGGCACGGGCGTGGGTATTATGGTTGGTTCGGGAATTGAAGTGGTTGTTGCGGTCGTTGTAGCTTCCACAGATTTTGGTGTGGATGTCGACTCAACTTGTACATTGGGCACTGAAGTAGATACAGTGGGACTCGCACAAGCGAATATGAATATAACCAATATGAATAACAGGGGGATGTTTCGTTTCATGATTCCTCTTTGGCTGATAAAACAAAAAGGGGCGAGGTCATCTCGCCCCTACGGGAAGGAATTATCTCTTCAATTGACGATACTTCACTCTATGCGGCTGTAAGTCTTTGCCGAATTTTTCCATCATCATTTCTTCGTAGTCAGACCAGTTGCCAACGTACATCTTCGCAATGGAGTCACCCTCGAATACAACCAAATGGGTGCAGATTCTATCGAGGAACCAGCGGTCATGGCTGACGACGACGGCGACGCCTGCGTATTCTTCAAGGGATTCTTCCAAGGCACGCAGTGTATTCACATCCAAGTCGTTGGTTGGTTCATCAAGCAGTAAAACATTTGCACCTTCGGTTAATGTCTTTGCCAAATGCACGCGGTTGCGTTCACCGCCAGAGAGTACGCCCACTTTCTTTTGCTGATCTGCGCCTGCGAAGTTGAACGAAGAACAATATCCGCGCGCGTTGACTTTGCGTTTGCCGAGTTCGAGGAAGTCCGCGCCGCCTGAGATTTCTTCGTAGACGGTTTTCTCGGGGTCGAGGGTGCGGGTCTGGTCAGCGTATGCGAGTTTGACGGTTTCACCGATCTTGATCGTTCCGCTGTCGGGAGTCTCTTTACCCGTGATCATCCGCAACAATGTGGTTTTGCCCGCGCCGTTGGGACCAATGATCCCCACGATACTGCCCGGGAGAATGGAAGCAGAAAACCCGTCGAGGATGAGGCGGTCTTCAAAAGATTTTGTCACCTTATCAAATTCAAAGACCAGATCACCGAGTCGCGGACCGGGCGGGATGTAAATCTCCAAGTCTTCGCGGCGCTTTTCGGCTTCCGCATTGAGCAATTGTTCATAGGAAGTGACACGTGCCTTACCTTTGGATTGACGCGCCTTGGGCGACATGCGAATCCATTCGAGTTCGCGCATGAGAGTCTTCTGGCGTTGACTTTCAGCCTTCTCTTCATTCGCGAGTCGATTTTCTTTTTGTTCAAGCCACGAGGAATAATTGCCTTTCCACGGAATTCCGTAGCCGCGATCCAACTCAAGGATCCAGCCCGCTACATTATCAAGGAAGTAGCGATCATGCGTGACGGCGATGACGGTGCCTTTGTATTCGCGCAGGTGATGTTCAAGCCACGCCACGGATTCGGCGTCGAGGTGGTTGGTAGGCTCGTCGAGCAGGAGAATGTCTGGTTCGCTGAGCAGCAAGCGGGTCAGCGCGACGCGGCGTCTTTCTCCACCAGAAAGAATCTTGATCGGCGTATCCGATGGTGGACAGCGCAGTGCATCCATCGCCACTTCCAAATGTGAATCAAGATTCCAGGCATCGTGCTTATCGAGTTCTTCCTGCAATTTGGATTGCTCAGTGACAAGCGCGTCGAAGTCTGCATCAGGCTCGGCAAATTTGGCATTGACCTCATCGAAGCGTGCGAGCATTTCGACGATGGGAGCGACCGCCTCCTTCACGACCTCGATGACTGTTTTTGTTTCATCGAGTTTTGGTTCCTGTTCGAGAAACCCAACCGTATAGCCTTTCGCCGCGGAGATTTCGCCGATGTAGTCGTGATCGATGCCCGCCATAATGCGCAGCAGCGTGGACTTGCCCGCGCCGTTCAGACCGAGCACGCCGATCTTCGCGCCGTAATAAAACCCAAGCGAAATATCGCGCAGGATCATTTTGTTACTGGATGGGATCAGACGTCCCACTTTGTTCATGGAGTAGATTACAAGGGATTCATTTGCCATAGTGAGGTGATTTTATCAGAGAGTGGGCGCTGTGCATGGAGAATGAAAAATATTTGCTTATGGCGTGGATGCTCAAAAACGATCAGGAATTAAGAGTGATATGTGAAACTCAACCACAAGGATGAACGGCACTTATCTCCGGCCTGTTTCCATGCTATCGTTTATCTGCTCAAATTCGAGTTTTCATGGAGACCCAATGTTCCAAAATTTTGAACAGGCACAACATTTTGTGATCGAGCAGGGCATTCAAGTGGTTGATCTTAAGTTCTGCGATCTATGGGGGCGCTGGCATCACATCACCATTCCAGTCAGTCAGTTCAACCCGAAGTTAATGGAAGAAGGCATTGGCTTCGACGGTTCATCAGTGGGATTGAAATCCGTAAAATCAGGCGATATGGTCATGGTCCCGGACCTAACAACCGCCTTCGTTGATCCCTTTTGGGAAACGCCCACCTTGAGTTTCATTTGCCGCACACTGGAAGCCGATACGCACGAGATCTTCACCAATGACCCGCGCAACATCGCCATCCTCGCCGAGGAATATATGAAGTCCACGGGCATTGCGGATGAGAGTCGCTGGGGTCCCGAGTTCGAGTTCTATATTTTTGACAATGTCAGTTATGAAAACGGGGTCAATCGTTCGGGCTACACCATCGAGAGCCGCGAAGCCGATTGGAACAGTCACAGCGGCGGGCACGGACATTACATCCCATTGCATGGCGGTTACCACGCCATCCCGCCCAAAGACCAGCTTTATAAGATGCGCACACGCATTATGCAAAACCTCGAAAAGATGGGTGTATCCGTTAAATATCATCATCATGAAGTCGGCGGACCGGGTCAATGCGAGATCGAAACGCCGATGATGAATCTGCTGCGGGCCGGTGACGCGACCATGATCATCAAATACGTCACCAAGATGACCGCGCATGAAAACGAACAGACCGTCACGTTCATGCCGAAACCGCTCTTCGGTGAGGCTGGCAGCGGTATGCACTTTCATCAGCATTTATTTAAAGGCGGGAAAAATGCCTTTTACGATGAAGCAGGCTACGGCTGTCTAAGCAAGGAAGCGCTTTATTACATTGGCGGACTTCTCAAGCACGGTCCCGCACTGCTCGCGCTGACGAATCCATCCACCAATTCCTATCGTCGTTTGGTGCCCGGCTATGAAGCGCCGGTCAATGCCTTCTTCTCGATTGGCAACCGCAGCGCCGCAGTCCGTATTCCAAAATATGCAACACAGCCCGATACTGCCCGCATGGAATTCCGTCCGCCCGATGCGACCGGCAATGTCTATTTGATGCTTGCCGCGCAATTAATGGCAGGTCTGGACGGGATCAAGAACCGCATCGACCCCACCGAGGCAGGGTTCGGTCCAATTGACGAAAGCATCTTCGCCTGGAGCGATGAACAACGCGCGCGCATCAAGCCATTACCATCCTCCCTCAACGAAGCCCTGCGCGCTTTGGAATCTGACCATGCATTCCTAACCCAAGGCGCCGTGTTCAGCGCGGAAATGATCCAGCAATGGGTTGACCACAAACGTCACGCGGAATATTACGCTGTCCGCAACAGACCGCATCCCTATGAAATGAGTTTATATTTTGATGTGTAATAGATCTTCCTCTGTCCAATAGCAAGAAAAGCAAAAGGTCACGAAAGGAAAACCTTCGTGACCTTTTGCTTAAAGATTTTTGGTCTAAAATAAAAAGAAAGTTCACACCACGCGCCAAAGTCGATGGTGCGGGTTTGCCCCACTTATTTGAAAGTGTTAGCGAACTTACCACCGTAATAGAAACCGAACGAAATATCGCGTAAGATCATTTTATTGCTGGATGGGATCAACCGTCCCACTTTGTTCATGGAGTAGATTACGAGTGATTCATTTGCCATAATGGGGTGGCTTTACCTTTCGACAACATGTACATAAAGCATATATAGTCAGTGCTGCACTTATGCAATTTGCCAACGCCTTCTCTTAAGATGATAAAGCGCATAATTCCAAACAGAAGTTGCTTTTTCATCATTTGGTTTTTGAGAAAGCCACCAATCAATATCATTTACAGAGCCGTATTTTGACACAATTCTTGCCGAGATAATGAAGCTATTCAAATTAGTTGAGTTTTTCAACCAAATTTTTACGGCATCAACAGGATTAGCTGTATATTCATATTTGTTTCGATGTTCATATGAAATTTCTAGCCCAAATAAGTTGGACTTCTTAATTACTGCGTCAAATCCTTCTGGTACATATTGAGCAACATCCGACAACGTATTAATTATGTTTTCTACATACACCCATTCAAAAGTTCGCAATTCAACGCCTTTTAGCGTATCTCCTAAATGGTCAATTGCCCACTGCTCGAAACCGTTCCTTAATGTCAATTCAGCCAGCCATTTCAAACTATCTATAGGAAAGTAGCTAATTACTGGAAGAAGTGCATCTAGCATCTTTTGAGTGACAGCTGTGGGCACGCCTAGCGGAAAGAAGTGATCGAGTTTTCCAATCTCATCTTGTTTTACCTGTTTTATTGCTTTTACTACAAGTTTTATTGCATTCTCTTCACCTGAGAGCCACAATGCAGACCAAACTTCATGTGAATTGAGTAACAGTTTTTCCTTGGCAAAAACTATTTGTTTAACTTGTTCTTTAGGTAGTCGATAGAAAATACTGTTCACCATATAAAATCCATGCTCAGGAGGGATTTTTTCTAGGTTAGTCAGCACGGCGTCGAAAACCCCAGGTTCATAAGGTACTAAAGAAGCAAATCGAATCCATTCGTTAGGATTCTTGTTGATACGCTCAATGAGAATAGATGATGTGGTCTTATCTTTCAGCCGTAATCGCAGCCTTAATACATTTTCAAAAATAGGATCATCAAATCGTATTGATTGAAGTTGCGGTAGGTCGTGCGATTTTGCTGCCTTGCCCCAAAAGCCAAGAGATCTTCTCCTTGTTGCTTGATCTTTTTCTTTTAGGATTATTTCCCACAATCTTTTTCGAGTTTCTTCGCTCTTGACGCGGTTTTCGTCCCGAAGACCATCTGACATTGGGTCTATTGACTCAGATGTTTCATGCCAAACGCCAAACCACCTTTGTTCAAGATGGACATAAATATCTAAAGTTTCAGGATGGTCAATGCCTCCAAGCAGATATCCGATGCTATTACTAAGTTCCTGATTTTCTGAAATTGTCTTCGCCCACACATGAGCAGCAGTGGAAGAAATGGGTTGCGATAACGCAAGCCTTAACGGGTCAGTGAAACTATGAAGTCGCTCGGAGCCCAAGCCTTCGGATTTTGGTACATTATTAATCTCAAGTGACATGAGAAGTGCGGATTCGAGCTTTAAAATAATTGACGAGTCTTCATATCCGCTAAGAAACCAAACCATTCCTGCTAGTGATCGCAATTTAGACTCTTGACTCAAATTCACCCAAGCATCCCATAGTGGCTCAACTAGCTCAGACCATTTGAGGATACTTGCAATATAAAACACCGCATTTAGCCGTTTCGGATTTAACAAATCCTTCACAAGTGAGTTGACAACTTCTATTTTGTTGCCAATATGTATTTGTTCAAAGTCTTTAATAGCTTGCTCAAGAAATGGAAAACGACCCATTAGAAATTCATGACTTCGAGCATAATTCGCTATCGCTAACATTCCAGATGACAAGTCGCCATTTCGAAGGCGGGCTACACTCCAAGACCAGTTCTTAGGCAACCCGTCTGTAACATCTAAAACAAGTGGATTTGTAATCCAAGATAATTTGTAAAAAATAACACTCTCGGGGCTATCTACAAATTCTTGTGTTTTCCCATCATAATTTATCAATGCATGATTCAATGTTTTGGCTAGCATTACGCCAAGCTTATTATCTCGAGAAAACAAATTTAACTGCAAGATTTCTACCAATGACAGAAGTTGATACTTACAAAGTACAGCAAGGGCTTTTTCGCGAACATTTTCTGGCAGAAATACAAGAGCCAATGCGAATGCTTCTGCAAGACCAGGGTCCGTCAGAATATGATCATTAGCTTTTGATTGGTCACTTACTTCAAAAGAGAGCAATACATTTTTTGCTAACCAGCGTCCGATTATCACATCGCGCAAGCGGGTGTGTTTCCAGCGCCAGATTTCCATATCAATAGATATATCAATCCATCCCAGGCGATTTACTTGTGCTAAAGCCAAAATTAACTTAGCCTTCTCTGTGCCTAAATGTACTTTTATACTTTCCCACATAGGTTCGGGGGTCTCAGCCGCAAGCATTAATTCAATTAGCAAATCTATAGCATCATTAAAATCCTTTACTGTCGCAAGTTCATTAGATTCTGCTCTAGCTTTCCTTATTGCTTCATCAATAGTGTATTTGAAAATTCCATTCAATAAATCTATAGACTCTTTACTGCTGATTTCCCCAAACTCTTCTGTTGCGAGGCCTACAAGAAATGGATCACCGCCAAGTGAAGCAATTAGTTGTTGTGTATTTGATATCTTTTCTGGGGAGATTAATCGAGAATATTCTTTACTTTCTGCTTCTGAAAAGTAAGCTAAATTTATGATCTCCCAATGTTTTTCAGCTTCACGAGAATCAGGGGATACAGCAATTTGTCCTTGCCACAGGGGTACTACAAAATGAATCTTTGTATCTTTAGCTGCGGCGTTAGCACTTAAAGCTGAAATTGATGACAAAATTTGATCGGGTTTTGCAGCACGATTGACATCATCAACTAGCAAGAGCAACCCCTTATTTGTGTGCGAAGATAATTCCAGTGCATCAAAACTAACATCGGTGCTCAAGGTTGCATCATATCTATGCAAGACATTATGGAGTAGTTCGTCTACCGATGTTGCCGATGGAATATCTTCGGCAGGTATCCATAAAGCTATTCCCCCATTATTACTATTGATATCACGACCAATTTGACGTAATAAGGTTGACTTTCCAATTCCCGAAGGACCCATTATGCCGATAATAGGTTTGGACGACTGTAACAATGATTCAACTATGGTTGTATGTATGTCTCTTGGAATTTCCCGTGCTTTTTCATCAGCTTTACTAAATGAAAATCTCTCTCGATGGCGGTCTAACGATTGGTTTGCTATTGCTTTTAGTTGCTCTCCATCAAGCCTTTTCTCTTTGCCGGTTAATTCTTCAAGTTTCTGATTTATTGGGGATAATCCAGTTCTTAGTTCATTCTTCGTAGGAAGTTCCCGAATGCCGTCTGAAATATCTTCTAGCTCTTGGTCAACAAGTACTTCATGAACAGTGCGAGTAAGTTTTGCTGCTGTTATAAATTGTTCTCGGAACTCAGCAAACTCTCGCCGAGGATCGTAATGGAAGATCGAGAGTAATTCTTTTGCAATTGGTGACCAATCAATAAAACTTTCACTCTCTTCTTCAAGATATGATAAATCTCTGGTCTCAAAGGATTTTCGAAAAGCATTTTTTATGAATTGATGACGGAAGAACTCGAGGATTGGTTTTGGCTTATCAATGCCATAAACAACCAACGTATAAGCATAAACCCCATTGAAGTCATTTGCTGGCGGAGCGTCTTGTTTCAGTCCAATTGCATCCAGGATTTTGAGAATCCTTTCACTTCGCTTAGCCTTATCTTTGGCAAGCTCAAATCCCTGTCCTGCAATCAATTCAAATGCTGCTGCGATTAGGTCGATTGGCATAAATGTCCCGTTTGAATATCAAAATGCCGATTGGTTGTATCTATTTTAGCATTGATGGTAAATCTAAACGGATGATGAATATGTTTGGGTGGTATAAAGCTGCTACTGTCCTTCGGACATCTCCTCCAAATACGGCAACTGAACCGAGGTTAGTGGCTTGGTTAAAGCTATTTGAGATATAGAAATTAGGGAATGTCCACAATTCTTGAACTCCCAACAACTGGTCATTAATAGGGTGACGAAAAACCCGTATAAGAGGGTTATCCATCGGCTGACAGGCGATTATTATAAGAACATGTCACCCGTTTGCGAAAACGTTCACGCGGGTATTTTATTGTGACCATTTTCCAAAGCCAGCCCCGATCGTTATCTCTTTGCCAGACCCAGGAACAGGATCATGAAAAATTGGGACGAGAATACAAAGCCGCCTGCCACCAAAGGGGAAATAGGTTTTGATTTTAGTTTTGCATTTCAACCGATCGTGGACATCCGCAATCGGGAGATCATCTCATACGAAGCCCTTGTCCGCGGACCTCATGGGGAACCGTCCGCCTCGGTCTTCGCCCAAGTGCCCCGGCATCATCTCGTGGGTTTCGATGAGATCTGCCGCCGCAAAGCCATCAACCTGGCCAGCAAGTTGAAGATCCCCAACCGGTTGAATCTAAACATGTTCGTGCCGGGCATCTACGAAGTTGACCTGAACATTACGGCCACCTTCCGCGCATCCATTCAAAGCGGCATTCCGGTGGAAAATATCATTTTCGAGGTGCTCGAAACAGAGAACCTGACCGACCAGAGGAATCTGCTTAGATACCTGCAGATCATTCAGGATGTCGGCTTCAAAACAGCCATTGACGATTTCGGGGTGGGATATTCCGGGTTGAAACTTCTGGTGGAGTATCAGCCAACTTACATAAAACTTGACCGCGAGCTGATGAGCAACATTGACCAGAATTTCGTCAAGCAAAGTATTTTTTCAGGCATACAGAAGATATGCAAGTCCCTGTCCATTGAGATCATTGCCGAAGGGGTCGAAACCTCGAATGAGTTCCACTGGCTGCAGGATGCGGGCGTAAACATTTATCAGGGATATTATTTTGCGAGACCGGCATTTGAAGCCTTGCCGGATGTATCTCACAGAGTCTTTTCCATGTAATAGACTTGGCATAAAAAGTTCAAAATCATTTTGCGACGAATGTTCGCGAATTTTGCAAGGTGGTGACTTGGATTATTTAAATTCCTTGTGGGGCTATAATGGACATATCCACTGCGGGTTATTTGTCTGCATGTCAGAATAGAAGGAAACTGCCATGAAAAATAAAAATGCCTTGTTTGTTTATCTAATTCTCGTTCTGATCGTTGTGACTGCGTGCAACCTGCCTGCCTTAAACTCGGCGACCGATACACCTGAGGCAGCCGTGCCTACTTCGATCTCCACGGTGGCTGTCCCATCCAGTCCGCTCAGTTTGACGGAACTGTATCAGGCGCGTGTCAAAGCCGGCGATTGGACGGAAGGACAAGGGCTGGTCAATCTGCTTGGCATGTATACAGGCTCAACTAAAGCTGATGATGTTTTGGGGAACTACTCGGTTGAGGATTTCGAAGTCACGGGGCTGTTAAGCATCGCCGATCAATATCTCTCCGAACACCCCGATGACCCACTGCATAATGAGATCCAAAAGCAGGTGAATTTATTAGTAGCCCCTATTGATCAACTGGAACGTTTTTCGCGCAAACATACTGCGGCCGCTGCCAATCATTTGGCCAGCCTAAACGTATCGGTTCAGCATGATACGGGGAATGAGGAAAACTGCCGCCGACTTTGGGCTGATGGATTTACAGGCACGAATCCAATCGTCTGCTTCGAGTATGACCAGGCCGAAGTGGACGGCACGCAGATCCGTCTCTTCTATCCTTCATGGTGGCCAAGTGACGATCCGCGCCGTGCCCGCCTCGAATCGATCTTTGCGGCGGCTTCGCTGGCTGTCCGCACCTATAACTCTTATGGACCGAATCCTTTATCCCCGGTGACTCTGGTTGTGACAGAACTCGCCGGGACTGACCCCGCTACTCATCGCCGCAACGCTGATCTGCGTGCGCTGGCGACACAGTCCCGCACGGGCGCGCCGAGTTGTTATGTTGGACTCTTTCCATCGTTATTCGTCCTCACTGAACCCCAATCACAGCAAGCGTTGGCGCACGAAATGTTCCATTGTTACCAATATCGAAATCTGGCAGACCAGGAACGAGGTCCGGCACGATCCGCGAATGAATGGTGGGTCGAAGGGTCCGCTGAATATTTCAGCAATGTGGTTTATCCTGCCGTGAATTTTGAACATCACTGGCTGGGTCCGCTTACCACCGCGATGCGCGAAACCAATTTAGTGTCATGGAGCTACAAGTCTTTTATCTTCTTCCAGTATCTTGAAAACCGCGCAGATGTGGGTACGACCGGCGTGATCAATTTGCTGCGCGCCATGCCCACTTCCGGCGGGGAAGAGGAACAACTCGCGGCGCTTTCAGGCTATGCCAATATGAATGTGATCTTCCACGAGTTTGCACAGGCGGTCGCCGACCAGAATGTAGTTGATTCGGATGGGTCTGCCATTTCTTTGGGAATTCCTCTCGCGCCGGATGATGTCACTGAAGTCACCCCGGGGGATATTTTCAGCCGTGAGCCTTTCTCCATCGATATTCATCGGGTCATTTTCCCGCCGGGTTTTGATTACAGCCTGACGGCGAGGATGACCGGCAACCCGGGTCAGACGAGCGCCCGCTTCGAATCCTCCCCGCGCGGGTGGGGACCGATACCGCCCGAAGTCCGCGCTGGATGCGGCGAGATCCGCTATCTGATCGTCGAGACTCAAACAGGCGCGAATTCAGCCAATTCGTATGAAGTCCTCTTGCACGCTGCTTCGCGCGCCAGTACCGGTCAATGCTCCTGCCTGACCGGACGATGGCTGCTGGATAATTCCAGTTACCTCACTCATCTCAACGGGCTGATCGAGCAGGCTGCGCCGGGGACGGTTAATTACACCGGCGTTGAAGGAAGCCTGATTGCGGAGTTCTCTGCCGATGGGCATGTCAACCAGGATATTGAGGGTCTCACCATCAACGCGGACATGACCGTCAGCGGACTGCCTACACAGACCATGGTCATCATCATGGATGGGACAAGTTCTTCAGGTTACTTATTAGTGGAAGGCAGCCTGCACTATACCGCGATGGAATCGCATCTAACGCTTTCCACACTCTTGAATGGACAGCCCTTGAACAACGCCACCCCGAGCGATTATTTATCGTCGGGTCCGCTGGGGACAGGCGCCACATACGTTTGCAATGAGAACAACCTTAGTTTGATCCCGATCTATCCGGGTTATACCAATTTGCCGGCATTGACATTCATCCGCCAATCGCCGTAAAACACTTTTGATTTGATGAGAGATTCAAAGACCTCTGGGATGTCTGATCTCAGAGGTCTGCTTTTATCGTCCAGTTTTGTTCATGAGCAGATGACGAGGGATTCAATTGCTATAGTAAGGTGATCTTATCAGTTGCTACCACGAAGGGAGCAAAGGGGTAGGTAATCCGTTATAATGTTTTGTATAACCATGAGTAATATAAATAACTCGAAGCCAAAAGTGATCGATTTATATGCAGGCGTAGGCGGACTTAGCTTGGGCGCGATACGTGCTGGCTTCGAGTTAACTCTTGCTGTTGAGTGGGATAAACATGCAATGAAAGCTCATGAAATTAATTTCCCAAAATATAAGCACTTAAATACCGATATTACAGAATTAAGCAGTAAAGAATTGCTCAAGGAAGCGGGGTTGGCAGAAGGTGAACTTGACGGTTTAATTGGCGGACCTCCATGCCAAGGATTTAGCTTCATGGGAAGCGGAGATGTTCTTGATCCAAGAAACGATCTTTTTGTAAAATTTTTCAAATTGGTCAAAGAATGTAAACCGAAATTTTTTATCGCCGAAAACGTTTTGGGTATTTTGGGCGATAAATACGAGACAATAAGAGAGAAAGCGTTTGACCAAGTCAGGGGTGATTATGTTCTTCTTGATCCTATGAAGTTCAAAGCCTCTGATTTTGGCGCTCCAACAAGCCGTGAACGCGTCTTTTTTATTGGTTATCGCCGCGGTTCTATCCCCAATCTTTCTAAAGAAGATTTCGAAAAAGAAAAAGTTTCAGAAATTACAACGGTAGCGAAAGCACTTAAAGGATTGCCCAAACAAATTCGCAGCGAATGGCTAAGTGAAGAACAAAGTTGGCGACGCGTAAAATCCTTGTCAACCGCTTACTTTAAAAAATATGTGGATGGAAACATTCCCGATGGAATGGGTGACGAAGAAGCGGTTCGATTATATAAAGAAGAAGGATTAATATCGGGCAACTTTGGTACTCGCCATTCACCCAAAGTACAAAAACGGTACGAGAAACTAAAGCCTGGAGAAAACGACCCTATTTCCAGATCTGTGCGTTTGAAAAAGAATGGACTGTGCCCAACACTACGAGCAGGCACTGGCTCCGATAAAGGAAGCTATCAAGCGGTTCGTCCTATTCACCCAACGGCACATCGGGTTATTACTCCGCGTGAAGCGGCGCGATTGCAGGGCTTTCCTGATTGGTTCCAATTTGCACCATCTAAATGGCATAGTTTTAGACAAATTGGAAATAGCGTAAGCCCAATTTTAGCGGAATCCATACTTCAAGTTATTGCTCAAAAAATAATCTTAAAATAAAATTCCATGCCATCGAATTGTTAGGAGGATAAATGAGCGCTTCAGCCTTTCCGAGTAAAACGTTTTTTGTCTCAATGCTCACGCGCGATATTGAACTAAAAGACGCTATATTAGATCTCCTAGATAATTGTGTTGACGGAATATTGCGCCATCAACAAATCCACCCTCCCAAAAATAAGCAAAGGCCCTATGAAGGCTTTTGGGCAAAAATCAATATATCGGAAAAGACATTTTCGATTGAAGACAATTGTGGCGGTATTCCTAAAAACATTGCGGAAGAAAGTGCTTTTCGACTTGGAAGAGCAGATTTGAAACAGGATAAAGACATCCCGACAGTTGGGATGTATGGTATTGGAATGAAGCGCGCAATATTCAAAATGGGGACAAAGGCACAAGTTTTCTCAAAGCATAAACCTTATTCCTACTATGTTGATATTCTTCCATCATGGTTGTCCAATGATGAAGATTGGATATTGCCGTTAACTGATACAACAAATGGCTTAGACAGCGACGGAACGCGCATTGTAGTTAAGGAATTACACGACAATATTGGAAGACAATTTGTTAGTCAGAATTTTGAAAAGGAATTACGAGAAGATATAAGTCGGTTTTTTGCCGTTATTTTAATGAAAGGCTTCACAGTTTTTCTAAACGACAAGGAAGTTTCTCTGGCAGATTTTCGGTTACTTTTCCATAAAGATTTTGATTCGCCAAACCAAATTCAACCTTACGTATATAAAGCGAAAATTAAGGGTGTATCTATAGAGATGGTAGTCGGTTTTTATAGAGAATTAGCTTCTACAAATGAAATCGAAAAAGAAGAGGAAGAAGAAAAAGATAAGCCAACCCGTAAAAGTGAAAATGCGGGTTGGACTGTAATCTGTAATGATCGAGTAGTTCTATATCGCGACAAATCTAGGGTGACTGGATGGGGAATAAGAGATGTCCCTAGATATCACACACAATTTATAGCTATTGCGGGAGTGGTTAATTTTACAAGCACCAATTCATTAAGTTTGCCTTTAGGAACGACAAAGCGAAATATAGACACAAGCTCAGATATATACGAAAAGGCACTTGATCGGATGATGGATGGGTTGAAGCAGTTTACAAACTTTACGAATAAGTGGAAAGGTAGTGAAGAAGGAACGGCTGATAATTTCAAAAAAATGGAACTTGCTGAACCGTCTGATATTGTAAAGAGTGTGAAAAAATGGAGCAAGGTCAGAGGTTCGCAAGAAGACGAGCAAAAGTTTGTACCAGATTTGCCAGAACCGCCAAAAACCAACGCTAAGAAACGAATAGCTTTTTATAAACCCTCATCAGATGTAGAAATTCTGTCTGAATATTTTTTTGGAGATCCAGAAGCACCACCGTCAGAAGTTGGCGAAAGAAGTTTCGATGAAGCTTTAAGTAAGGCGAGGAAAACCAAATGAGCGGCGGCAATGTTACTTACCAACTTCGCCCCAACAAGCACGTTGAAAGATTGCTGTTTGTTGAGCTTGTAGAAAAAATCATAGCATATAAGTCATCTTCATTTGCTTATATATCTATGGGTGGTCCTCAACTAGAAGACCATAAGCTGTTTCACCAGGAACTTGGACTTGTTGACCTGTTCTCGTTTGAGGAAGATGATATTGTTTATCAAAGGCAAAAATTTAACCAAAGGCCGTCTTGTGTAACTTGCATACCTAAAACAATAAGTGAGTTTGTGGTTAATTTCGATAATTTTATAGATGAAAATGCCTTAATAGACAAAACCCTTATTACCTGGCTTGATTATGCTTCTCCTAAAAGAAGGGAGCAATTAATCGAGTTTGAAACTTTGCTTGATAAGCTTTCCCCCAACGATGTTGTGAAAATAACTCTTAATGCTAATCCTGCAACTTTGGGAGAAGCGCAAAGAGGAGAGACGCAAGAAGATCTCTTCGCTAGGCGTTTAGAAACCCTAAGAGAACAAATTGGCGAGTATCTACCGTCGGCTGCTGTTAGTGACGATATGATAGCTAGACGATTACCAGCTATTTTAAGTGGTGCAATTGAGATTGCCGCAGAAAAAGGGACCAGCAAAGACCATAGAATTACCCCCGTTCTTTTATCTCAATTTTCGTATCAAGATAGCGACCACATAATGCTGACTGTAACTATAAGGCTTACGATTAAGTCAGAGGAAGATGATTTTCGAAAGAATATAAGCAATAAGTGGGAATACGTCCCAAAATCTTGGCAGGATGTTCGACATATAAATATTCCCGCCCTGTCTGCAAAAGAGCGATTAGAAATCGATAGTAAATTGCCTACGGTTGATTTTGTAGCTTTACACAATATACTTCCTTTTAGACTTCATACCGACGATCAGAAATCGCTTGAAATGTTGCAAGAATATGCGCGTCACTACCGAAGATATCCGAGTTATTTCCAAGTGGTTTTGTAACAACGCGAAGTCTATAATAGTTATATGGCGGATAAATTTTCTAAAGCCAAACGTTCGGAAATCATGGCTGCCATCCATAGCAAAAATACTCACTCCACCGAAAGAAGGTTGCGAGCGGGATTAGCTTCTGCGAGTATTTCGGGTTGGAGGATGAACGCGAAAGATTTGGTAGGAAAGCCGGATTTTGTTTTCGACAAGAAGAAGATTGTTGTTTTTGTGGACGGATGTTTTTGGCACGGTTGTAAATGCAAAAGATTGTCAAAAACGCATAAGAGTTTTTGGAAGAATAAAATAGAAACAAATATCGCAAGAGATAAGAAAGTATCGAGAGTATTACGTAAACAAGGGTGGAAAGTAATCAGAATAAAAGAGCATGAATTGAAAGCTTCATTATCGAAAACGGTTGAAAAGATTAGAAAAGTTATATTTTCAAATTAGCGTATCAGCTGTTATCCGGCTTTCAGAACAAGGGGTTCCTCTGTACTTCGAATATCTCCCCCTAATGCGACCTCATCCCGATTGTGATATTTTTCGGCGGGATGGTTTGTCCCTTTCGTAGTCCTGTGGGTTCCAAGGGGGAGGGAGGGTGATCTCGCAAAAAGAAAATCAATGTACTTTACTTGAAACCACCTTGATTCTCTTGTATAATATCCCTGATGGATACGAAATACACAACTTATAAAAAAGTCTTCGAAAAGCACAATGGTATACTGCGCGCAGCCGAGGCAATCAGGCTTGGCATCCCTGAGCATATTGTCTATGAAATGGTTCAGAGTGGCGACCTAGTCAAAGAAGCGCGCGGCGTGTATCGTTTGGCAGATAGTGATCCATTGGGAAATCCTGATCTGGTTCAAGTCAGCCTGCTTGTGCCCAAAGGAGTCATCTGCCTGATCTCCGCGTTGTATTTCTATGAACTCACCACACAAATTCCGCACAGTATTTATGTCGCAGTGCCTCAAAACGCCGGCAGACCGCGCGTGAAATATCCGCCCCTGGAAGTGATCTGGGTAACAAATTCCCTGCACTCTGTAGGTGTGGACATTCAACTGGTGGATGGCGTAAAAGTAAAAATCTATAACCGCGAAAAAACGGTCGCGGATTGTTTCAAGTTCAGAAAAAAGGTTGGCGAGGATATTGCGTTGGAAGCTTTGAAGGACTATGTTCACCAGCCGAAACTGGATGTCCATAAGCTGTTGGTATATGCAAAAGTCAACCGCGTTGAAAAGCTGATGATCCCCTATTTGAAGAGTCTGCTATGAAATATATTCAAGTGATCAGGTACAAGTAAAAAGATGGTCTCATGGTAGTGGCTGGAAGGTTTGAGAAGTCACTGTTCAAGCAGAGGTGGTATAGTAGGTTTACATGAGTCAGGTGAAAGATTTCCGGCTCAACTTGATCGAATGTAGTTTCGGGAGGAAGCATGGCTGCGGAAAAAAATGATTACCTTGAATTCAAACTCGGCTTAATTGAAAGGACCATCAGTTTATACATCCAGCGGATGGATATCTGGGAAGATCAATTCTATAAAATCAAATATGGATGCATGGCCGTCATACTGACCCTGCTCGGTTTTCGATATACGACATCCCCCAATGCGCCTTTCCTGAGCTATATGGCTCTAACCGCCACGATTGTTTTCTGGTTGTTCGAGTCAACGCTAAGAACGACCTTCTTCCGTTACATGGCCAAGCTGGATCTGTTGACTGAAATAATAAACAACAAAGTCGTTATGGAAAATGCACTCAAGAGCCGGGACCTGAGCGCCGCAAGAATATTCGACTTTGATATCCGCACAAAAACATTGAAAGAGACTGTTAATAGTTTTGTGAATGCAGCACATTTTGACAAGAAGGATGAAGAGCGAAAAGAAATAGCCAAAAAGATATTTGAGCAGAAAAGCAAAATAACCACGGTTTGGAGTTCCTTCAAGTTAAAAAATATGGTTGCGTTCTATGGGGCTTTAATAGTTTTACAACTTGTGGCGTTAATTTTCTTTGCATAATCAGGTGGATGATAGTAAAAGAGCGACCCGTTGCGAGTCGCTCTTTGTTTTACGCTGCTACAAGCGGGCGGACTTCACGGTCCAGCCTCTTGCCGAGATGGTCTTCGGCAACATCAAGATCGTATTGAGTTTGCAGTCCCAGCCAGAATTCTGGAGAGTTGCCAAAGAAACGAGCGAGGCGCAGGGCGGTATTCGCTGTAATGGCGCGCCTGCCAAGCACAATTTCATTAATGCGGCGCGTGTCCACGCCGATGTCAATCGAAAGGCGGTTCTGGCTTAAATTCAGAGGCTTAATGAACTCTTCCAGCAACACTTCGCCTGGGTGGATGGGTAATAATTTGTCAGTCATTCTTGCTCCTTAATGGTAATCTGCAATCTCAACATTAAATGCGTCACCGCCATGCCACTCAAAACAGATTCTCCATTGGTCATTAATTCGAATACTATACTGTCCTTCTCGGTCACCGCTCAATTTTTCAAGACGGTTCGCAGGCGGAACACGCAGGTCGGTGATATTGATGGCGTTGTTGATCATTCTTAACTTACGCAATGCCACTTGTTGAATATCCGCTGGCAGTTTGCGCGAACGCTCACGTTGATGGATTTTTTGAGTTTCAGCGTCTTTGAAGGTTTTAATCACAATATAATTGTATATCGCGGCGCACTAGGCGTCAAGTGCTAAAGACTGAAGTTCAGACATTAGATCGGACAGGCAGGAGGCAGGAATTAAAGGATAAAAGAGCATGAGAGAAAGCATGCAAAACATCAGGAGGGGAAAGGTTGATTTTGAGTTTCAAGAAAATGAAGAGACCAGAATAAAGCTTTT
>JACRMH010000044.1 GCA_016219545.1 Chloroflexota bacterium | reverse complement strand
TACGGGCTCGAACGCATCCTCATCGCGCTCAACAACGCCAAAGCCATCTGGAACGAGGAATACGGCGCAGGCGTCACCTACGGCGAGATCCGCCGTCAGCCAGAGTTCGCGCACTCCAACTATTATTTCGAGACCGCCGACGTCGCACGCGTCCGCGCCATGTACGACCTCTTCTCCGACGAAGCCGACGCCTGTCTCGCGCAAGGTCTCATCGTCCCTGCGCATGACTACGTCCTCAAATGCTCGCACTGCTTCAACATTTTAGATACACGCGGCGCGATCAGTGTTGCCGAAAGACAAGCCTTCTTTAGGAGAATTAGAGAATTGGCGAAGGGCGTGGCGGTAAGTTATGGGGAGCAGCGTAAGGGACTTGAATACCCATTACTCAAAGAAAAGCCAACGTTAAACGTTAAACGTTCAACGTTGCCCTCTTCATCCTTCATCACTCATCCTTCATCCTTTCTTTTGGAAATCGGTGTTGAAGAGTTGCCCGCAGGGGATGTGGACGCGGTTCAGATTCAACTCCGCGAGCGGATTCCGACTCTGCTTAAAGAACTTTATCTTGACTACGGGAATTTTCGCATCTTTACAACCCCGCGCAGGATCGTCCTTTCTATTGACTCTCTCTCCCCGAATCAGCCAGACCGCGAAGACCTCGTCAAAGGTCCGCCCGCTGATAAAGCCTTCGACAAAGATGGC
This sequence comes from Chloroflexota bacterium, assembly GCA_016219545.1. Taxonomy (GTDB): domain Bacteria; phylum Chloroflexota; class Anaerolineae; order Anaerolineales; family Villigracilaceae; genus Villigracilis. Next base: position 13,306 of record JACRMH010000044.1, on the reverse strand, counting down.
AAACCCACGCAAGCCGCGCTTGGTTTTGCCAGGAAAAATAATCTCGACCCTGCGGCACTCGAAGCCCGCGAGATCGACGGTGGAAAATACGTTGCCGCTGTCGTCAAGCAAAAGGGACGTCCCACCCCCGAAGTCCTCGTGGACGCGTTACCCAAATTAGTCGAAAGCATCAAGTTCGAAAAGTCCATGCGCTGGAATGAATCAGCCGTTGCCTTCTCTCGTCCCATCCGCTGGTATGTGGCTTTACTTGGTGACATGGTCATCCCGTTTGAATATGCGGGAGTGGTCTCTGGCAATATCTCTCGCGGACTTCGCCCCTACGGCTCGCCCGACATCACCATCCCATCCGCAGATAAATATTTTGACGTAATCCGCGAAGCAGGCATTCTCCTCGACAAAGAAGAACGCAAAGCCTCCATCGTCGAACAGGTAAACCAAGCCGCAGCCCTCATCGGCGGTGAAGCCATTATTGATGATGATTTGTTAAATGAAGTGACGAATCTAATTGAAATGCCAACTGCGGTAATGGGCGGATTCAACGAAGAATTTCTATCATTGCCAACCGATGTCCTCATCTCGGTAATGAAGAAGCATCAACGCTACTTTCCCGTGCGCCCCTCCACGCAACACGCAACACGCAACACGCTTCTCCCGCATTTCATCGCCATCCGCAACGGAGATGATATCGGCGTAGACACCGTCCGCGAAGGAAACGAACACGTTCTCGGCGCGCGCTTTGCGGATGCAAATTTCTTCGTCCGCGAAGATGTGAAGAATCCGCTGGATTATTATCGCGCACAGCTTTCTGGACTCACTTTCCACACCAAACTTGGGTCTATGCTGGATAAGTCCACGCGCATTGAGAATCTTGTCAATGAATTGATCCCGATGTTGAAACTTGCAAGTGATGAAGCCATCTTTGCCCGCCGCGCCGCGCATTTGATGAAAGCCGACCTTGCCACACAAATGGTCACCGAGATGACTTCTCTTCAAGGCATCATCGGCGGCGAATATGCGTTACGAAGCGGTGAACATAAAGATGTTGCCGCCGCGATCAGTGAGCAGTATCAAAGTGTTCCACAATCGAAGGCTGGTCTCGCCATTGCATTGGCTGATAGGCTTGATTCGTTGGTTGGCTTATTTGCTGCGGGACTCGCCCCGACAGGCGCGAAAGATCCATTCGGTTTACGCCGCGCCGCGATTGGCGTTGTGCAACCTTTGATTGAGCATGATGTTGATTTTGACTTAGCCGAAGCCGTGAAGAAATCTTCGAAAACCCAGCCGATTGAAGTCAAAGATGAAGTACAAAAGCAAATCCTCGAATTCATCACAGGACGTTTAAAAGTTGTGCTCAATGAATCAGGCTACAAATATGATGTTGTTGACGCGGTTCTTGCGGCGCAATCCAACAACCCTGCGGGAACTGTTCGGGCGGTGAAGCAACTGTCCGCTTGGGTGGGACGCGAAGATTGGTCTGCTATCTTGGACGGCTTCGCGCGTTGTGTCCGCATCTTGAGAAGTCAGACCGTGGACAATGGACAGTGGACAGTGGATGAAAGCAAGTTCATTGATAAGGAAGAAAAAGATCTTTATCAAGCAATCCAAAAAACGGTCCACGGTCAACCGTCCACCGTCAACGAATTCCTTGAGATTATTACCAAACTGATTCCATCCATTACAGTGTTCTTTGAAAAAATCCTGGTTATGGCTGAAGATAAAGCCTTGAAAGAAAACCGGCTGGGCTTGCTGCAAAGGATAGCAAGCCTCGCAAACGGCATCGCGGACTTGAGTAAGTTGGAAGGCTTCTAACATGAAGGAACGGGCTGAAATCCCGTTCCTTTTTTATATGGTTAGTGTACAATACGCCTTGTCACATTTTCCCCGTCGTGATTCGACGGGTACCTTAACCCCAAGGAGAAAATCCCATGTATCACACAATTATAGTTGTCGGCAATGTAGGCAAAGACCCCGAGATGCGTTACACCCCATCGGGGCAGGCGGTTACATCTTTTTCTGTTGCAACCAACCGTAAATATACTGGCGCGAACGGCGAAAAGGTTGAAGAAACAATTTGGTTCCGCATTTCCACGTGGGGCAAAACGGCGGAAAACTGCAACCAGTATGTAAAAAAAGGTTCCAAAGTTCTGGTTGAAGGACGCCTCACGCCCGATAAAGCCACAGGCGGTCCGCGCGTTTGGACAAGGCAGGATGGCACGACTAGCGCCTCATATGAAATCACGGCTTCTACAGTTCAATTCCTCTCTTCGCGAGGAGATGCTGAAAGCGGCCCGGTTTCAGGCGGAGGCGGCATGGGAATGGCTGAACTTCCTCCCGAGGATGATATTCCTTTCTAACCCATATCAATATTCAGGCTTCGGAATTCAAAGAAAGATTTCTGAAGCCTGATGTTTAACTACTTGTATTATTTGGATAACCCCATGACAACTCCTCAAATACCGCCCAAACCCACCGGCCCCGTTCTTGAACTTCCCTCCGATCTTGATATTGTTTACGCCAATCTCGCGCGTATTGCACATTCGCCCGCTGATATTGTCATTGACTTTGCCCATCTTCTGCCCGGCGAGCCGAGAGCAAAGATCCGCTCGCGTGTGGTGATGACTCCGCTCAGTGCGAAACTTTTAGTGAGGGCGCTCACTGAAAATATTGCGCGCTATGAAACGGCCTTTGGCGAGATCGTCCTGCCAACCAATTCCACACTGGCCGATAATCTCTTCCGCCCATTTCAACAGCCGCCTGAACCGCCAAAAGAATAGCAGACTAATATGCATAAACTTGAACAGATCACAGATGGTATTCGAAAAATATTTGATGCGCGTACCTCTGCGCGTGACCAGGCACTTGCGCAAGCCCGCCAATTAACACGCGCCTGCTCGCTTGCCATCCGCGCCGTGCATCGTGATGAAACAGATGTGATGAACGGGCATTTAATGGAAGCAAGTCAATTGGCCGTTACGCTTCGCACATCCCTTGTGAATTTTCCTGACCTGTTTTATGCAGGCTACACACAGGATGCGCTCAAGGAATTTGTGGAAGCGAATGTGACTTGCGCTTTGATAAGGAACGAGCCGCTTCAGACTCCCGAAGAATTGGTCGTTGAACCTGCGACATATCTCAACGGGTTGGCGGAAGTCGTCGGCGAATTACGTCGCCGCATCTTGGATATCCTCCGTCACGGCTATTCACAGGAAGCCGAACGTCTGCTTGGGTACATGGACGAGGTTTATTCTGTGCTCGTCACCATGGATTATCCGGATGCGATCACGAATGGTTTGCGCCGCCAAACAGACCTGGCACGCAGCATTATCGAGAAGACGCGCGGAGATATTACCTTTAGTTTGCGCGGCGAGCACCTCACTCAAGCCATCAGCAAGTTAAGCGCCCAATTGAACAGCGACCCGCTCAACGGTCAGGAAAGAAGCGCGGGTCTGCCTCATTCAAACGAGGATCAATAAAGCATGGCAAAAGGTGGACACCGTTACCCGTTGGTCATCTACACCCGCATGATAGATTGCTGGTGGCCGATCATCTTTGGGCTTGGGCTTGCCATACTTTGTTTGGCATGGGCCATTTATGCCTGGGGATTTGAGGATTGGCGTTGGCTGGTCTTTGTCAGCATCGGTGGATTGTGCGTGTTCCTTGGAGTTGTATTATTACTGACTCGTAAGACTGCCTATATTCGGCCGTTTGGTGATCATTTTCGGTTGGTGACCCCCTTCCTGCGCCTCAATATTTCTTATAGAAGAGTTCTGCGTGCGACGTCGGTCAATTATGGGTCATTGTTCCCACCCGATAGCATTGCAAAATGGAAGGTTGATGTCATTCAACCCATTGCAAAAATGACTGCCATTGTGATCGAGCTAAGGGCATTCCCAATGTCGCCATCTGTGCTGCGCGCTTTTCTTTCACCGCTTTTCTTTAAAGATAAAACAGCCCATTTTGTGATCTTGGTGGATGACTGGATGAAGCTCAGCTCTGAATTGGAAAGTATGCGGACGGGTGCGGGTCCTTCATCTGCTCCTCAACAAAAACGGGATAACTCCATTCTTTCACGCCTGCCTAATAAGAACAAATGAATATTTATTTTGCATGTTCCATTACAGGCGGGCGCGAATTTGAATCTGCATATCAGGAAATCGTTGCCGCACTCATTGCGGATGGACACGAAATCCCCACTTCGCATTTGGCGCAAACGGAAGTGATGGAAAACGAACGTGTGCTTACTCCGCGTGATGTGTACGAGCGCGATGTGAACTGGATAAAAAATTGTGATGTGTTAATTGCGGAAGTCAGCGTGCTTTCGCATGGGGTGGGGTATGAGATCGCTTTTGCATTAGGGGCTGGCAAGCCTGTTTTATGTATCCATCAAGAAGATAGAAGGGTTTCGAAGATGATCACCGGCAACTCAGACCCCTTGCTCAAGGTGACAGCTTATTCCAGTATCGGGGAGTCCATTTCTCAACTGCGCACTTTTTTGAGCAGACTGTGAATAATAAATTATTTGTGATTATTATCACATTCATCTTGTGACATTTGACGATGGTTGAAAAAATCAAAGTCGGCTATTATATTGACGGAGACGGAACATAGATACACCTCCAACATGCTCCTCCTTGTCTCCTCCTTTGGCGAAAGTTGCCGCCGAGTGCACACTCGGCGGCAACATATTTAACGTCAAATTTTCTTTTTTAGGCGAATTTTATTCCTGGGTGGGAAGTAGAACAGTGAATAGTGAGCCCGCCCCATTGAACGATTCCACCCAAACGCGGCCTTGATGGCTTTCCACAATTGACTTGACGATTGACAGTCCCAAACCGGAACCTTCCACACCTTCCGGCGCATTGGTGGCGCGATAAAACTTCTCGAATATGTGGCTTTGTTCGTCAATTGGAATGCCAGGGCCGGTATCTTCAATTTTGAAAATGATCTGGGTATCCACTATGGAAATGCTCACACGGATGTCCCCTCCGTCTGGCGTATATTTGATGGCGTTACCAACGAGATTATCCATCATTTGGCGAATGCGGATCGGGTTCGCGCGGAGGGGAGGGACATCTTTAGTGATATCTGTTGTAAGCTGGATTTTCTTTTTCTTTATCTGTGCGTCAAACATATCCAGTGAATATTTCAAGACGCTTTCAAGGTGGACCGTTTCGCGGCGCGTATCAAAGCCAGCCTCCAGCCGCCCAAGATCGAGCAGGTCGTTGACCAGCGCTGTGATGTGTTGAATGCTTCCCTGTAACCGCTTTATAAATTCAGTCTGATTTTCATTCAATGGTCCCGTGCGCTCGATCAACTCTGTATAACCAAGGATGGAGGTCAGGGGGGAACGCAGGTCGTGCGAAACTGTGTGGATAAAATCACTCTTCAAACGGTCCAGTTCTTTGAGGTATGAAATATCCTGCATGGTCACGGCCGCGCCGATCTTTGGAATGGGTGTGTATTGCGCATTGAACACACGTCCATCATCAAAGTTGATCTCGTGGTATTTCAGCGGACCTTCAACGGAGCGGACCATTAGCGCTTTTAGATCTGCATTTGGGATCACATCAACAAGCGGCCTGCCTACAGTCTCTTTTCCATTCAAGTTGAAAATTTCACGGATCATGCGGTTGACCAGCAGGATGTTTTTATGCTGGTCTATGACGATGACCCCATCCTGGATATTTGCGATGATCGCTTCCAGTTTGTTCCGTTCGGTTTCCGAAATTTCGGCCTTTTCAGCAAGCGATGACGTGGTGCGCTTAACTTCGCGGCGCAGCCAATCGCCTAATTTCCTGCCGCGTGCGAGGCTCTTCTCCACTTCATCAACAATATCGGACATTTTGAGCGGGGGATATAGATAACCGCTCAGACCTATCTTCAATGCTGATTTGGCCAATCCGGTTATGTCGCGGTCGGCATATAAGACGATGGGCATGGTGGGGAAGCGCTCGAGCAGGTCTTTTGAAATGGTCAAGCCGTCTTTGCCGGCAAGATTTTCGCCGATGATCATCAGCGCGGGTATGGATTCCTGGACGGCTATATTCAACCCGGTTTGATCGTAGGCACGTGCCACTTCAAACCCTGCGGCGTGTAGGGTACGGTCCATTAAATCCAAAATTGGAGCAGGGTTAAGCGCCAGTAGGATTAGATCTTGTTTTGCCATAGAAGACCGCGACGATTTCTTGTTTAGTTTTTCGGGGTAACTGTTTTTTCAGCGGACCGTGACAGGCGCTGCATGGCAGCCTGAACTGACTCAAGCGCCTTCTTCTGTTCAGCATTAAGCGGGCCGGGCATCTCTGTTAATACCAAATTGAGAGGATAACCGGCCGCCTGTAATTCTCCCTGAATTGATGATCTTATGGATTCAAGAGTCGCATAGCGTTGCTTTTCGCTGATGCGGGCATTATCAGCAGTTTGAGCCAGCGCACGGAACAAACGTGCATTGACCAGCGAAAGGGAGGCATAATCTGCCATGGCTTCGAGCAGAACGAGGGTCTCATGTGTGATCTCGCGGTCTTTTTTCCTTACGAAGATCAATAATCCGATCACTTCATTTTGGATCTTTATCGGAATGACGCCAACTGCTTTCCCTAAAGCAGCGATCTTGAATTTCCCCAGCGGCGCGCCGTTCATGACCAAACTCTCTCCCGAAAGGGAAACCAGTGAACTGATCCCATCATCCACGGGCTGATTTATTTTCTTGGCCCATGCGTCGGGTAGATTACGCTGGGCACGCAGCAAAAAGACATTCGTTTTTTCATCGCGCAAGGATAACCAGCACATATCCGCTTCTGCCAATTGCAGGGCGCTATCCAGGATGCGGTCAAATAAAACGCGCTGGTCTGTGATCGAAACCACGGCTTTGACCGTGGAAAGGATCGTCGTCAGGTCGCGCAATCGGCGCTGTTGCTCGTCGTTTGCGGCTTTTAATTGGTTATCGAGTTTAATGCGTTCGCGTGATTCCTGCGTTTGGCGCAAGGCGCGTTCGACTACCGATACCACCTGTGTATCACGCAAGGGCCAGAACATCACATCTGAGGCGCCGAGACGGAAGGCCTGGATTGCATCCGTTTCCTGCCCTTTTTCAGCGATCACAATTAACGGCGAACGAACGCCGTGTGAGTTCAAGGCGGTAATCAGGTCTTTTCCACTCAAACCTGGTAAATTTATATTAGCCAGGATCAAGTCAGGGGGAGTCTGAACCGCGCGTTTAAGCGCAGAAGCCGCATCGCTGACCACAGTCACTTTATATCCAAGCGGCTGGAGCGACTGCCTTCCGATCAAATCGGCAATGTCTGGATCACTTTCAACAATAAGAATTTGTTCCCCGGGTGCCATATGGGTTTTTCCTTCGCGTGATTCTATCACCTTTTCGAGTACAATCTTTCCAGTAAACTTTATAAATTTTACCTTGCATTCAAATGGATTCACAACCTTACATTTCAGGATTCAGACCCGCCGACTCAGACCCACTCTCGCGATTTTTACCTGCATTGGATGACGGTGTCATCTCTGCATGGCTTTCGCATCTTAACCGACCCTCAGCCTGGCTGCTCGACCCATTCGGATTCTCCCCGCGGCTGGTTCTGGAGGCCGCACGCAGCGGTTACCGCGTGCTTGTAACAGCGAACAACCCCATTACACGTTTTCTATTGGAAATGTTCGCCAACCCGCCGGCGCAATCAGAATTTATCGCTGCGCTTGCCGATCTTGGCGCAGTAAAAAAAGGGGACGAAAGACTCGAAAGTCATCTACAATCTCTTTATCTCACTTCCTGCGAAAAATGCGATCAACCAGTTTATGCCCACTCCTTTTTGTGGCGTAAAGGCGCAGAAACTCCCTATGCCCGCATTTATGAGTGTAAATCTTGCGGTGACTCTGGTGAACGCCTCGCCACAGAAGACGATGCTGAACGCGCAAAAAAAATTGCGGCTACAGACGGTCTGCATCGCTCGCGCGCATTTGAAAAAGTGGTCGCATTAAATGATGAAGACCGTTTCTATGCTGAAGAAGCCATACAACATTATCTACCGCGCCCATTATATGTGCTGACCACTGTCATCAACCGCCTCGACAGTTTGAACCTGGCTCCCGAAAGAAAGCGCGCATTGACCGCGCTCATCCTCCTCGCATGTGACGCGGGCAATACGCTTTGGGCGCACCCCGCCGAACGTCCACGCCCGAAACAATTGAGCACGCCAAATCAATTCCGCGAACATAATGTGTGGATGATGCTGGAGCGTGGATTAAGCCTGTGGGCAGAAACAGTTTCACCGGTCACGATAGAAGCGTGGCCGAATAAACTGCCTGAGAGCGGCGGCGTCTGTATCTATGAAGGTCGCTTGAAAGACCTCGCGAATGTTGTTAAGAAAGAGATCCCGATTGAGGCGGTCATTGGTTCTGTGCCGCGTCCCAACCAGGCCTTTTGGACTCTCTCGGCATTGTGGGCGGGCTGGTTGTGGGGCAGGGAGGCGGTGGAGCCGTATAAGGTCGCTCTGCGCCGCCGCAGATATGACTGGGCGTGGAATGCAACCGCCTTACATTCAGCGTTCGACCACTTGAAGGAATTGCTTCCCGACGGTGTTTTGTTTTTTGGTTTATTGCCCGAGCCTGAACCTCCTTATCTCGCGTCCGTTTTCACTGCCGCAAGTTCATCGGCTTTCTCTTTGCAAAGTGTTGCCTTGCGGACCGAGCATGATCCGGTGCAGGTCGTTTGGAAGAAGGAGCAAAGAACGCAAAGCGTAGATGCCGTTGTTCTGGAAAATGTTCTTCAAGATTATTTGAAATTGCGCGGCGAACCTGCCAGATATTTGCACCTTCATTCGGCGGGATTGGTCGCGCTGGCTGAATCAAATTTGCTCAAAAACTCTGACCTTGAATTCGATGAAGCCTTGCGAAAGACCCATGCAATGTTTGAATCTGCCTTGAAAGATGAAAGGTTTGTCCATTATTCATCAGGCGAAAATATAGATACAGGTTTCTGGGGACTCAGCCCTGACCAGGCAAAAGAAGAATCGCTTTCAGACCGTGTGGAAATGTCCATCGTCACCTATTTGCAAAAGAATCCACAGGCGATCTATCTGGAGATCGAGAACGATTTATACTCTCGCTTTACAGGTTTGTTCACGCCCTCAAAAGGATTGATCTATGCTGTTTTGAATTCGTACGCTGAAAAAGAATCCGGCTCCTGGAACTTGCGTGTGGAAGATATTGCCTCCGCAAGGCGCGAAGAGACGGAAAGTATTTCTGCCATGCTTGAATCAATTGGGAAAAGACTGCGCTACAAGGTCCGCAGGCAGGATAAGCTTTTGCTATGGGAAGAAAGCGGGAAACCGGCGCATTCGTTTTATGTGATGGCTTCCGGGCTGATCAGCCGCGCGCTGGATGCAACAACTTCTGATACTATTCTTGTATTACCGGGCGGGCGCGCAGTGCTGATCGCTTACAAACAAGAGCGTGATCCATCGCTTGCGGAGCGCATGAAGAACCGCCGGGTGGTGAAATATCGTTTAATGCGTGCCATCTCTGAGGTCCAAGTGTTGATGCGCGAGTCCTTCGATGAGCAGATTTCCAGCGACCCAGTCGAACAGGAATCTTCAGGTCAGATGATCATGTTTTAGGAGATATACCCAAACTGTATGGTTAAAAAAATATTTTTTGTCTTTCTAATTGCAAGTCTTCTTTCATCCTGCATTTCGGTCAAATCCGATTCTGCCACTCCAACTTCCGATGATTTGGGCTTCGTCACCTCGACCTTGGCGCCAACGAAAGCGGGGTTTGTGCCAGCCACTTTAACACCATCCCCTGCGGCGGAAACTCCGTCCACACTGGCGGTCACCGCACCTGCAAATTGCAAAGACAGTGCGGTATTGTTGCGCGATGTAACCATCCCAGATAACACTCAGATGAAGGCGGGCGAGAAATTTACCAAAACTTGGGAATTCCAAAATACGGGCGAGTGTCCGTGGACCCATTACACGCTGGAGTTTTCATCGGGCGACCAAATGAATGCGCCTCTTTCCGCGCCGATAGCGGATACTGCTCCGAACAGCAAGGTCCAGGTTTCAGTGGAGTTGACCGCGCCAAAGGTTGACGGAGTCTATACAGGGTATTTCACCTTGAACAATGCATCGGGGGAGAATCTTCCGATCGGCATCGAAAAAACTTTTTGGGTCATGATCCTGGTTGGGGATGTTACGCCGCAGCCAGCCAATGCAGGGACGCCTTACATACCGGGCGGCGGCAATAGTAATTGCGCATACACTCCAAATAGCGGATACGTTCAGCAGCTGATCTCACTGATCAATGAGGCGCGCGCCGAGGCAAAACTTCCCGCACTGACGGTCAACGCTCAACTGACATCCGCTGCGCAAGGGCACAGCGCCGATATGGCTTGTAATAACTTCCTCAGCCATACTGGCTCGGATGGATTATATATTGGCGCCAGACTATCCCGCGCAGGTTATCCAACTACTGGAAACTATCTTGAGATCATTGCCATCGGCACGCCGCAGGATGCGATGAGTCAATGGCGGGCAGATGCTCCGCACTGGGAGTCTGTGCTTGATCCTACCGTCACCGAGATCGGTGTTGGGTATGCCTATTACCTAAGCAGTGATTTCGGCGGCTATATTACAGTGGATATGGGCGCACATTAACAGGAGAGCAATGAAAAAGAGCGAGACGTTATGGATTGACTTTATCAGGGTCGTGGCGATATTTTCGGTGGTCTGGCTCCATTCTGCGGCTCCGTTGCTTTATAAATATAATGAGATTCCTCATATGGATTGGTGGGCTGGAAATGTTTATGATTCCATCGTGAGGATGTGTGTGCCTCTGCTCTTTATGATCTCAGGCTATCTGCTTTTGGGGAGACAAGAGCCGCTAAAGATATATGCCGTAAAAAGAATTAATAAGGTGGTTGTCCCTTTGATCATCTGGACAATTTTTTATGTCTTCTGGAGGTATTATGAGACCGGAAGATTTATCGCCTTAAAAAATGTTTTCGGATTGTTATTAAATCCCGCCTATTATCACTTGTGGTTTCTTTATACGCTGATTGGGTTGTATTTGTATATCCCCATCTTGAGAGTTTTGATCCAACACGCGTCTAAAGAGATTCTCTATTACTTTATCGCCTTGTGGTTTATCGCTGTTTCGGTATTTCCGCTTATATTTAGGCTCTCCCATATCGGCAGTTCATATGACCTGAAAATGATATCTGGATATGTCGGTTACTTGGTGATCGGGCATCTTTTAGGGAATCTTCAAATAAACAAAAAATGGTTTATAGGATCCTTTATTGGCATCTTTGTTTTCGCCGTCATAACCATGGCAGGCACTTTCTTTTTGACAGTGCGATATGAGGGAGTTTATGACGAATACTTTTATAGTTACTTGAGCCCCAATGTCATTTTGCTTTCAATCTCGGCTTTTGTTTCGATAAAATATTTAGCCGATAAGATCATCACTTCTGAAAGGGGAGAGGCATTTCTAGGATTACTAAGCTCAGTAAGTTTCGGAATCTATTTTGTGCATCCAATGGTGCTAGCTGCCATTGGCAGGGGATGGCTGGGGATTCCTTTTGATGTGTTTTCGATCAGCGCAATATATAGCGTACCCTTGCTCGCATTACTCACTTTTGGGATTTCGTTCGTTATTACATTTATTCTGCAACGGATACCGATCGTTAGAAAGAGTGTGCCTTGATATTTGATTCTTATGTTGAAAGCGATCCTTGCGAAAGGCGAAGCAGAGAATTTCGTAAAACAGCTTTATCTTTAACATCTTAGAATATACAATTGTACGTAAACACTTGTTTGGGCGCTAATGTCCATATAGAAAAACGGAAAGGGTGAAGTTTGGCTCCTCGATTTACAAGCTGCATGTATCAAGTATATCCATACGATAATGGAGTGGATGTTCTTGTATGTTTTCCATTTGCTCAACTTGAGTTGAGCTTCCCTTTTCGGGATAAATTGACAAAATCTATCTTGCAAATTGGCAATATGGAAGTACACAGAACGGAAGGCTATCCTTTACCACTAGATAGTACTTTCCGATTCTATTCGAAGAAGCACGCCATACCTGTGGAGAAATTTCTAAGAATGAATCCACCAGGGCTTTTCTCTCGGTTAATAAACTCTCCGGAATGGGTATCATTTCAAGATGAAGAACGTTTGGTTAGCAAAATGATTGATATCGAAATTGAAACCAGTCACGATTTCCCCGGTATAGTTGTTAATAGCCGTATCCATTCAGAAATAACTATTTCAGATGTAATACAAGAAACTGCGAAAGGTTTGGAAATAAACCTGCCAAGAAATAAACGACTAGGTTTTATCAAAGATGTGGTAACTTCCAATGGGAGTTTTGGCCTCTAGTTCAACCCAAGATTAGTGTACAGCAAGCCGCAAATTGATGAGTAGTAATTCCACTTCCGAAGTTTTATTATTTCCTGCTCTCTGGAATAAATATCTCTTCGATTTTGCTCTCAAATAATTCTGCGATCTTGAAAGCCAGTGGCAGGCTGGGATCATACTTCTCGGTCTCAATGGCGTTGACGGTTTGACGCGAAACGCCCAACTTCTCGGCCAAGTCTGCTTGTGACCATTCCCGTTCTGCGCGCAAAACCTTGAGCGTGTTCTTCATTTGTATCTCCGGGAAATAAACGCCAGCCCGATTCCCCAGAGCATGACCATAACTGGAAAGACCCACATCAGTGAAATGGGCGGGAAACCAATATTTTCCAGAAAGCCATAAGAAAATGCCAGCATACTGGTCGTCCCGGCGGCGAAACCGATGGCAAGCAGTTGGATGCGCTGCTGGAGTTCATCTATTTTGCTCAGGTATTTCAGGAAGAAAAAGATCATGAAACCCACCGGCACGACGGGAGCCAGTGCGACTACGATAATATTCGCGTTTAGTGGATAATCAGAAAAATAATTTACCAGCAGGATCGAGGGGATCAATGTCAAGACGTAGGCGATCATGGAGTAAATGAATTCACGCAAGTATTGTTTAGTGGTTGTGTCCATAAAATGCTCCTTTTTGTGTGTCAAGTTTCCTTTACACGGCGGAGTATAAAACATCCCTGACGGTATGTCAAGGATGCTTTACATGTTATTTAGAATGCGATTTCGCCGATCTGTTCAAAATTGATGTCGAATAATTCTTCGGCGGCGGTTTCGAGTTCGGCATCGGATGAGTCACCGGCACGGACGCCGCGGTTGCAATAGGATCTATAAGGACAGTAACTGCACTTCGAAACTTCATCAGTTTTCGGGAAGTCCGAAGCGGATGC
>JACRMH010000032.1 GCA_016219545.1 Chloroflexota bacterium | reverse complement strand
TAAGGGAAATGCTGTTTTGATCTTGCGTGATATTGTTCGAGACCAAACTGTCATTGCGAGCGTTCTTTGCGAAGCAATCTCAGACTCTTGTTGACGCGAGATTGCTTCGTCGCAAAAAGCGCTCCTCGCAATGACGAAATGAGAGTGGATATGTATATCGGCGATTATCTCGGACGACGAAATTTATATTCTCCTGAATCTCTTGCCATTGTGGATACGGGAAAGAATCCCGAATGGCGATTGAGCTATCACCAACTCAACGAGCGCGCGAATCGATTCGCTAATTGGCTGCGTGAGGCGGGCGTGGGCAAAGGCGACCGTGTGGCGATTCTGGCGCGGGATGGGGTGGAACATCTCGATTGCTTCTTTGCTTGTTCAAAGTTGGGGGCGATTCATGCGGCGATTAATTGGCGATCACATTGGCGCGAGATCGAAAGCGTTTTCCAAAACGTCACGCCGAAAGTTTTGATCTTCTCCGACGACTTCAAAGAAGGCGTAGACAGTTTACGAGGATCGATCTATGACTCTCGTTACGACGTTAAACATTATTTGCATATCGAAGGGGCAGGCGTGGCGGGGAGCAAACATTTTGAAACCGAGTTGCAGGCGAGCAAAGCCGACGCGGTGACGTGCGAGACTCTTGAAGCGGAAGACATCGCCGCGCTGATCTTCACCGGCGGCACAACGGGGATGCCCAAGGCGGCGCAAGTCTCGCATCGGATGATCGCTTGGAATACGTTGAACACGGTCATTCACGACGTGACTCACAATGATGTGTATCTCAATATCTTCCCCATGTTCCATACGGGTGGGTTGTTCGTTTACACCTTGCCACAAATTATTTTTGGCGGCACGACGATTTTAATGCGGCAGTTTGAACCGGCGAAAACATTGGAGTTGATCGAGCGTGAGCGCGTGACGATCTTTGCCGGGGTGCCAACGATGTATCAGATGATGACCCAAGCTGAAAACTGGAATCAAGCTGACCTGACCTCATTAAGGTTTTGCACCAGTGGCGGCGCCCCCTTGCCCGTGCCGCTCGTCCAAAAATATACTCAAGAGAAAAAGATTCGCTTCAAGCAAGGATTCGGCATGACCGAATTTGGTCCCGGAGTTTTTGCGCTTGCGCCCGAAGACGCGATTCGCAAAGCTGGTTCGATTGGTCGCCCCAACTTTTTTGTGGATGCGCGCATTGTGGATGAGGGAAATAATTTTTTGGGCGCGGATGAAGTGGGTGAATTAATTTTGAAGGGACCTTCGTATTCAACGGGATACTTCAACAACCCGTCTGCCTCGGCGGAAGCCGTTGACGCGCGCGGTTACTTTCATACCGGCGATTTGGCGAAGTTCGACAGCGAAGGCTATTTCTATATCGTGGATCGCAAGAAGGATTTGTTCATCAGTGGCGGCGAGAACGTGTATCCGGTAGAGATCGAGAAAGCGATCTATCAACACGCGGCGGTGCAAATGTGCGCGGTGATCGGTTTGCCCGACGCCAAGTGGGGCGAAGTCGGTCATGCTTGTGTGGTCTTGAAACCGAATCAAAAGTTGAGCGAAGAAGAGTTGATCGCCTTTATCTCGGAGCGGCTCGCCAAATTTAAAGTGCCGAAGGGCGTGACGTTTATGGATGCGCTGCCGATCAGCGCGGCGGGGAAGATTTTGAAGAGAGAGTTGAAGGAAAAACTCAGTAAATAGTAATTGGTAATTGAGCAAAGCGTTCAATTACTAATTACCAATTACTCGGTCACAAGTATATGCCAACGATCAAAGTCAACAACGTCAACTTCTATTACGAATTTCACGGCGACGAGAAGAACGAGTTGATCATTCTCAACAACGGCGTGTTTATGAATACCACGTCGTGGGTGTTTCAGTTGCCTGCGCTTACTAAACGTTATCGCGTTCTGACTTACGACATGCGCGGGCAGGGGCAAAGCGAGCATCCTGAAAGTGAGTATTCGCTTGATCTACATGCCAATGATCTGGTGGCGTTGATGGATGCGTTGAAGATTCAAAAAGCGCATCTGGTCGGCACATCGTACGGCGGCGAATTAAATTTGGTGATGGGCGTGCGTTATCCAGAACGATGCCATACGTTGACGATCATCGCTTCGGTTTCGCACAGTGACCCGCTGATGGCGGCGATGATCGAGCGTTGGCGGTTGGCGGCGCAACTCGGGGAGGGTCCCAAATTTTTCCGCTTGATCTATTCCGACGTGTATTCCGAAAATTTTTTGGTCAATCGTCCCGATCTCATCCCGATGGCGGAACAGCGTTATGCCACTCTCGATCTCGCGGCGGCGGTGCGGCTCATCGAAAGTTTTCAGCGATTTAATATCACGGCAGAGTTGTCGAATATCAAAACGCCGACGTGCATCGTCTCGGCAGAATTGGATTTGCTCAAGCCGCGCCGCTACGGCGAATTGCTGCACAAGACAATCGCCGATTCGGAATTTCATTTGGTACCTAATGCGGGTCATGTGGTGGTCTTAGAGAAGGCGAATGAGGTGAACACGATCATTCTCGGGTTTTTGGCGAAGCACCCGATGGAGAAGTAGTAATTAGTAAATGGTAATTGGCGCTCACTTACTAATTGCTAATTACTATTATGATGTAACCATGATGTAACCAACCCATACTACCTTTTAGGAGGCTCGTCATGAACATCGGATTACTGCCAGCCCGCAACGCCCGCTACCGCCCGAATCATCTCGCCGTTGTTTTTAAAGATCAGCGATTGACGTTTTTGGAATTTAATAAACGAGTCAATCGTTGGGCGAATGCGTTAGTGAAGATGGGCGTGAAGAAGGGCGATAAGGTCGCCACGATTCTGCCGAACTGTTTGGAACTGCTGGAGACGTATTGGGCAGTTGCCAAAGTGGGCGCCGTCGTTGTCCCCTTGAGCAATTTACTCAGGGGCAAAGGACTCACCACTCTCCTCAACGACTCGGACACCGAACTGATCCTTACCAACAAAACTTTTGTGGAGCATCTCGATCCACTGCGCCCCGACTTGCCAAAGATGAAAGCGGATCGCTTTGTGTTGGTGGATGATCCGAATGTGAACGGGTATCAGTATTATCACTCGCTTGTTTCTTATGCGAGTGATAATGAGCCGCCTTACGTCGAGATCAACGACGACGATCCTTACAACATCATTTATAGCAGTGGCACCACAGGTTTGCCTAAAGGCATTGTGCATACGCATTACATCTGCGCCAACTACTGCATGTTGTTCTCGGCTTCGTATCGCATCATCCCCGAAAGCGTGATCATGCACGCCGGGTCGTTAGTGTTCAACGGCGCATTCCTCACGTTGATGCCCGCCATGTTTTTGGGCGCAACTTATATTTTGATGGATCATTTTGACGCCGAGCTAACGATTGAGACGATCAAAAAAGAAAAAGTGACGCACATCAAAATGGTGCCGTCGCAGATCGTGGCGATGCTTAACTCGCCCAACTTTAATTTTGAAAATCTAAAATCGTTGGAGATGCTCGGCACGGTGGGCGCACCTTTCCATAAAGAACATCGTGAGAAGTTAACTTCGATTGTGCCGAATGTGTTTTACGAACTTTACGGACTCACCGAAGGCTTCATTGTGGTTTTGGATCGCACGCATTACGCCACCAAACCGATGTCGGTGGGTGTGCCGCTTCCGTTTTATGAAATGCGAATCGTGGATGAGAATGGCAAAGACCTGCCTCCGAATGAAGTGGGCGAGATTGTTGGGCGCGGTCCGTTGATGATGCCGCATTATTACAAACGTCCTGACGTGACGGCGCAAGCGATCAAAGACGGTTGGCTGTATAGCGGCGACATGGGTTACGCCGATGAGGATGGCTTTTTGTTTTTGGTGGATCGCAAGAAGGACATGATCATCAGTGGCGGCGTCAACGTCTACCCGCGCGATATTGAAGAAGTGATTGTGCAACATCCAAGCGTGCGTGAGGTAGCGGTATTCGGCATCCCCGATGAGAAGTGGGGTGAGACGCCGTTGGCGGCGGTGATCTTGCGCGAGAAGGAAACGATCAGCGCATCCGAATTAAAGAAGTGGATCAACGAACACGTTGAGGCGCGCTATCAGCAAGTGGGCGACGTGGCGATCATGGATGATTTTCCGCGCAGCACGGCGGGCAAGACTCTCAAGCGTGTGATGCGCGATGAGTATTGGAAGAATAAGCAAGAGAAAATATAAAAAATAAAATCCCAAATCCCAAGAACCAAGATCCCAAAAGACCACGTTGGTCTAGCTAACGAGGAGGTGATTGTCTCGCAATTAGATACGTTGACTTTCTTTGTGTGTAGAAAAACCTAGACTCTTATTCTCTTGGAGGAGAAAATTACAATGAACAAAAAATTCTTTTTACTGTTAAGCGTGATCAGCATTTTCGCGCTGGTGTTAAGCGCGTGCGCCACGCCGACAACCGAAGCGCCTAAGCCGACTGCCGTGCCTGTGAAGCCGACAGAGGCTCCCAAACCGACAGAAGCTCCCAAGCCCACGGCGGTGCCCACTGCGGCTGAACCGATCGTTGTCGGGTTGTTGACAGATCGATCCGGCGGCTTGGCGATCTATGGTCCGATGCTTGAACAAGGTTTCTTGATCGGTCTTGAATACGCCACCAAAGGCACGAACAAAGTTGCCGGACGCGACATCAAAGTGGTGACGAAAGACACGGCGAGCAACAACGATACCGGCGTGTCGTTGGCGCGTGAAGCGATTGAAAAAGATAAAGCCAAAGTTTTGGTCGGCGTGCCGAGCTCCACTGTTGCGCTCGCCGTCTCGGCAGTGGCGAAGGACAACAAGATCGTGTTCATTTCGCAACCGGCGGCAACCCCTGATCTGACCGGCAAGGCGTTCAACGAATACACCTTCCGCGCTGGACGCACCAGCGTGCAAGATGCGTTGACGATGGGCGCGGCGTTGACCGGACTCGGCAAGAAGTTCGTGCAGATCGCCCCGAACAATGCTTTTGGTCAAGGTTCGGCGGCGGCGTTCTACACTGTTGTGAAAGGTGCGGGCGGCACGTTTGTGGTCAACGCGGATGACAAGGGCGTTGGCACGGTGTATGCGCCACTGGAAACAACCGACTTCACCCCGTATCTGAATCAAGTTCTCGATTCGAAAGCGGATGTGGTCATCGTCACTTGGGCTGGCACCGGATTCTCGCCATTGTTCCAACAGATGAGAACGCTTGGCGTTCTTGACAAGATGGTGGTGGCGACAGGCATGGGCGATAACCAAACGATGAAAGCCGGTTACGCCGACGCGATTAACTCGGTGGGTGTGAGTGTGTATCAATTTGGGCTGTTTGACACTGAGGCGAATAAGTTCTTGGTGAGCAAACATGTTGAGAAATATAAGGGTCCGCCCGATCTGTTTGCCGAGAGTGGTTTCAATGCGGGCATCATGCTCGTCAAAGCACTCGAAGCAACCAAAGGTGATCCGACAGCCGCTGGAATGATCGCGGCACTCGAAGGTATGAAGTTCGATGGACCGAAAGGTCAATACACTGTGCGTCCGGAAGATCACGTTTTACTCCAACCGATGGCGTTGGTGAAATTGAAGAACGTGAAAGACCCCGACTTTAAGTTCTTTGAGCTGTTGAAGTTGTTCAAGCCCGAAGAGACTGCGCCGCCGTGTGCGGTTCCGGCAGAGTTGAAGCGTTGTAAGTAGACCCTCATCCCTCGTAGGGGCGCACGGCTGTGCGCCCCATCTGTATCAAGCTAAGACATTTTCTGCGGAAAACGCCAGCAATAATTGAAACGAATGAGGTGTCGTTTTACGTTTGTTGATGCGACAGCCTGTTGCTAAACAGTGTTGGATCATAATAATCACCTCTTCTAAACGAGACCGCACAGAAAATGAATTGAGAATCTGGCAGGCATAACGTTGAATAGTCTTGGACGCTTTGTGCAAACTTCGGTCAGGATAACACCAACAACCGACAAGCAATAACCAATGTTGAATCAACATCGCCAACAACTTCGCATACACTTCACACAAGACACGCCACGGTTTGGTGCTACGCGAGTGTCCCACTTTGCCATGTGTTTTCCACAGATCAAACAGCAACTCAATTTGCCAACGGCAACGTCCGATCACCAGTACCTCTTCACTACTCAATTTCTCTACCGGAACATTCGTCACAAAAATTGTCCAGCCCGCCAGTTGCGATCGGGCATGGCTCACGGTTTGCCCTTTCTTGCGCGCTTCGCGGCGCAAACGTCGCCGTCTTTCGGCGGCGACTTCGACTGGCACCCGAGAGGCGATCAAACGACACGGCAAGTAATAACGATCACTCAAGAAAATAGTCCGATCAAGTTCATTCGCCGTTTGAGTTGCCAGCCAGTGAGGCAAGTCCAACGGTTGCTCCTGTTCATTCCAAACCTTCACTTTGGCTTGGTAACGGCTCAACCAATAAACCCCTTGTTTTCCAAGCGTTTCGAAGACCGAAATACTGAAATACCCCAAATCGGCCAAGCGCAATGCTCCCGGCGGCAAGGGCGTGGTTTGTATCGAGGCATCGCGATCTTGCTCACGTCCGTTTTGCAAAACCAAGTGCGAGATCCGACCCCCACACAAATCAAACTGCACTTGCACTTTCAACGCCGATTCGCCAACGTCTTTTTTTCCACCACAGCCTTGCCATTCCTTTGCCAATTCATTGGGCAAGGTGATGGTGGTGCTATCTTGAAGATACACGCCCTGAAATCTTTGCAACAACGGTATCGCCACAGGGTCGACGGCGATCAAGTGTTGCGTCGCTCGTTGCAACAACTGCTTCAGCAGCTCGGCCGCCCGCGCGTCGAACCGATGCTCCAAACCTTGTGGACTGAGAGACACCTCCAACGCCGCCATCCCTTGCGTCAATTCTTCCAACGTCGCTTCCGCATTCGCCAACCAACCCAAGACGATGGCTTGGGCAAAGACCGCTCCCGTGACTTTCGATTGACGTTGGGTAAATCCTGTCGTTCGCGCCAAGTCATTGGCAGTCGTCGTCAATATTTCTTGAAGTGTTTTCGACAGCTGTGTTACAGTAGTCATCAGGAAGCCTTTCGGTGGTGATTTCGTCAATATTTCTTGAAGTGTTTTCGACAGCTGTGTTACAGTAGTCATCAGGAAGC
Source organism: Chloroflexota bacterium (assembly GCA_016219545.1). GTDB lineage: Bacteria > Chloroflexota > Anaerolineae > Anaerolineales > Villigracilaceae > Villigracilis. The sequence continues at coordinate 1,541 of JACRMH010000032.1, read as the reverse complement.
CTTTCGGTGGTGATTGAGTTCGCTAACTCCTATCATCCCAAAAGTGCTTCCTTTTGTCATCCTTAGCTTGATACAGATGGGGCGAGCGGCCGCTCGCCCCTACGCCTTTCTTATGCCAATAGCTCGCCCCTACGCCTTTCATTTGCCAATAGCTCGCCCTTACGCCTTTAATCTGCCAATAGGCGGAGAAATGTTTGAGATGAGAAAAAAGTTGACTGCGGATTAGAGTGACTCTCTCTCCGTCCTCATGGATACCGTTATAGATTAAACCTTTGAACGCTGATGTCGCTGATCTTCGCTGAGGAACGCTGATTATTTTTTTTCAGCGACATTCAGCGTTCTTCAGCGTTTTCAGCGTGCTGCTTTTAAACCTTTGAACGCTGATGCCGCTGATCTTCGCCGAGGAACGCTGATTATTATTTTTCAGCGACATTCTGCGTTCTTCAGCGTTTTCAGCGTGCTGATTTTAAACCGTTGAACGCTGATGCCGCTGATCTTCGCTGAGGAACGCTGATTATTATTTTTCAGCGACATTCAGCGTTCTTCAGCGTTTTCAGCGTGCTGCTTTTAAAACTTTGAACGCTGATGTCGCTGATCTTCGCTGAGGAACGCTGATTATTTTTTTCAGAAGACAGGGTTCGTTATTAGGCTTCGTCCGATTGGCTCAATATTTTGATAATCGCCGAGCGAATCTCGTTTAACTTTTCCGGCTTTAGCGTCCCCTCAATGGAAATAATCAAGCCTTCGTTTGCCGTAAAAAGTTTGGCGGGACGGGCGTAACTTTGAAGCCGCAACATTCCCGATTCAAAATCTGTTTGCGCGATGACAATGGCTTGCGCGTCGCCGTAAGGGTTACTTGTAATCTGGCAAAGAATCCAATCGCCCTTGCCAGCCCGCGCAAGGACTACCGCTGGGCGGACTTTGCTTTCGGAAAGGTCGGAAAATGGAAATGGCAGAACTACGACATCGCCCGCTGAAGGTATGCCCATGCTTCATCCTCCTCTGGTCTAAGCCAATCTTCGGCGAGCGCCGCTTCGCTCAGCAAGGCAGTTTCAGCCAGAGCCAGCGCAGGTTCGTCTAAAATTACAAGCAGTGCGCGGCGTGCGCCTTGCAGGGGAAAGGGCTGGAGAAGTTTTACGTTCCCCGCCCGGTCAATGACCGCTTCAATTGTAAGCATAGTTTCTCCTTCCGTAACACGTCGTCAGGATGCGAGTGTTGCTGCATTCCTAAGTTTACCCCAGCGGCTTGACTGTGTAAATAATCAGTGGCGCGGCAGAGCTATCTGTGATTATAGACTTTATTAGAAATAATTTTTCTGCAATTTCGGAATGTTGCGGAGGGGTGGTTTTCTAATCCGCATTTCGACATTGTTCTGTAGGGGCGAGCGGCCGCTCGCCCCTACGCCTTTCATTTGCTCGCCCCTACGCCTTTCTTATGCCAATAAGCGGAAAAATGTTTGGGCTGAGAAAAAAGTTGACTGCGGATTAGAGTGACTCTCTCTCCGTCCTCATGGATACCGTTATAGATTAAACCTTTGAACG
>JACRMH010000008.1 GCA_016219545.1 Chloroflexota bacterium | reverse complement strand
AGCACCAGATGCACTGCCTCCTGCTTTGTCTCCACCTTGTAGTGCAACATTCCTTTTCTGCCTGACATAAAAGCACCTCCTGTGCTATCTTCTCACAGGAGGGCTTTCTTTTCGTGTCCGTTTTTTGGGGTTCAGTTCAAAGGGTGGGCGCCTTTTTTATTCCAATTTCTCAAAATAGTAATAAGTTGAATTTTATCCCTTGGATCCATGCCATATACGAACAAAAATAATACAAAAATGGCGCCAGTAGTTACTAAAGAGATGAAGGTACCCAAAGCATTTCCAAGCGATGAAAGCTGTAATGTAATTGGGTAGGTAAATAAGCCTGAAAGTAATGTTGTCGCTATGATTTTGAAATGAGAAGAATCCAAAAGCCAAAAATTTAAATAATGCTTTAGGCAGAGTATGGACAGGATTCCGAGCAGGATGATCATGGCGGTTGATACAAGGCTGGCTCCCAGCAAGTGTAGTTTTGGAATTAATAGTGCGTCAAAAAAAACTGTTAATAGAAACACAGTTGTCGAGATGGTTAGCCACTCCTTTTGCCTTCCGGTCATAAGCAATACCTGGTCAGTTATGCCAAAAGTTACGTAGAAGGCTTGCCCCGCAGTCAGTATCAATAAAGGAATGACTCCAGCCTGGTATTTTTCACCAAAGAAAATTGTAATGACATTGTTTGCATTGGTGAAAACGAAAAGCAGCATCGGCATTGTCAAATATAAACTCCACCTGGAAATTGATTTGGATAGGGACTCTATATCTGAACGGCGGTCATCATTGCTCATTCGGGAAATTGCAGGAGCAGCCGAAATTTTCATCCCGCTCAATACAATTGTGGTCAGCATAGTGATGATTGAAATGGATTGATAAATTCCTGTGTCGAATTTTGTCCCAAAATAACCGACAAGCAGGCGGTCTCCCCACAGATTGAATGCGCCCAAGGTAGCTCCGACAATTGCCGGTAATGAAAATCTAAATAGTGGCAGTAGGTCTTTTGTGATAATGCTTTTTTGTGAAAAAATATTCGGGATTAAATATGTAACGAATGCTGCTCCGACAATTGTAGATACCGCATATGAAATAATGGTTGACGTGATCGCTGCGCTTATCCCACCGAATGTTTTTATAAGCAGGAGGAAAAGGATCATTTGTACTACAGGCTGGATGATATCTTCCGAAATTGCTCCATATATCGTTTTCCCCTGGATGATGCTTGTGGCTGCCAGGACGCGCAAGGTCGTTGCAAAAGGGAATGTCAGCGCGATTCCCTGTAAAATTTGTTCAAGTTCCGGCTTTCTAAAAACAACCTCGGCGAGCCACGGTGCCGTAATATTTAATATCAGGCCGAATATTAAACCTGACATAAATGCGCTTCCGGTTGAGAGGATAACGAGGTTTTTGATTCTCGTTTGATCTTTTCCCCAATATTGTGTTCCAAATTTTGTTACTCCATAATCAAGGCCGAGGTGTCCCGCTATGGAGAATAGTCGTAGGATGGTCCAGCCAATTGCGAAAATGCCATATCCATCTGGCGCAAGGATGCGGGCCAAAACGATTTGACTGAGATAGCCCAATCCTCGCCCCAGAATTCGCCCTGTTATTGCTATACCCGAGGCTGGCATAAAGTTTATCTGCTTGGATTGCTGTTCTGATTTAATAATCGGACCTCGTTTTGGTTGTTTGATTTTTCAGATTCTGTCATGTCGATTAGGTTCGGATGATTTATTTTCACGAGTAGGTATGATGAATAAGTTGAGGGAAAATACCTGTAGAGTGACGATAGTATAATGGGTTATATGCAGAATTCAATTTCACAAAACAAGATAGAACTTATTTCTGTTGATCTATTGGATGAAAATCGCCTTCTCGCTGATGAACTTAAACATTTGAATTATGCTCTTGGATTTACCAGCGGATGGCATTATCTTTTAGACTGGATCTGGACAATTCGACAGTTAAATGAAGTTAATAATAAGAAAATCCTTGATGCGGGTGCGGGTATAGGATTGCTTCAATGGTATCTTGCATTGCATAACTCGGAAGTGTTGAGCGTGGATAGGAGCGGCCGGAAAGTTGTCCCATTTCATTTGCTCCAACATTTTCAGGTTTCTCCTTATACGGCGAGTGATAAATTTCTTCCTTTAGGCGAATTTTTCAAACCTTCGTTTCAAGAGTATCGTTTTGCAGTTTGGGTAAAGGCATTTCTTCGGGGAATGTTGGGTTCATTGCGTACCCGTACATGGGAAACTGCTCCTGGGAGTATCAGGCTGTATGGAAAGGATTTACGAGACATGCCGGATATACCAGATAACTCAATTGATTATGTGGTCTCGATTTCCGCGCTCGAGCATAATACCCCTGATGATTTGCGGATCATTGTGCGGGAACTGGAGCGGATACTAAAACCTGGCGGGGCAATGGTCGTGACGATTTCAGCCGCACGTGATGCAGACTGGTACTTCAAGCCGGCTTCCGGGTGGTGCTATACGGATAAGTCAATAAAAGAAATATTTGGGCTTTCCGATCAGGACCCTTCCAATTATGATTGTTACGATGAATTACATGAGAAATTGAAAAGATCGAAAGAATTGAAGTCGAATATGACTTGGTATTATTATTATTCTCCCCTCAGCGGTATGCCGTGGGGAATATGGCGCCCGCAATATCTCCCAGTTGGGATCGTAAAAGTTAAGCCGGTTTGATGCTGAATTTGGAGGCGAGATTTGACACTTCGAAGTTTGTTAAAGATTAACCTGCAATACATTTATTACAGCGTAATGATGCCTTATTGGCAGTCGCGATTTTCTCCATATATTGGAGATGTGACCATTGGAGATGTTTCATTCCGTTTTTTCTATGGAACTCAATTATCTCATTCGTGGTATCACCCAATCAAAGATCATGCTCTGGCAGAATATCTTTGGGTTCAGAGAAATCTTAACCTGAAAAATCAAAATATTATTGATGCAGGCGCGCATCACGGCCATTATTCAACTTATTTCGCCGCTTTGGGCGGATCTGTAACGGCCGTTGAACCTTTGCCGGGCAATGTCACCTTGTTAACGGTAAATGCAGCGATTAACAAGTTTGATATCAAAGTTGTGCAATCTGCCATATCCGATAAAGCGGGTATTTCCACGTTTATTCCGAGAAGCAATGGCAAGATGTTCAAAGGAGTGGGGATTACGGTTCCTGTAACAACTTTACCGGAAATCGACTCGTCTGCGACCATCGTCAAATTGGATGTTGAGGGGGCTGAGTTCCAAATTTTGCCTGCCGCGATTGATATGATGCCGAAAATAGTTGCGTGGATTATTGAAGCGCATTCCCAACATGGGGATATAAACACTCTTGCAGTGGAGTTTAAGAATCGAGGTTTTGAAGTTAATTATCTTGAAAAGAATTCTAATAAGGTATTACCCTTTAATTTGGCTGAAAAAATCTTTCAGACCACAACAATATTTTGTGTAAAGTGATAACTCTGGTTGTAATAAGGATATGGTAGTGAGAAGGATTGGTCGTCATCGATTCTCGGAAATCTCTCTGGGACGTTTGTTCGCTTCGTTTAAAATTCGCGCAAAAGAGATACCGCATTGGTTCGCGTGGAATTTTGCCCCTTTTGCCCGTGAGAACATGAAACGCATTAGCAGATATAAAAATATTCATCTGGGAAAACGTTGTTTTATTGTTGCCAATGGACCCAGCTTGAAGCAAACTGATTTGAACCTGCTTGCCAATGAGATAACCTTTGGCATGAACAGAATTTATTTGTTGTTTGAGCAAATCCCCTTTCGCCCCACTTATTATGTAACGATGAATGAATTGATCCTCGAACAGTTTGCGCGTGAAATTGAAAGGCTTGCCATGCCTATGTTTTTGAACTGGAATCGCCGTTCACTTTTTAACTCAAAAGCTGAAAACATTGTTTATTTAAAAGCGAAAATGTCAATCAGCGATTTCTTTCAATACAACTTGACCGAGCCAACAGTGGTTGGTGGGACGGTAACCTTTGCGGCTTTGCAAATAGCATATTACATGGGATTCCATGAAGTAATTTTGGTCGGGCTTGACCATAATTATGTGGAAAAGGGAACGCCAAATAAGACGGAGGTTCGTTCAGCCGAACAGGATCAAAGTCATTTTCACCCACAATATTTTCCCAAAGGATTCAAGTGGCAGCTGCCGGACCTGTTACGGTCGGAGATAGATTTTGGGATCGCGAGGAACGCCTTTGAGTCCGATGGGCGTAAAATTTATGATGCTACAATTGGCGGCAAGTGCGAGGTCTTCGAAAAGATCGCGTATCCGTCATTGTTTGATTAGATGTTTTCTGGAAAAAATGAATCTTACATTCATCTATAACATCTTATTACCGCCTTTTCGGCGACGGCGGATGTGGGAGTTTGTAAGAACATTTGCTCCCACTCCTCAAACAAAGGTCCTCGATGTGGGCGGCACACCTTATAACTGGAAATTTATCGCTAGCAGGCCGCAGATCACTCTCTTGAATCTATCTCTTCCCCAAAATGTTGAGTCTGAGTCTGATAATCTCGACTTCGTTGTAGGTGATGGGACTGATTTGAAGTATGCAGATGCTGAATTTGATATTTGTTATTCCAACTCTGTGATAGAACATTTGTATTCCTTCGAAAACCAAAGGAAATTTGCAGATGAAATTCGACGGGTCGGAAGGAAAATCTGGGTACAAACTCCGGCGCGGACATTTTTCTTTGAACCGCATTTTTTAACCCCATTTATCCATTATTTGCCCAAAAATATTCAGCGAAGACTATTACGGAACTTCACGGTCTGGGGTTTGATTTCCCGTCCAGGTAAAGAGAAGGTCGATAAAGTTCTGAGCGAAATTCGCCTGCTTTCTTATGAAGAAATGAAGATATTATTTCCCGATTGCGAAATTCGCAAGGAAAGATTTTTAGGATTTACGAAAGCGTACGTAGCGGTGAGGCAATGACTTCGATCATCAAAGTAAACGTTGCCCCAACCAGCTTCAAGCTTGCTTCGGAGCAAGTCGTTGCGTGGGCGCAAAATTTAGAAAGCCGCTACGTATGCGTAGCGAACGTCCATGCGCTGATGGAAGCGCACGACTCACCTGAATTTATGCAAGTATTGAATCAGGCAGATATGGTCACCCCCGACGGGATGCCGCTCATCTGGATGCTGCGCCTCAAAGGTCATCGCGGACAAACGCGGGTATATGGTCCAACCTTGATGCTATACGTGCTTGAAAAAGCCGCGCTGGAGAATCTCCCTGTTGGGTTTTACGGCGGCAAGCCCGAAATTTTGAATACGTTGATTCAAAAAATGTCGGCGGCATATCCCGGCTTGCAGATAGCTTATTCTTTCAGCCCGCCATACCGCGAATCGGACTCTGCTGAAGACGCGAAGATCGTTGAACGGATTAACGACTCTGGCGCTCGGATTCTCTTCGTCGGTTTGGGATGTCCCAAGCAGGAGAAATGGATGGCGGCGCATCGCGGTAAAACCAACGTCGTGATGGTGGGCGTCGGCGCAGCATTTGATTTTCATGCGGGAGCAGTCGCCCAATCCCCGGAATGGATGCAAAAAATCGGGCTGGAATGGCTCTTTCGGTTAATGGTCGAGCCGCGAAGATTATGGCGTCGTTACCTATATAATAATCCGCGATTTATTTTTCTTGCTATATTGGATCTGCTTGGACTTTTTCGGTAAAAAATGCTTAGACGCTTCTCTACAAATTTTGCCTTGTTCTCCATGTTCCTCGATGGGCTGGCTGTTTTCATAAGTCTGCGCCTCTCGGTGTTTTTTCGTCCCTCTTTAAATAACTTCGATTGGATCGAACCAATGCCGTCGCAGATCATTATTCCTGCGGCCTTGTATTTTCTGTTTCCCCTGATATGGGTGATCATCTATTCGACCCTTTCCATCTATGACGGGCGAAAATTCCTGCGTGCCATGGATGAGTTTGCCATGCTTTCGCTTGCCATGTTGATATCCTCGGTATCGGCGGCGGGTATTTTATATTTATCGTATCGCGATCTTTCGCGCGCCATGTTCATCGTATTTATTTTGCTTGTTTATTTGCTTTGTCTGGTTTGGCGGATCATGGCGAGAATATATTTCCGCACACAAAAAACTTCCCCGGACCGCGCACGCCATGTGCTTATTGTTGGCGCAGGCGATCTTGGACAGAAAGTCAAAATCCAGCTATTGGAATCCGACCTGCCTGATCTTGTCTTCTCCGGTTTTATTGATGACAATCCAAAAAGAGTGCCGAACGCCGTTTCACTTTTGGGCAATGCCGATGAAATACGAAACGCGCTGATTGAGCACGAAGTCACTGATGTTGTGATCGCCCTGCCTTACTCTGAGTATCATCAAATGTCCAGGATCGTACAAAAGATCGAAGACATGCCGGTCCAGGTTTGGGTTGCGCTCGGGTTTTTCGATCTTGCCCTCTACCACACAACAATTGAAGACTTCGCTGGGATTCCCATGCTGGATCTAAGAGCCTCCGCCATTGACGATTATCAGCGCATGATGAAGCGTGCCTTCGATGTTTTCTTCGGTCTAATCGCTCTGATACTTGCTCTGCCGCTCATGGCATTATCGGCGCTGATGGTTTTCCTGGATAGCGGCGCGCCGATCTTGTTCCGCCAGAAACGTGTCGGCGAAAACGGACGGCTCTTTGATATGCTCAAGTTCAGGACCATGGTCAAGGACGCTGAGCAGTTACAAGGTCAAGTAGAGAAGCGCGATGCTGACGGGAATATCATCTACAAATCAGAAGATGATCCGCGAGTCACCAAAGTCGGGCATTTTCTTCGTCGCTTTAGTTTGGATGAGTTGCCGCAATTTATCAATGTGGTGCGCGGTGACATGAGCCTCGTCGGTCCGCGCCCTGAGATGCCGTATCTGGTTGAAAAATATCAACCCTGGCAGCGTAAACGCTTTGCCATTCCACCCGGCATTACGGGTTGGTGGCAGGTGAACGGGCGAAGCGACAAACCGATGCATCTTCACACCGAGGACGACCTGTATTACATTCAAAATTATTCGATCTTTCTGGACATCCAAATTTTGATCCGAACCATCTGGGTGGTTTTGATCGGCAAGGGATCGTATTGATTGGGAGCTGCCTTGAAAAAAATCCTACCGGTTACAGAAGCAATATTCTTGTGTTTTGTTTTTTTTCTGGCTAATATCCGTTCCATCAAGTTTTGGAGTTTATATCCGCCGACAGAAACGATCAGCGAACCAGCGTGGCGTGAAGTATTCATTTGGTTGTTTGCATTGGGATTGCTGCTTTATTTACTCGCAAAGAATGATTTGTATAAAATCCAATTAACGGCCATGCGAAACCAACCCCTCTTAATTGTATTCATTCTTTTCTCTTTATTTTCCATTCTTTGGTCTGAGGCATGGACTGTCACTCTTCATCGCAGCTTGGTATTTGTCTTTGCCGCAATTTCGGCTGTATATATCGGGGTCCGTTACTCGCTGGGTGAATTTCTGCAGACTCTATTTGCGCTTGGTGTAGTTGTACTGACCGCGAGTTTCATTTTGATCCTTGCGGATCCATCCTTGGGAACCGCCCAGGGTTATCCTTACTACGGTGCATGGCGGGGAATTTTCTGGCATAAGAATCAATTTGGAAATATTATCCCTATTTTTACGCTGGTATTTTTGACCCGCCTTTCCTCTCCTGGGACTGGCACTGGTTATGCCAAAAAATTAATACAGGCAATATTTTATATCCTCTCGTTGATCGCAGTCTTTTTCTCAAAATCGGCCGCTGGATATATCCTTCTCGTGATAATCCACTTCTTCTTCGGGCTGGCTTTTGTATGGTTGAAATTCAGAACCTTCATTCGCCCTGTTTATTATTATTTGGCGTTGACGGTCTTCATTGTCGGTGCTGTTGGGATAGCGTTGAATCTCGATTTCGTTCTCGGTCTTTTTAACCGCAGTGCGAGTTTTACAGGGCGGGTCCCTTTATGGATAATCCTGTTGCGCGACGTTTATTCTCACAAACCCTGGTTCGGGTACGGTTTCGGCACGATTTGGGCTGATGTCAATTTCCGCACCCAGGTACGTGACTGGGTCAAGTGGTCTTTCCCAGTAATGATCGGAGATAATGGTTTTCTTGATATTTTGCTGAATTTGGGACTGGTGGGTTTTGTCTTGTTCTTGGCAAACTATATCCGGGCGTGGATCGGTTCTGTGCGTATTTTTCAAAAAGACTTGACCTTGGAAAGTTTTTTTCCCATCCTTTTTATGATCTATACTTTTTTTGCCAACATCACCTATAGCTTGTTCATGGAGACTGAAGTCTTTGTTTGGATGTTGATCGTTACGCTCATGGTGATTATGGCGCAAAAGAATAATAATATCCCCAGTATTCAACAAGGTGCTTCATGAATCGTAAATTGGATCTGCCCGCACTTTTCCTTTTTACCGCCTTGCTATTTGGCGCAGTGGTCCGCTTCGTGCCTGCCATTTCGAATGGATTCCCGCTCAATGATGGCGGCATGTTCTACACGATGATCGGTGACTTGAAGGCAAATCACTACATCCTTCCACAGGCAACTTCCTACAACTTTTCAAACATTCCCTTCGCCTATCCTCCTCTGGGATTTTATATAGGCGCTGTCATTTCCGGGATTTTGCCGGTCTCTATTTTACAGATATTGCTCTGGCTTCCGGCGTTGGTAAATACCCTTTCCATTTTGGTTTTTTACAAACTTGCCGAACAAATTCTTCCTTCGCGAACAACTGCTTCGCTGGCTGTGTTGGTGTATGCGCTTGCGTCACGTTCCTTCGTCTGGCAGGTGATGGGTGGCGGGATTACGCGCGCGTTTGGCGTGATGTTCCTGCTTCTTATGTTATGGCAATGTGTTCAATTGTTCAAAGAATATAGCCATAAAAAACTTATCCTCACCATTTTTTTTGCCGCCTGCGCCGTATTGAGTCATCCGCAGACGGCACTACATGCCATTTTGGGTGGCGTCTTGCTCTTTCTCTTTTATGGTCGAAATAAGCGCGGATTCGTTTCATCTTTGATCGTTGGCGCAGGTGTCTTGTTATTGACCGCTCCGTGGTGGGTGACCGTCTTATCACGCTATGGGATTGCGCCCATGCTTTCCGCAGGGCAGACCAGTCAACGCACGCTGGAGTCGTATCTTGCGCTCCTTAAATTTGAAGGGCTAGGTGATTATCTCTTTATTCCCACATTACTCATTGCCTTCGTTGGAATTTGGGTCACTTTCAAACAGCGTGATTTCTTTCTGCTTGCATGGATAGTGTTGGCATATCTAGTTGACCCGCGCGGCGGGGAAGGGATTGCGTTATTGGCGGTGTCTATGCTGGCGGGGGTGGGATTGCTCAAACTGTCCGCACTGATCACCCGCTCGGACAGTCAGCAGGTTGAGGGTGTGATGATGAAGCGCGCGAGTCAAGTCCTCGTGTTTGGCATGGCGTTCTATTTTATCCTCACTGCCAGCATCTCCGATTTTCAATTGCTCAATACAAGCTTGAAGCCTGAAGATGTAAAACTATTTAGTTGGATAAATTCCAATGTAAGCGATGGGAAAATTTTTCTACTGTCAACCGGGCGCGAATTCTCAATGTCTGACCCCATGCAGGAATGGTTTCCTGCGTTGACGAAGCAACACAGCGCGACGACTCTGCAGGGGGTGGAATGGACTTTGAGTGAAAGATTTTTTCCGTGGCAAAAACAGTTGGTGGCTTTTCAATATTGCGCGGATGTAAATTGCGTTAGCGCATGGAGCCAGGCAAACGGTGTGGACTATGATTATTTAGTCGTTATGATCCCGCCCGAATACGATGAAAGTGATTTAGGAGAATCTCTGCGAAGCCTTGCGCTTTCAGCGCGAAGTTCTTCTTTGCTGTTGGTCTATGAGTCGGATGATGCTTTGGTATTTGAAGTGAAAAAATAATTATTTTGTAAAATTTTTCTGCCACTCGAACAGCTTATTCAACGCTTCAATGGGGGAGAGGGAGTTCACATCCAATCCTTTTAACTCATCCAATAGCGGACTGGTTTCAGGGAAGAGCATGGCTTGTTGCGCGGCATGTGGATTGATCTTCACTGCGCGGCCTGATGTTTTTTCGAGTTCAACCATGATCTCATTTGCGCGTTGAATAACAGGAGCGGGCAGCCCAGCCAGTTGCGCCACGTGGATTCCATACGAACGGTCCGCGCCGCCCGCGATGATCTTATGCAGGAACACAACTTTATTATCTGCTTCGCTCACAGCCACGTTGTAATTGCGGATGCCGGGCAGCAAGTCGGCGAGTTGAGTCAACTCGTGATAATGCGTGGCAAACAAAGTCTTTGCGCGCAATTGCGGATGGTTGTGAATGTACTCGATGATTCCCCAAGCAATCGAAAGCCCATCGTACGTTGATGTTCCGCGCCCGATCTCATCCAGTATCAACAACGAACGCGATGTAGCGTGATGCAAAATATTCGCAGCTTCCACCATCTCCACCATAAACGTGGATTGTCCTGCGTGAATTTCATCCTGCGCACCGATGCGCGTAAAGATCCTGTCCACTAACCCGATCTTGGCAGAAGCGGCAGGCACGAACGATCCCATCTGCGCCATCAAAACGATCAGTGCGGCTTGACGTAAATAAGTGGATTTACCCGCCATGTTCGGTCCCGTGATGATGCGCACTACCTCGCCTTTTTCAAAGATAACATCATTGGGGATGTATCTGTCGTTGGTTAATGATTGTTCCACAACCGGGTGCCGCCCCTCGTGGATTTCCAATCCGCTTCCTTCGTGGATCTCTGGTCTGCTGTAGCCTTCGAGAGCAGCCACCTCGCCCAAAGCAGACAATACATCCAGCTCCGCCAATGCGCGTGCAGTGGATAGAATTTTGTTGGCTGCCTTTGCTAATTCCGCACAGACTTCACGGAACAGACGAGTCTCAATTTCCTTGATGCGTTCTTCCGCATTCAAGACGAGTGTTTCGTATTCCTTCATCTCTGGCGTGATGAAACGCTCTGCATTGACCAATGTCTGCTTGCGGATGTAATTCTCAGGCGCCCGGTCCGCTGCGCCGCGCGAGATTTCAATGTAATAGCCGAAGACTTTGTTGTAGCCAACCTTGAGAGTCTTGATGCCGGTCTTCTCGCGTTCGATGCCTTCGAGATTGGCGATCCAGTCACGCGCATGTTTGGACGCTTCGATCACTCCGTCCAATTCAGCTGAATATCCCGCGCGGATCACGCCAGTGTTTTGAAGTGTTGCGGGCGGATCATCATCAATGGCGTTTTCCAGCAATGACAATTCGTGCTCGCACACTGACCACTGATTACTGACCACTGACGACTGGTCACTGATTACTTCTTTGATCTTTGGCAAATATCCCAGCGTACTTCTCATCGCCACCATGTCACGCGGCTGAGCGTGCCCTGCCATCACGCGGTTGACCAGTCTTTCGAGGTCGGTCAATGGTTTCAAAGCCTCGCGTAATTCGGCGCGTATCATGCCATTGTCAAAAAAGTATTGCACGCCTTCCTGGCGTCTGTTGATCTTTTCCACATGCAATAACGGCTGGCTGACCCATTGATGCATGAGTCGTTTGCCCATTGGTGTGATGGAATAATCAAGTGTTCCCAATAATGAACCTTTACGCTCGCCGCGCAGTGTTTCATCCAGTTCAAGATTTCTGCGCGTGGATGCATCCAACGTCATGAATTCGTTGAGACTGTAAACGCGTAATGAGGTCAATAGATTTAAAGCATCTGGTTGGGTCTCTTTGAGATACTGCACGATCGCACCAGCAGATCTTACTTGCAAGCTATGATCTTTCAATCCAAAGCCTGCTAGTGTTGATGACTTGAATTGCGCAAGCAAGGTCTCATTGCATTTGCCCGGTTCGAACTTCCACGCAGGGAGCGCGGTAAGGTGTCCTGTGATTCCGTCGGGCAAAATTTGATTGTCAGGATAAATGATCTCGGCTGGGTGAAGGCGAGTCAGTTCGGCGCGCAGGGCTTCGAGCGGAAGTTCTGTGACGGCGAATTCTCCAGTGGTGACATCTGTATAGGATACAGAAGTAGTTTTTGGCGCCGCACTGAGCGATGTCGAAGTGTCAAGAACGACCGAGGCGAGGTAGTTGTTCGCGTCGCCGGGCAGGAGTCCCGGTTCGGTCACCGTCCCCGGAGTCACCACTCTTACCACTTTGCGCGGAAAAATCCCCTTGGCAGGTTGGTCGCCGACCTGCTCGCAAATGGCAACGTGATAGCCTTTTTCGATCAGGCGCGCCAGATAATTTTCAACCGCATGATAGGGAATGCCAGCCAGCGGCGTGCGCACGCCATTGCCGATGGGGCGCGAGGTTAGGACAATATCGAGTTCGCGCGCGGTGATCTCGGCGTCCTCGTCAAACGTTTCATAAAAATCACCAAGCCGAAAGAACAGGATCGAGTCAGGATAATCTTTTTTGATATCTAAATATTGCTGGCGGACAGGAGTGACATCATCATTGGGCATGGCTTGATTTTACTATGAGGGATGGACTTGGGCTATAATTCGCGGGCATCTTTTTTCAGGAGTAATTCATGTATAAACTTGTTTTGGTCCGTCATGGACAAAGTACTTGGAATCTCGAAAATCGTTTCACAGGCTGGACCGATGTTGACTTGACTGATCTTGGCCGCGATGAAGCACGCGGCGCGGGGAAGTTGCTGCGCGAAGACGGATATGATTTTGACATCGCTTACACTTCTGTGCTGAAGCGCGCCATCAAAACGCTTGGGCTTGTTCAAGAGGAAATGAATCTTGAATGGCTGCCAGTCGTCCGCGCGTGGCAGTTGAACGAACGTCATTATGGCGCTCTGCAGGGTTTGAACAAATCGGAAACCGCTGAGAAATTTGGTGAAGCACAGGTAAAGATCTGGCGGCGCTCTTATGATGTCCCACCTCCATCTTTGGAGTTGACCGATGAGCGTCACCCGAAGTTTGACCGCCGTTACGCGTCATTGACTCCCGAACAGCTGCCGGCCACCGAGTCGCTTAAGATCACGCTGGATCGGGTTCTGCCCTACTGGCATTCCGTGCTTGCGCCTGAAATTAAATCTGGCAGGCGCGTGTTGATCGTTGCGCACGGCAATTCCATCCGTGCATTGGTGAAGTATCTCGACAATATTTCTGAAGCTGACATAACTGAATTAAATATCCCCACAGGCTTACCGCTTGTCTATGAACTCGACAAGGATTTGAAACCAATTAAGAACTATTATCTTGGTGACGCAGAAGAAGCCGCAAAGAAAGCTGCGGCGGTTGCGAACCAGGGTAAAGCAAATTAGTTGGCAGCAATGAAACCCATTACGAAATATTATTCCAGATCAAATCTTTGGACTTTATTCCTCCTGTGCGCGTTTCCCCTGCATGTCTGGGCCATGATTTTCGCTTTCCGTGATATTTCGTGGGTATATGCCCGTACAGATGCTTGGGATGCGATTGGCGTTCTTTCATATGCAATGGTCTTTGCATTCGTGGAGAGTATATGGTTGTCAATTGCAGTGTTCATTTTAGGTTTTTTGATAAGCTTAAAATGGAGCTCTGAGTTGCGGGTCGCCGCATTGGGCGCGGTGATTTTTCTGGTTTCAATACTCGCAATGCTGGTCCAGCTTTATATAACATTGGGGTGGTCTATTCCAGATTCAGTCATTTCCTTTTTTGTTTTATTCGCCCATCCGGGGAGGACTGTATATTTGGTTTTGTTGGCCATCTTGTCCCCGATTATTGCTGGAACCATTTATTTGGTTCTGGGTACGAGAAAGGGGACGCAGATTCTAAAAGACGCCATAGATAAGATTTCGCTTTTAATGATGGTTTATCTGGTTTTGGATCTGGTCGCTTTAGTTGTGGTCATTATTAGAAATATTCAAGGATCTGTAAAATGAAGAATGACTTTAGCAGGCGTGATTTCTTGAAAATATCCGGCTTGCTGCCGTTTAGCTTTCTGGCTCCAAACTTGGCAAAGAATCTCGGTATCAGAGCACCTCAAACGAAGAAAAATGTGATCATTATCGTTTTTGATGCATGGTCGGCCTACAATGTTTCCCTTTATGGTTATGCAAGGGACACAACTCCTACCATCAACAAGCTGGCTGAGCGGGCCGTGGTTTATCACAACCATTATGCTGCCAGTAATTACACTACCCCGGGAACCGCGTCCATTCTTACTGGAACGCTCCCCTGGACGCACCGAGCTATGCAGCCTAATACGACGGTTTCCAGCGAATATCTGGACAGATCCATTTTTTCCGTATTCAATGACTACCATCGCATGTCCTATTCGCATAATGAATGGGTCAATACATTGTTTGACGGGTTTCGATCCAATATAGATGAATGGATTCCGCGATTGGATTTATGCCTGTTTTCCTCTTACAAAGTGATTCAAGACATCTTCAAGAATGACAGGGATATTTCATCCGTAGCATGGGAGCGTTACGCCGAATTTAAAAAGGATGATTTTTCCTACTCCCTGTTTCTCTCCCGGCTATTGTCATATTTTGAAGGGAAGGAAGTAGAAAGATATTACGATCAGTTTCCAAGAGGACTGCCCACATCCTACACGGATAATGGCTTTTTGCTTGAACATGCCGTGGACCAACTGGTAAGCAGGCTCGGCGAACTTACCAAGCCGATGCTCGGATACTTTCATTTTCTTCCTCCGCATGAACCTTACAGGCCGCCAGTTGAATTCTCTGGCAGGTTCTTTAGAGACGCCTACCAAAATATCCTAAAACCAGCGGATATTTTTATGGAACCGGGCGGCGACTTTGACATCAGAAAACAAAGAGCCATATATGATGAATATATTCTTTATGTTGATAGGGAGTTCGGCCGCCTTTATCGTGAATTAGAGTCCTCAGGCATCCTCGAAGATACATGGCTTGTCCTTACCTCTGATCATGGCGAGGGATTTGAACGAGGTTATATAGGACATCAGGTCAACGCAATATATGAACCTTTAATTCGGGTTCCCCTGATGATCTTTGAGCCCGGTCGTCAGAGCCGGCTGGATGTATATGAGAAGACTAGCGCGATTGATCTTCTGTCTACTCTGGCACATGTGACTGGCAAGGATGTACCAGAGTGGTCGGAAGGGGAGGTGTTGCCTCCATACCGGCAACAATCCGAACTTCCTGAACGGGGCATTTACTCAATGCGTTCTTATGAGACGGAAAAAGACTCCCCTGTGAAATCAGCATCGATTGGCTTTGTGAAAGGGCGCTATAAGTTGCATTATTATTTTGGATACTCGATCCTCAACTCTCAAAAGTTAATAAAATTGTATGATATTGAGTCAGATCCTGAGGAACTATCCAACATCGTGGATATGGAACCGGAAATAGCCCGTCAGATGGTTGAACAGGTGGAATATTCAATTGAACAGGTCAACAAACGGTATTTGTAATGCGGCAATGAAGCCGAATTATAGAATTTTAGCCAGGTCTGGCGCAGAAAAATTCGTGTTGACTCTCGCTGTGAAAGGTACTATACTCACCACACTTCGAGGTAACGCCAATATGCGCTTATTTCATGGAAAGTCACAGTTTTGTTAATTAAGACACGCGGTATATCCCCGCGTGTCTTTTTTTTATATTCCCTCAAAAAAGGAGATTCTAAAATGGATTCTGGACTGATAGGCAAGGTAGAAAAGGCAAAACGGTACGCTGAGGATCGCCATCGATTCTACTTCAACAATTTTGACCTTAATTTCCACGGCGATAACAGTGAGCACCATGTTTCATACAATAGCGGCGTTTTTAATTGTGATTGCGAGTTTTTTCTTACCCATAAGCGTTGTGGTCATTCCATGGCTTTGGAGATCCTGCTCAAGGATATGATTATTGGAACAGTAGACGCTTAACTGAACTGGGAAATACGAACTGCCTCTTGGAAACAGGAGGCAGTTTTTATTGCACCGAACTCTCATTAAACCTTAAACATTATGAGGTACAATTTTCCTCATGCGATCACATTTTTCACGAAGAGATTTTCTTAAACTTGGCGGGCTTACTCTTGGTGGACTCGCCTTTTCACCTTTTCTGCCCGGATTGACGGACTTCGATGACAGTTTTGTTGTGCGGGTAGCCACGACGGACATGGTGGCGCGTCGAGAGCCGACTGATGACAGCCGCATTGAATCTACCTGGTATCGTGATGAACTGGTGCATGTCTATGAACAAGTAACGGCAAAAGAGCCGGCATACAACCCTGTTTGGTATCATGTGTGGGGCGGTTATATGCATCGCGGACGTGTCCAGCGTGTAAAGACCCTTTATCAAACACCGGTCAGTGCTATTCCTGATGGACAAAGATTTCTCACTGAATTAACAGTTCCATTTGCGACTCCGTATTGGTTCAGTAAAACCTATGGTTGGAAGGCGCTCACCCCGCCTCTTTATTACGGCTCTGTCCATTGGGTGGAAGCGATAGAAGAAGGTCCTAAAATGGCTGATTACACTGGCCCTTGGTATCGCATCTTTGATGAACTTGATACCATTGTCCCGTATTATGTGCCTGCCATATATCTACGTGTTTTGCCGGCAAGTGTTTTTGAGCCGATCAAACCTGATCTTCCCTATGAGCAAAAATTGATTGAAGTCAACCTGACCACGCAAATGTTGTACGCGTACGAAAATGGAACAATAGTTTTGCAGACCAAAATATCATCCGGTGTCCCCGGCGGACCAACAGGTGATAATGACATTCCAACCATTACCCCAACAGGTAAATTTAAGATCCTTAATAAGATCCCATCCAAACATATGGGAAATAGTTTCTTTAGTATTGGTCCGGCCGGTAACCTGCTTGCCGATGTGGATAATTACGTGCTTCCTGGAATCCCCTGGTCGCTCTTTTTTACCAACCAGGGACACGCCTTTCATGGAACTTACTGGCATGAAAATTTTGGAAGCCCCATGAGTCATGGTTGTATCAATATGCGCAGCAATGAAGCCAATTGGCTCTTTCGTTGGGCGAAACCTGCGCACTCCAACCAATCAATCTCCAACCATGGGGAAGTCGGCACCAAAGTGGAAATCCATTATTGATTATTTTTAATGGATTTCAGATTTTCCAATCAAAAGATTTGAAACCCTCTCATCCTAAGGATATGCTTCGCAATGCCAAACTTTGACTGGAAGGGCAAGCATCTTGCCGACCCTAAGCCTGCTGCTCTTATTCAAGATTCTATTCTCTACCCGATGGGGCATGGCTATCCTGGGGCACATCCTGACAGCCGCATTATCCTCGGGGAAAACCTTGCGATTATGTCCGCCCTTCTTCCAGAATATGAAGGGCGCATTGACTTGATCTATGCCGACCCGCCATTCTTTACTAACCGAAAATTTTCGGCGCGCGTTGGGCGCGGCGAAGATTCCCGTATACCTTCAAAATGGAAATTGGTCGAGGGTTATCACGATGCCTGGGTTGATTTAGATTCTTACCTGCAATTCTTGTATGAACGTCTCGCCTTGATGGTTCGTTTGCTTTCACCAAAGGGTACGCTATATCTGCACTTGGATTGGCACGCCGATGCTTATGCCCGTTTGATTTTGGATGAATTGTTTGGCGCAGAGGGTGTTTTTATAAACGAGGTCATTTGGACATACCATGGACCATCTCCGATCAAGACAGCATACAACCGCAAACATGACACAATTCTGGTATATGCAAAAGGTAAGGATTACACCTTTAATGCAGATGCCGTCCGCGAGCCCTACAGCCCTAATACAGTTACAACTTTCAAATCGTCTCGCAAGGCGGGTTTTGGCAAAGTGCCAAACCTTGAACGCGGCAAAGTTCCGGAAGACTGGTGGTATTTCCCGGTAGTGGCACGTTTGCACAACGAACGGACCGGCTATCCAACCCAAAAGCCTGAAGCGTTGTTGGAGCGGATTATCCGCGCTTCATCAAATGAAGGTGACCTGGTTGCTGATTTCTTTTGCGGCTCTGGGACGACATCGGTGGTTGCTGCGAAGAATGGTCGCAAGTTCATTACGAGCGACGAGGCTGTCCGGGCTGTGTATACGGCACGGAATAGACTTGCTGAAACAAATACAGTTTTTTCACTTGAACGTGACTGTTCAATAAAAAACACCACCTCTCACAATGCAAAGAAAACCAGCGTGCACGTGGCTTCGGATTCCGTCATATTGGATACTGCTCTTGATGTGGATTTTTGGGAGGTTGATCCTGATTGGGATGGGAAAATATTCAAAAGCGCTGCACAGGCTCAACGTCACGTACGAAGCGGCGAACTTCCTCTCGAATTAAAAATAAAAATCGGACGCAAAGTTTGCATCCGATTAGTAACCGTTCAAGGAAAGGAGATTCAACTAGATATCTAGGCGGTAGCCAACGCCGCGGATCGTTTTAAGAAGCTTGGGATTATCGGGGTCGATCTCAATGGCGCGGCGCAACCACGAAATGTGAACATCCAGTGTGCGGGTATCGCCAGTGTAATTTGTTTCCCATGCTTTTTTGAAGAGCGGTTCACGTTCTACAACTTCACCATGTTTTTCCATTAATAGATTTAATAATGTAACGAGGCGGGGGGTGAGTTTTGTGCTTTTGCCGAGGCAGCGAACACGGCGTTTTTCAAGGTCAAGCCGAATAGGACCAACGTGCAAAACATTTTTTCCGTCACCGGGTAAAAGCGGCTTGATACGGTTCACAAGTTTTTGAACCGTGAATGGCAGTGCAAGCACTGCATCGGCTGCATCCTTGCTGACTTCATTCCCGTCTTCCAGGATAAGTATGATCGGGAGCTTCGGATCTTTTTCGCGGATGGACTGGCAAATCCTCAACCCGGTGCTTCTTAAGGATGCCGCGTTGATTACAACAAGGCTTGGGCTTACTTCCTTCAGGCGTGCAACCGCCTGACTTCCGTTTTGGGCAATTTGTACATCAAATCCCTTCTTCTGCAAATCTGATGCAAAGGAAGGGATTTCTGCGTGTTTCGATTCAATGACCAAAAGTGTAGTGGTCTTCATAATGATTATTTGATAACGCCTGCTTTTTGAAGAATTAACTTAACAAGGGTCTGTTTTATTTTCGTTAATATTTGTTAAGGTTTGGTCATTATACACTAAATCTTAACAAATTGTTTTTAGTCAAAGGTACTATGTTTGTTAGAGTTGTTGTGTTGACGGACTCGCCTGCTTTTATTGATTTAAAACATTGCTTGACTATTCTGTGAATGTTATGGTAATATCTGCGTCCATTCGATGCGGGGTGGAGCAGTGGCAGCTCGTCGGGCTCATAACCCGAAGGTCACAGGTTCAAGTCCTGTCCCCGCTACTAAAAACGACCATGTCAAAACATGGTCGTTTTGCTTTTAATTCACCATTTGCAATTCGGGGTGGTATCAACGCCGGCGGACATTCCCACGCGTTTATACATGGTCACATTGGTAAAGGGTTCGCCGAGGATGCCGTCGTGGATGGCCCATGAGCGCTTGCGGATCGCATATGCGGCGTCAGGTTGGCGAAACGGGTTCGAGCCGTCGAGTTGGGTTGTGAGATCGCCCCCGGTTTGAAAGCCAGAGTGGATGCTGTTCATCAGGCGTTTCCCCATTTGATAATTAAAACCATAACGTTCAAAGATGACTGCATTGTGATAATAAAGAGGTTCGACAAAATACATGTCATGCCCGAGCGCCGAGATGAATTCTTCAAACGACTCGATGGCCTGCCCCAATAATCTTAATCCGTGTCTTACCTGACCCGGAGCCAGCCCAGCCTCGAGAGCGGATTTCTCAGCCTCGATATTTCTCTGCAAGGTGCCAAATTTTGTTGGTGAGCCGTTCGGCATTTTATCCACATCAAAACGCGGTGAGGATGGGTCGTTGAGGATATAAAGCAGAACGTGGATCTGTCCGTTTAATGTGTCTGTCAAATGGGCATAAAGGATGGGGTCTGGAAAATTCATTTCGTGGAAGAGACGCATTTCCACGTCGTTTGAGCCGGTCGCAAAACGGAACTGCAAAAGGTTGTATCCTGCAGCAGAGGTAAGCGGCGGAATACTGTATTTTTCCAAAAGTGCTTTTGGGATATAACGCGCATAGATCGCGCGTTTTTCTGCTTCTGGCAGTAAATTTATTCCACCAATGGTTGAGGGCATTTGATCTCCTTGCGTTTAGTTGATGAACAACTAACGAACTCTTGACGCTCTTTCGTTGCTGCGCTCTTCGTCCCGCTTTGCAATCGTGGCGCGTTTATCGTAGGCTTTTTTGCCCTTTGCGAGAGCGATCTCGATCTTGGCGCGACCATCCTTGAGATAGACGCGCGTTGGCACAACCGTCATGCCTTTGATGCGGATGTCGTTGAAAAGCTCCCGGATCTGTTTTTTATGCAGGAGAAGTTTTCGTTTGCGCTTTGGCTCATGGTTGAAGTGTTGACCCGCCTGTTCATAAGGCGCGATATGTGATTCGATCAGCCAGGCTTCATGACCATTGGGAATGTCCACATAGGCTTCCTGGATGCTGACCTGCCCGGCGCGGATGGATTTGATCTCTGAGCCATGCAGAACAAGGCCGGCTTCGAATTTTTCCATCAGGAAATATTCAAAACTTGCCTTGCGATTATTTGCGAGTACTTTAATGTTTTCTGTCACGAGTTTGATTTTAGCATAAGACCTGTCAGGTCTGTAAATATGTTATCCCCATTTTAGGATGACTATACCCGCCACAATGCGCAGTACGCCGAAAAGGATCAACGCATTGACCAGTCCGGTCATTTCTGCAATGGCAGGACCGGCAAGAGAACTCGCAAGAATGGCGATGTTTAGCGCAATACTGTACCATGCGAGATGGGAGGGCCTGTCAGCAGGCGGAATATTTTCAAGCATATAGTTGATGTATGCACCATTGACCATTGCCCAGAGGAATCCGCCCAGGAAGGAAAGCACGTAATATTGCCAGACGGTATGGGAAGCCGCGAGCATAAATGGATAAATGGCCATGCCTGCCACGGACCAACCGGTCACTTTTTTATTGCCGTAACGTTGAGCCACGCGCCTGAATTGGGTCGAGCCGATCAGGACTGTCAGATAATAAAACGCAGTCCCATTGCCGATATTGCTATCGTTGAGGTGCAGGACTCGTACATTGAACAACGGATAGATTGGCGCTGAGAGATAATGCGCGAAATGAAAGCAGAAGAGGGCCAGCAGGATGTTTCGAAACGGGGTCTGCCAAATGTCGAGGCGCAGGGCGGATTTAATTCCACGGGGCGATACTGTCCGGGTTGTTGAATCAGCTTGCGGTGAGAGTTGAAGCGCCGACGATTCTTCCTGCAGTGGTTTCACATGGTAGATATGATAACTGCTCATTGCCGCGCCGAATGCTCCAATCGCAAAAATGAGTTGATAGCCCGGCGTGAATGGCATGATCTTCAGGATGTAACCTGCGCCAAAGGAGGTGAGCATGTAGGCAATTGAAAAAGTGACGTTGCGCGTTCCCGCCACTTGCGCACGAAATCGATCTGGGACTGCTTCTGCAAAGAGGGCGTTGAAGCCAACGCCAAGCGGCGTGAGCGGAATTGCCATGAGGAAGGCGAGGATGATCAGCGCCCAGATCTGTCCCTGCTCATTGAAGAGCCAGGGAAGGGGAATCCATAAAACATAGCCGATGCGAAAAACAACGGACGACCAGAAGACTGCGTGCCCGGTGTGGCGTTTTTCGATCCAGCGGCCTGCAGGGATGGCAAGGAAGAGGTTGACGATTGCAGCCATGGCGGCGAGCAGACCGATCTGGGTGCCGGATGCGCCAAGACGTGTGGCATATACGTTGAGAAAGTTAACGGCTGTGCCGCTCAGCACGCCGAACCAGGCAATGTCGAAATATAAATGCCAGAAGTTGGAGCGATATTTTTCGGGGATGTCTGATTGATTGAATAAATTAAAACGCATGGGTGTCATTATAACAATGCTTCGCTTCTATCAAATGAAATACATGTGCGAAATTGAGAATTGAGAGTTGGAAAAAAATAAAATCATTCGCTTTGGGATTTCTTTTATGAAGCGGGGGAGATTGATCCAATTTGGGATGATCCAGGTTAAGTGGACTAAATCTGGATGAATATCATTCGCCTCTTTCTCGACCTGTGGTTGGCTTCTGGCCAATGGAAAGAGTCTTGCTGAAAGCATTTGTCAATTACACGCGCTGAATTCTATGTTGTTAGTTATGACATTTGTTATCTTGTAATCACTGGGAGTATATTGTAAATTTAATTCATAAAGGAATTTCGCCACTGTCCGAGCTTGAGGAGTTCCAGGAATAGGAGGCTAAAATGGAAAATCCAATGGAAAGAAAGATCATTGAAACCTCATTTTTTGTGATTGATATGGTTAGACGATCCTGGGTTGAGAGATTTTTTTCATGGCCATGGCGGCCTTGGGTAAAGTCCAACCCGGTAAAAACTCCTTCAATGGTGAAGATCGGCAATGACATTTATTGCCACCCTGATCTATTGACCACCGCCCAACATATGCTGGCGAATTGTAAAGGCGGGGATGAATGCGGCAACTGCAAATGGACCTGGGACAGCGCCACCAGCAATGGGCAGTGTGAATTCTGTGAAGGACGTCAATGGTTCGATGAAGATATCGAATAATGAAACCCTGATTATCAAACGGGTCATAAGAGACGCGAATCCAATGCGTCTCTTTTTTATCGTATACTTTCCCTCATGCTTGCCCTAATTGACAACTACGATTCGTTCACCTATAACCTTGTTCAGTATTTTAGTGAACTTGGTGCGGAACCGCGAGTCTTTCGCAATGACCAGATCTCGCTCGACGAATTGATCTCCTGCTGCCCGAATCATCTTGTCGTGTCCCCGGGCCCGGGAGAGCCCATCAAAGATGGTGGTATTTCCGGAGAGGCGATCAAATATTTCACAGGCAGGATTCCCGTACTAGGTGTTTGCCTCGGACATCAATGTCTTGCTGCCGTTTATGGCGGCAAGGTGGATCGTGCTTCGCGCCTTATGCATGGCAAGACTTCTCTCATTACTCATAATAAGCAGGGTATCTTCAAGAATATTCCCTCACCATTCGAGGTGATGCGCTATCACTCTCTGGTGGTTTACGAACCTGTCCCGGCGGAACTTGAGATCATCGCTCAAACCGATGAAGGCGAGATCATGGCGCTCAAACATCGTCAACAACCCACGTATGGGGTGCAATTTCATCCCGAGTCCATTCTTACGGAATATGGAAAATTATTGCTCAAGAATTTTTTGGAAGTTGAGGAATAAGAATACTGCCAATATGTGTTAAGGAAAACAGAAAGCGAAGTAATGCTGTACACTTAAATCATTACCCTGCGTTGTTCATGCCGATGTAATGATGGATTTCACCAACCTCACTTCACCTTTCTGTCCATCCACGCTGATGAGATCGCCCTCTCGAAATTTCGAGGTGGCGTTTTTTGTCCCTAGTACCGCAGGTATTCCGTACTCACGCGCGACGATGGCGGCATGAGAGAGCGGTCCGCCCGTATCCGAAACGACTGCGCATGCCAGTGTGAAAAGCGGAGTCCAGGCAGGGTCGGTGTAGGGACAGACGAGCACATCGCCGGGCTGGAGTTTGTCAAACTCGGCAGGACCATTGATGACCCTAACAATACCTTCAGCGTAGCCCGAGCTGCCTGAGAGACCTTTCAATGCCGTGTCACCTAAATTCGATTTCCGAGCCGGCAATTGTCCGCGCCAGAGTTTCATGGCTTGCGGACGGGCCTTCTCGCGGCGCAAAATCAGTTGTGAGATGTCTCTTGAAGATAGCGAGCCATTCAACGCAGTGTAGAGTTCGGTTAATGTCAGGTAAATGATTTGCGCGGAATTGGATAACGCGCCTTGTGCAAGTAGTCTCTGCGCGGATTCATCCATACCGCGGCGGGCTTGCAGAAAGCCTGCTTCGATAGTGTAGAGCGTGGACTCGCGAGCGATATGTCCGATGCGGAACTTCTCCAGCGTGGAGATGAATTGGGAACGGAACCAGGCTGGAGTTTGGTCAATGAGGCGTTGGCGAATCTCGGCATAGTGAAGATTCGATTCGGTGTGGTTTTTTTTCGAGCGTAACAGCACCGCAATCGTCGTTAACAACGTGGCGGGAGTTTCAGACCACGAGCGGTTGGAAAATGGCAGATACATTTTCATCGTGCGCGCGCCGTGTTCGTTCAAGAAAGCATTGACCTTTTCAAGGAATATTTTTCCTTCAGCGTTTTGTTCGAGCGTAGCAATGACTGAATCCATGTTCGTGTTCAATAGAAAGTCGCTGACTTGTGGGAGTTTTTCGGCTTCGCGCGCGAGTTGTTTCAAGGCACGGTCAATGACCGCCGTCTTGTAGGGCAGGTCGCCGAGCAGATCCATGATGCTGATGGTTTTGGAGTCTTTTGCAAACCCCATCAACATTTTTAAATGAGCGGAGCGGGCGATAGCGGGGACAATAAAGTCGCGGAAACGAATCGCGCCGACGCGGCTGGTGATGTCTACGGCGCTCTGGATGAATTGAATCAGTTCCGAATTATTAAGCGCCGCAACATTCATGTTGCGCAGTGAATCGATTTCAGATTCGAAACTTGCATGCTTTTGATCAATCCATAAGTTAGGATCGGCCTGGAGATTTTTTCGCAAGATACCCAGCCCGCTTAATATACGCGCGGTCATGCGTACCTTGGGTGGAGTGACGCTGGCGAGTCCGTTTTCGTTGAGAAGAATAATTTGATCAGACGGTGGCAACTCCACTCCATAGTCCCGAAGCGTGTTTATTAATTGCTGATAACTATCGGTCACGGCAAAATAATCGAGGGGATAGGGCGGCTCGGGGTAGTGTTCCAAAATGTCGTTGACAATTTCGTGCTGTGTGCGATTCAGGGTCTGCGGTTTCGCGGTGACAGTCAGTAGCGATGTGATCGGGCGTGTCTGCAAAAGATATAGTTGCCCGTTCGCCAAGCCCCATTCGATATCCTGCGGCTTGCCGTAGTGCGCTTCGACCTGGCTGCCCAAATCGAGCAAGCGGCGCAGCGCGTCAGCGTCCAAACACAAACGCTGACGCGCGGCATCATCAACAACGGTTTCAGTCGTGCCGTTATCGTGCGCCATGTCAATACGCATGGATTTGCTGCCGCAAATTATTTCGAGCATTGCAAATTTCTTGCGCCGCACGCGATACGTGTCAGGCGTGACGCGCCCCGAAACCACGCTTTCGCCCAATCCAAAAGATGCGTTGATTAGCATTTCATCCATACTGTTCGTGACGGGATTGACGGTGAACAACACGCCCGCCACGTCGGGCGCGATCATCTCCTGCACCACCACAGACAGGCTGACTGCGTCGTGCGGAAAATTATTGTGTGCGCGGTAGGCAATAGCGCGTTCGGTCCACAACGATGCCCAACAACGCTGAACATGCAAAGTGAGACTCTCATCGCCTCGGATTCCCAGATATGTTTCCTGCTGACCAGCGAAACTGGCGTCTGCGAGATCTTCTGCTGTGGCGGATGAACGGACGGCGACGGGGGCGTGTCTGCTACTGAGATTGGCATACGCTTCTTTTATGGACTTTGAAATGGCTTCAGGCATCGAAGCATTTTCTATCCGCTGACGGATTTTCCCGCCCGCTTCGCGGGCAGGCAGGGTTGCCAAGAGATGTTCCATCTCAGTCCATAAGTTCATCTCATTGATAAATTGTTTGTACGCTTTGGTCGTGACACAAAACCCAGGCGGCACGGGCAGCCCCGCGCGCGTCATCCTGCCGAGATTCGCACCCTTCCCGCCGACGAGATTAATGTCATTCGAATCGATTTCATGAAACCATGCGATTGTCATACGTTATTCCTTTGTGCAAATTCTTTTACCACGGAGAAAATAAAAAATCTCTCTACTCTCTGTGTTTCAAATATTATTTTCTGAATATCTCGGCGAAATCAACCCCATCGAAAAACCGAGCACGCCGATAAATACCAGTGACACAAAAATAGAAACGAAGGCGGGCAGATTCTCGCCCATGGCAAGCCACGCGCCGAGCAATGGAATTCCCATTGCTCCGCCCATGTTGCGCGCCATCTGGATCAATCCGCTGGCGGTGGCGAGATGTGCTTCGCCGCCTGTCTGCTGCGCGGAGTGGAGATAGATGGGCAATAAGAGTCCCAGCCCTGCACCGATCAACGCCGCCATGATTAGGATATTTTCAACATGGAAAATTGCGAGAAGAGTAAACCCGAGTGTGACCAGCATCCACGCAGCGGACTGGGTCTGGCGCGGATAACGATTTGCCAGCGAGCCACCTATGCCTGAAGCAATCCCTGCCATGAGCAGCATAGGCAGCAGAGCGAAACCGGTCGCGGTGGCCGTTTGGGAAAATATCTTTTGCAGATAAAGCGGAAAGTATGCAATCGCGCCATTGGTTGCGAGCCCTAATAACAATGTTCCCACCACAGGTTTCCACATGGATGGGACCTGTAACAGCGGAATGGGGATGACAGGGTCGGAGTGTTTTTGTTCCCATTGCGATGCCAACAGTAGAAGCACCGCTCCAATTGCACAGGTTATCGTTCCATATAAAATATTCCCTGCGCCGATGATTTGAAATCCCACCAGCCCCAAACATAACCCAAGTCCGATGATGGAGGCACCCTGCCAGTCAAGCCGCAGATCTTTCCAATTTGTAAATTGCGATTTATTTTGAAGTCCAACTAGCGCAAGCAGTGCTGCGAGAATACCGATTGGCAGCACAAGATAAAATCCCCAACGCCATGAATATGTGTCCGTTATCCAACCGCCGAGCGGTGGTCCGATCAAATTGGCAAGCACCTGCACCGCGCCGATGATGCCGAACATTTTTCCGCGTTCGTCATCGCCAAACAAATCTCCAATGGATGCGAGTGCTGCGGGGGCAACTGCTCCGGCGCCGATCCCCTGCAGGATGCGGTAACCCACCAACAGGTCCATGCTTGAAGCGGTGCCAATCAACGCCGAACCTGTTAGGAAGATGGACAATCCCACAATGTAGAGAATCCGCCGCCCAAAGATATCTGCCAGCCGCGCAAAGAGCGGAATGGTGATGGTGGACGCCAGCATATAACCGCCGAAGACCCAACTGTATAAATTCATGCCGCCCAGGTCACGCACGATGACAGGCATGGATGTTGCGACCAGGGTTTGCATAAGAGCTGACGCGCTCATACCTACCAGGATGGCACTGAAGCCGATCCATTTTTGCTTCATGCCAGCAAGCCTTTCAAAACCACGTCCACTGATGATTCCATTCTTTCTCGCAGGGAGCGGCCTTCGCTGTGTGCCCAAAATGCAATGACCGTAAAATACAAACCAGCCAATAGGATTGCTGCATCTTCTGTGTTGACTTTTTTGCTGAACTCGCCGTTCTTTTGTCCTGTGGCGATGAGTTGTGCGAGTAGTTCGAGAAGTTTGCCCTTGTTGGATGACTCATCCATGGAAAATACGATATTGGATTTGCTCATCTGCTGGGTGATGGACTTGTTCGCTTCGTGCCAATCTGCGGAAGCGGTTAGCACGTTTTTCAGAATTTTAGCAAGTGACTTGCCTGCGTTCAATCCCTCCTGTGCGGCGAGAGCCATGCCATCCATCGCCATTTCGCCAGGCTGGCGGAAGATAGCTTCCTTGGTAGGGAAGTAGGTGAAAAAAGTGCCCTTACCGATATCGGCGGCTTCGGTGATCTCGGAGACGGTGGTGTTCTCGAATCCTTTTCTGGTGAACAATTCCATTGCTACGCGGAAAATGCGTTCACGGGTGGCGGTCTGTCGTTTTTGGGTACGGGTGAGGGCAGATGGCATTTTATGCTCCTATATTTTCGATATAGTAACACTGAAAATGACCGTAGTCAACAATAGTGACGCTTTATTTTCGAGGTGATTCTAACCATGAAAACCAATCCCGTGGTGCTTAGCCTATTTCAAATGGAACCAAAATAGATCCGTGTAAGTCTGGTGTCGAAAAGGAGCTGTTATGCGTATTCGATCTATATCCTTGTTATTCGTTCTCTTCCTTGCGGCCTGCCGGCAAACTCCCCAGTCATTGGATAGCGGAATTGAAGGGGTTGTTACGGTTGGACCGATGTGCCCTGTGATGCGGGTCGACACCCCATGCCCAGACCAGTTTTATCAGGCCAAATTAACCGTGTTAACAACGGGTGGAAAAAAGATCATGCAGTTTCAAACTGATGAAAATGGACGCTTTCGAATTGCACTGGCGGCGGGAGATTATGTGTTACACCCAGAATCTCCCAATGGATTGCCTTCCGCAGCGGATAAACCATTTAATGTGGAAGAACATAAATTTACACAACTGGAAATAAGCTACGACAGTGGAATTCGCTAGCTGATCTGCTTACAGGTATTGATCATTCTTTCCTTCCCTCTTTCCAATCCTTATATTTGTGCAAATCCTGTTCGATCAAGATCAAGCACGCGCCCATGACCGCCACATCGTCGAGTTGACCGATCACGGGCAGCACATCTGGCACCATGTCAAATGGATTGAGCACATAGATCAGCGTGAAAACACTCGATGCGATCACTCCATAGGGGACCTGACGATACGCCCCGGCCCAGTAATCCTTGACGATGGCGATCAGTAGTTTTCCGTCTTCTATAAACCGCGCCAGTGGACCCCTGGCGCTGAATTTCTTCTGGATCTCTTCAGACTTGTTGATCACTTTTTCAACGTCCTTTTCAGTGACGTTTTGCGCCCCTTCTTTGATGAGTTCTTCGCTCGGCTTGTTGGACATCGGGTCTTGCTCCTTTTCACTTTACAGGCAATGGCTGCTTGAATTCTATATTTACTTCCTCTTGTTTTTTTAAGAGTTTTGCCAATGTAATCTCATTCAGGGCCGCCTCGTGTGTTGTGGACTCTTTGCTAGCTGCAATTTTACACCTTTGCACGGCTTGTAATTAATTCTTACCGAACACTATATATTTCTCTTCTTATCCTCCCATGTTTCATCTATTTTCTCAAGTACTCGCACTGCACACTCTTGACAGTAAAAGCTGTGGAGTTTTATGACAGAATAATATTTTGAAATCTCTTATAATTCCCTCCATGTTCAACCTCAAACAACACTTTCTGCTTGACCCCTCTGTGACCTTTCTAAATCATGGTTCATTCGGCGCGACGCCGAAACCTGTCTTCGATGAATACCAGCGCTGGCAGCGCGAGCTTGAAAGTCAGCCTGTTGAATTTTTAGGCAGGCGTTTCACCGGTTTGATGGCTGAGGCGCGTGCCGCTCTGGGTGATTACCTTGGTACTCACGCGGACAATTTAGTCTACACCCAGAATGTAACCATCTCGATGAATATTGTCGCGCGCTCACTTGAATTAGGCGCAGGCGATGAAGTGTTGACCAGCGACCATGAATACGGCGCAATGGATCGTACCTGGCGATTCCTGGCAAAGGAACATAGCTTCACTTATATCAACCAGCCTGTTTCCTTGGATTCAAAGGAATCTTTTATTGAATCGTTTTGGTCGGCTGTGACCCCGCGCACTAGGGTCATTTTTCTCAGCCATATTACTTCACCGACGGCTGTGATCTTCCCTGTAAAGGAGATTATTGAGCGCTCACGGGCGGCGGGGATCATCACGGTCATTGACGGGGCGCATGTAGCAGGTCAACTACCTCTGCACCTTGATTCACTAGGCGCGGATTTTTACGGCGGGAATCTTCACAAATGGCTGTGCGCGCCAAAGGGAGCGGGTTTTTTATATGCGCGTCCTGAAATGCAGGCATTACTTAAGCCTTTGGTTGTTTCATGGGGATACGAATCCATAACTCCGAGTAATTCGCAATTCGTGGATCACAATGAATGGTGGGGCACGCGCGATGTCTCGGCGTTCTTATCTGTCCCGGCGGCGATTCGATTTCAACAGGAACAGGACTGGGTTAAAGTGCGAAGCGCGTGTCATGAATTGGCCAAAGATGCGCAGGCAAGAGTATGTCAGTTGACCGGATTGTCCCCGATCCATTCTGCATCCGATGAATGGTTTGTCCAACTTGTCGCCGCACCTTTGCCGGATGACACAGACATTGCCGCGCTCAAGTCGCGTTTGTATGATGAGTATCGCGTGGAAATTCCTCTGACCACATGGGGAAATAAAAAATTGATCCGCATTTCCATTCAAGGATATAACACAGAGCAGGATGTGGACCGTCTGCTCGAAGCGTTGTCGGATATTTTCAAAAAGACCTGACAGGTTGAGTAAAACCTGTCAGGTCTTCGTGTATGATTTTGTGATAGATTCAACCTATGAACAAAAAATATATTTTGTTTTCTTTTTTCCTGTTGCTCGCCTTGCTTTCGTTGCTGAGACCATCGAGGCCGGCGTCTGCACTTCCACGGTTTGAGACCATCGGTTCGCCTTCGCAATTGATCAATGCGGTCAATGCTTTGCGCGCGGCCAACGGACTCTCCGCTCTGGCTGTCCATCCGATCCTGATGCAGACTGCCCAAACGCAAGCGGATTACATGGCATCCATTGGCACGTGGACTCATGACCGCCCCGGTGGGATTACTTACACACAGCAATTATTAGCCCTCGGTTTTCCGCTTGCCGGCGACCTGTCGCTTGGCGGATTCCGCGCAGAGAACGTGATGATGCTTAGCAATCCGCTCGTATGGAATGGCGTTCCCGTGGGCTGGCAGGATGCCGCTCATATGAACACCATGCTCTCGCAAAATTTTACGCACATCGGTGCGGGAATATCCCAGGGTGCAACGGGATATTATTATGCGGTTGATACTGCCGCTGCAACCGGTTCCGGTCAAATGCAGGACAGCGCTTCTGGAATTCTTACAAGTGTTCCGAATGGCGCGGCACAAAGCGCGAGCCAATACATGGTCCCTGTTACGATCAATACAGCGTTGCCCAATGGGGATGTCCGACATAAAGTGCAGTATGGTCAAAGCCTATGGAGCATCGCCATCGAGTACGGCACAACGATCAAAAATATTCAGGCATTGAATAATCTTGGCGATGATTCTGTGATCTATCAGGGACAGGATTTGCTGATACAGAAGGCTGCTACGCAACCTGCCCAGCCGACATCTACAGCCGCCGCCCTCGTTCTTTCCACGCCGACAATTGCTCCGACCCCGTCAATTTCATTGCCTACCGCGACAGTCCCTTCTGCCACCATCGCGCCAGTGGAGCTGCCAGCTTCGACGAGTTCATCTCCCTCCAAATTGCTGGTTGGCATATTGATCGTGGCGGCGTTGGTTGGAGCAGGTGTGGCTGTTTGGTTGATCCGCGACCCGAATTGAAATTTGTACCGCGACATTTATGTCGCCTTGTGAAAGGGCGACATAAATGTCGCGGTACGGAATTTTCCTCAAGGTATAATCCCCATCATTCGTACCGTCTACATCATTGGAAGGTTTAAAACATTATGGATATAACATTGGCATTAGGCGGTGGTGGAGCCAAAGGCAACTCACACATTGGCGTCATTCGCCGGCTTGAAAAAGAAGGATTTAAAATTCGCTCGGTGGCAGGGACAAGTTTTGGCGGAATTGTCGCTGTCCTTTATGCATTGGGTAATTCCCCCGATGAAATTCAAACCATCTTTGAAACAGTAGACCAGTCCAAGCTTTATACTCGCGGACCTGAGGACGGACCGTCGCTACTTGGTTTGTCTGGCGTCCGCAAGTGGCTCGATCAGGTGGTGGGTGAGAAGACATTTGACGACCTGCGTATTCCGTGTGCCGTCACAGCGGTGGATGCAAACTCAGGCAGTGAGATCATGCTCTCTGAAGGCAGGTTGAAAGATGCGATTCTTGCAACAATTGCCTTGCCGGGAATATTCCCAACATTTCGCATGAATGGCTGGGATCTGATGGATGGCGGCGTGTTGAACCCTGTGCCGGTTTCGATTGCCCGCATCCTTTCGCCTGACCTGCCAATTATTGCCGTGGTGCTTAACGACCCAATGGATAGGCCAGTGCAGTCCTATTCCATTCCCATGCCCAGCATTTTTCCGCGTTCGATTATTGAGCGAATTACAAAAATGAATTTCGCCCAATCATTAGATATCTTTATGCGCGGCGTGGATGTAAGCAGTCGGGCTGTTTCACACTTCCGCCTTGGGTTGGATGCGCCCGATGTGATCGTTCGCCCGAAAGTGCATGGAATTGGTCTGCTGGATAAAGTAGTCGTGGCGGATGTTGCGAAACTTGGCGAACAGGCAGTTGAAGAAGTATTACCTTATATCAAACGCGCGGTTTCGTGGCAGAACCGTATCGGAAAAAAACTTTTTGGAGTAAGAAGGTGAGTCGCGATCTTCGTAAGTACGCGAAAGACACGAATGTCCGCTTGCTGTTTGGCGCTTTTATCGCGCTCTTTATTATTGGCATCGGTCTCATCTGGTGGATCTATGGCGCAGGCGCGGCGATGATGGGATTCATTTGTCTGCTTGGCGCGCTCGCGCCGATAATTTTGATCATTCTTTTACTTTTCCTTTCAGATTGGATTTTAAAACGTGCCGGTCGCGACTAATACAGAACTCATTACATTTGGCGAGTGGACTTTGCGCGTGCGCTCATCCCAATCTGTCAACCCGCGTTTGCTGGTCCTGATCCACGGTTGGACGGGCGATGAAAATTCCATGTGGGTCTTTGCACGCGGACTTTCTCCTGATTATTGGATCATCGCGCCGCGTGCGCCATACCCTGCCAACCCAAGTGGATTCTCCTGGCGACCGCATCAGTCTGAGACCTATGGCAGGCCCAGCCTCGAGGCGCTTCGTCCATCCGCTGACGGGTTGATGCGCCTCATTGACGAGTACTCTGCGTCGGTTAAGGTGGATGCGCTGCAATTCGATCTGGCAGGATTCAGCCAGGGCGCAGCGATGGTCAATTTGGTGGGGATGCTCTATCCGCACAGAGTCCGCAAAATGGGCGTACTGGCTGGCTTTGTCCCATCGGGGCTTGAAGACCTGATGGCTCAAAGGCCGCTTGCTGGGAAGCACGTTTTTGTGGCGCATGGCACGCAGGATGAAATGGTCCCGGTTGACCGTGCGCGGGCTTCGATAAATTTGCTGGAACAGGCTGGCTCGCACGTGACCTATTGTGAGGATGAGGTCGGACATAAAGTGAGCCGTGCCTGTATGAGTGCGTTGGAAAATTATCTCAAAGATTAATCCACTCTCACAACTCGGTTGACGCTCTTTTTGTTTGCAGGTATCCTTGCGACTCATTGTGGTGCGACATTTATGTCGCAAATTCAAGAAGGCGACATAAATGTCGCGGTACTTTTTTATACAAAGGTGAATCATGAAGCGATCTATTTCACGTCGGGATTTTTTGAAAGTGGCGGGGGTTGGGTTGGGTGCGTTGGCGTTCAACCCTTTTGACTTTAATTTTTTTGACAATGGAAAACTTTATGCGCCGAAACGGCTGCCTCAATTCCCGTCCAGTGAAATTATCGGGCGGCTGGTTGATGATACCGACATTCGAAACCGACCCACCAATGACCCGGTTTTGAATACTTCCATTGGCACGCTGCTGGCTGATACGCTTGTTCCCTGGGAGCGTGAGGTGATCGGCAGTGTGCAGGGATTAACGAATCAAAAATATCTTCAGACTGCACAGGGATTTATTTGGTCCTCCCGGATTCAACCCACAAAGAACCTGCCAAATACACCGCTCCCTGAGATGCAGGTAGGGCAGGGTGGTTTTTGGGCTGAAGTGACAGTACCGTATATTGATCTGACCCTTGAAGGTGGGATAGCGTCCCCCTGGCTGCAAAGCAAGATCCAATATAATTTTCCGCCTCGTGTGTATTATGGACAGGTGATATGGATAGACCAGATCCGTCAGAATAACGGCTTCGTGGAATATCGTTGGAATGAAGATGCCAATGGTCACGGCTATGGCTACGGGGCTTATGGTGAATTTTTCTGGCTGGATGGAGCCGGCGTAAAAGTGTTGACCGATGCCGATGTCGCGCCGATCAGCCCGGAGATCGACCCGAACGATAAGAAGATCGTGGCAGATCTAACCTATCAGACATTATCCTGTTTTGAAGGAAATACTGAAGTTTATTTTTGCCGCATCGCCAGCGGACAAAAACTGGATGCAAATGGATTTCCCTCTGACCAGTTATCTACCCCTGTCGGTGAATTAATGACGCATTGGAAGATCATTTCCAAGAACATGACAGCCGGAGGTGCTCAATCGGGTTATTCCACTCCGGCTGTGCCGTGGTGTACATTCATCAGCGGGGATGGTGTCGCCATCCACGGCGCATTCTGGCATAACGATTTTGGCGAAAAGCGTTCACATGGCTGTATCAATGTTTCCCCATCTGATGCAAAATGGATCTTCCGCTGGTCGGCCCCAACTGTCTCACTTGCCCAATCTGAACTGCGCATGACATACCCCGATCACGGTACGATGGTCACTACAACAGAGTTGAAGATCTAGATATTGAACGTCATTGCGAAGGAGATAGCCCGAAGCAATCTCACTGTCAATTTGGAGATTGCTTCGTCGGGAAGAACGCCCTCCTCGCTATGGCGAAAATTTTATGAGGTAATACATGGATCAAATTAGTGTTTGGCTTGCATTTCTGGCGGGGTTGGCGTCTTTTCTTTCGCCCTGTGTTTTTTCATTGGTTCCGGCCTACGTCGGCTACCTTGGCGGACTGGCCGTTGGCGGCGAAAAGAATCAAGCGTCCAACCGCTGGGTCACTTTCAGCCACGGACTCGCCTTTGTGCTCGGGTTTAGTACTATTTTCATTTTGCTTGGTGTAGCGGCCTCATTTGCAGGCGGACTTCTTTTTGAATTACGCTATTGGCTGGCAAAGATCGGTGGTGTGGTTGTTGTCATTTTTGGTTTGCACATGATCGGCGTTTTTCACATCCCCTTCCTTGCGTACGATACTCGCGTTCAACAAGCCCCGGATCCAAAGTGGGGATACTTATCTTCGGCGTTGATGGGCGTCTTCTTTTCGGCAGGTTGGTCTCCTTGTGTGGGACCCGTTCTCGGCGCGATCTTGACCCTCGCCATGAATGGCGGTTCGATCTCCCTTGGCGTCATACTATTGAGTGCTTACTCAGCCGGACTGGCCATCCCATTCCTGTTGGCCGCGCTTGGCATTGGCTGGGTCTCGACCATCTTGAAAAAATACAGCAAGGTCATGCGCTATGTGGAGATCGCAATGGGCGTCATTCTGGTTATTATCGGCGTCCTGCTTTTCTCAGGCATCTTTTCGTTGATCGCCCTGCGCACGCAATTTTTCTTCTTTGACTTCGGAATCTAAAATTTGAGCCGCAGAGAGCACAGAGATAATTGAGGAACGCACTTCATAAATCTTTTCTCAGTGACCTCTGTGGCAAAACGATTTTCGTAAGAAGTCTATTTCAGGATAATCCATGCTCAATGTGACTCTCTACACCCGAAAAGATTGCGGGCTCTGCGACGAAGTGAAAGCGCACCTGAAAGAGCTTCAGTCCCAATATCCGCACAACCTCGCGGAAGTGGATATTGAGTCAGATAGCGCTCTCCTTGCAAAGTACCTTGTTGAGATCCCCGTTGTGGAAGTTGGACCGTATCGCCTGCAAGCTCCCATCACGCGCCAGAAACTTCAAATGACGGTCGGTGCGGCCTTTGATCGAATGAATCAACTGGGGAAGCTAGGCGACCCGGTATATCAGATGAAGTTAAAGAAAGGAAAAACAGTGACCACTGGAGATCGCGTCTCGTTTTGGATCGCAAAGCGTTATTTGCTTTTATTGAATTTATTTATGTTGATCTATGTCGGCTTGCCCTTCCTAGCACCGACCTTGATGAAAATGGGGGCTGAATTACCAGCCCGTGCCATTTACCGTATTTATAGCCCGCTCTGTCATCAATTCGGATTTCGTTCCTTCTTTTTGTACGGCGAGCAGGTTGCTTATCCGCTTGCAGAAGCGCGCATGGCCGGCATCAAAACGTTCGAGCAGGTGACGGGAATTCAAAACCTGGCAGACCCGTATAGCGCCACGCGCTTTGACGCCCGTAAATATACAGGCGATCCAACGGTCGGGTACAAGGTTGCGCTCTGCGAACGGGATGTGGCGATCTACCTGGCCATTTTGCTTTTTGGGGTCATCTATAGCGCAACGGGCCGCCGCATCAAATCCCTGCATTGGATGTTGTGGCTTCTCATTGGCATCGCTCCGATTGGGTTGGACGGCTTTTCTCAACTCTTTAGTCAATTCAATTGGGCGTGGCTTGCCTCCGTTTTTCCATATCGCGAAAGCACGCCTTACCTGCGAATGCTTACCGGTGCTCTCTTCGGCTTTATGACTGCATGGTTTGCCTATCCAAACATTGAAGAGTCTATGAACGAGACGCGCCAATATTACATCAAAAAAATCGCGGTCAGTCAGGTCTCCAAGTAATGTCCTTTCATGAACAAAATGGACTTCGCTATTACCGCTTCGAAAAATTTTCGAGCGCGGTAAGGCAGGCGGTTTTTACCCGCCGCGGCGGAGTCAGCCATGCACCCTGGCAATCTCTTAATTTAGGCGGATCGGTGGGGGATGACCCTGCGCATGTGGTGGAGAATCGCATAAGGGTTTTTCATGCCATGGGATGTGACCCCGCATCCATCCATGACGTTTGGCTGGTTCACGGAACAGACATTGTCTACGCTGATGAACCCCGTCCGCTCGAACAGCCGTCTGTGAGGGCTGACATCATCTTCACCGACAATCCCCGCGTAACCTTGTTCATGCGCTTTGGAGATTGCGTCCCCATATTATTTCATGATCCCCAGAAAAAAGCCATCGGCATTGCACATGCCGGTTGGATGGGAACCGTGCGCGGCGTGGTCAAGGCTGCTGTGGAAGGAATGCAAGCGCGTTATGGGTGCAAGCCTGAAAACATCGTCGCTGGAATCGGACCGTCCATCGGGGTTGACCATTACGAAGTTGGAGAAGAAGTTATTTCACAATTTCAGGAAAAATTCAGGCAGGATGCCGATCAAATGCTTCAGGTGAGAAATGGAAGCACCTATCTCAACCTTTGGGCCGCGAATGCCATCCAATTAAAAAATGCAGGTGTGGAGCAAATTGAAATTTCAGGTGTATGCACGGCCTGCCATTTGGATGACTGGTTTTCTCATAGAGCAGAGAAAGGCAAAACGGGTAGATTCGGCGCATTGATGGCGCTCCAACCCTAGGTCAGGGAAGATGCGGGGTAAAATCAGATTATGAATGAGTTAGTTGAATCCATCCGTGAAAGATATTTGCAAACGCTGGAAAGAATCGCAATTGCGGCCCGCAGTGTGAACCGTCAGCCAGAGTCGATCAAATTAGTGGTGGTGACGAAATCCCAATCCCTTGAAGTGACGCGCGCGGCCGTTGAGGCAGGCGCGCAATTTTTGGGGGAGAACTACCCCGAAGAAGGTGTCACGAAACTTCAATCTATGGGCGGAGTTTCTGCGGTAGAATGGCACATGATCGGTCATGTGCAGAGCCGCAAGGCGCAACTCGTGGCCGAGAACTTTAACTTTTTACATTCTTTGGATAGCTTGAAACTTGCGCGGAAGCTGGACCGTTTTTGCGGCGAGGCCGGGCGCTCACTGCCGGTCTTGTTGGAGTTCAATGTCGGCGGCGAGGAAAGTAAATCCGGCTGGAAAGCATGGGACGAAGCCATGTGGAATTCATTGCTGGATGACCTTTCTGCGATCATCGCATTGCCTAACCTTCAAGTGCGCGGACTCATGACGATGCCGCCACTTGGAACAAGCGCGGAATTTTCGCGGCCTTACTTTCAGAAATTAAAGCGGCTTCAAGAATATTTGGCTTTGAAGTTTCCGCGGGTGAATTTCGGTGAGTTATCCATGGGAACAAGTTCGGATTTTGAAGTAGCCGTACAGGAAGGGGCTACTTTGGTGCGGGTGGGCACAGCGATTGTCGGTGCGCGTCAATATAAAACGGAGGTGAAATGAGTTTTGGAATTTTAATTACGATTGTTAGTGTGATTTCGCAAGCCTTTATCTGGATTGTGATCATTTCATCTTTGCTCTCCTTCTTTCTTCCGCCATATCACCCTGTACGTGAAGCGTTGGATCGCATCGTAGCCCCTTTCCTAATACCGATCCGCCGCATTGTGCCATTGGCCGGGACCCTGGATTTCAGCCCGTTGATCTTGATCATTGCTGTGCAGCTTTTGACAGGTATTTTAATTAACATCTTAAGAACTCTTTAGGCGGAGGTAACATGACAAGGAATTTTGATCTTCACAATGGTCGGCACGGATCTGCACTGGCGCTGCGTGTTACCCCGCGCGCGAGTCGCAATCAAATTGTTGGCGTGTTGAATGACGGCACTGTCAAAGTGCACATTGCCTCAGAGGCATCTGATGATGGATTGAATTCGGAGTTGATCGCCTTTCTTGCAGATGTGCTTGGTACGCCCAAGTCCCGTCTTGAGATCGTGGCAGGCATAACTGGCAGGGATAAAATAATTTCCGTGCTCGATATGGATGTGGATACGGTCAACCAGCGCGTGATCGCACATCTGGATTAATTCGGTTTCGTTGTTGAATCAAAAAAGGATGAAGTTGCTTCATCCTTTTTTGATTCACATTTGTGTAGGGGCGGATCGCGATCCGCCCCTACACGTGTATTTATTATTCTGCCGCACCATACAAACGACGATAGATCACATAGATCTCATAGATACTGCGGATATAATTCCGCGTTTCTTCAAAGCGGACACTTTCGAGGAACAAGTCAGGGTCATTGCCTGACAGGTTTTGCCATGCTTGCGCATTTCCCGGTCCGCCGTTGTATGCGGCTAATGTGGCGTATAGACTGCCGCCTAACAAATCCTGGTTCACTGCCAGATAATGAGTCCCAAATGCAATACTTACATCCGGCCGGTACAGGTCTTTGTCGGTATAGTAATTTGGCCAGCCAAGTTGAAATGCGATCTGCTCGCCAGTCGCAGGGACCACCTGCATTAATCCGCGCGCGCCAGCGCTTGAGCTGATGAATCCCTCAAAGAGGCTCTCCTGCCGGATCACACTGAAAATAAATAAGGGGTCCAGATTATTGGACTGGGCGTCTGGAAGGACGAGATCGGCATAATACATTCCATAGCGCAGGTGACCGAAATAGGGAGGCGCCATCATTGATTCTGTCTGGCTGGTCATTCCAGCCATGGTCAGGGTCTGACGCGCCGCAAAAATGGCTGTGCGATAAAGCCCCAGATCAAGCAGATAATTCGCAAGGCGATAGCTTCCAATGGCGTCACCGCCTACTTCCAGTTCTGAGCGCAGGCTTTCAAATTCAAGCCGCGCTTTTTCATAAAGCCCAAGATTCCATAATTCAGTTCCGCGAACGACCCGCTCATCACCTGCGAATGAGCCGAGTCCATTCAAATCTGTTTCCGCGGGTAGATTGAAAGTTAACTTCATCCATGCATCCGCGTCCCTGCGCTCAGATTCGAGATTTGGTATGCTATTAAGCGAAACTGGCGAGGCAAAAGGAGCGCGGTCAACGATCAAGTCACGGGCGCGTTCGCTGTAATAGCCGCCCGGGTCTATGGTCTGCCCTTGGCGCCATGCATTCAAGGCTTCTTCGTTGTTCCCAAGTTTTTGCTGCGCTTTGCCCATCCACAAAGTTGCGCGTGCCTTGTCCTCCGCCGAGATCGCAAGAGTGAAGCTCCGGCTGAAGGACTCGAGCGCGGCGACAGTATTCCCGTTGCGGTAATTAATAATTCCCATAAAGAGCACTGCGGTTGAAGCCTGCGCTGATCCGGGATATTCATTTGCAACCCGCGCCCAAATTTGCAGGGCTTCAGTGTACTGGGCATTGCGTTCATAAATGCGTGCGGCGCTCATCAAAAAATCCACCACCAAGGTGCTGTTCGGAGCCGCGGACGAAAAGTCTATGAATGTCTTTGCAGCATCACCATCCAACCCGAGGTTATATTGCTGAATGTCCGCCTTTTCGCCCCAGGCATCTCCCCAATTGGGATGCGTTGGATAGTTCGTGATGAATTCCGATAGATCGTTCACCGCTATGTCATAAAAACTTAAGCCTCGGTTGGAGAGCGCGCGATAATAAAGCGCAGTGCCGTCATTGGATGGATTTGCTTCGATATACATATTAAGCCGCTCGATGGCCACGTCATATTGACCAGCAAAATAATCCACGATGCCGCGGTCAAGGTCACTGACTTCAGCATTGGCATCCAGGAGTGCCACAAGACTAAGATACGCATAGTTGGAAAGAGGATAATTTTCAACTGCCACACGAAATTTTGCAAGCGCCTCTTCATTCTGACCGAGAGCTTGGTGCGCCAGCCCTGACTCGTACGTCACCTGGGCCTTCACGTAGTCACTTGGCGTGCGTGGGACAATGCCGTCGTACAAGGCCAGCGCGGATGCATAATCCCCGAGTTTGGCTTGTGTTGAGGCTACCTTGAGATCGAGGTTGACGTCATCGCCAAGAGATGGGGCTTGAATGGCGGACTGATAGGCGGAAACTGCTTCTGCGTAATTACCGGCATCGAAGAGCGCGTCACCGCGTAATTCCTGGGCGTATGCATCTAAAACTCCCGGACGTGCTGTAAGGTAGTTTTGCCATGCATCAGCGGCTGCCTGGTAATTACTCAGGCGGTAATTTGACAGCCCTTGCAGGAAGTAGGCGTGTCCAACGTATGCAGATTGAGGATAGTCCGTGAGCAGGGATTGTAAAGTGCTGATCGTATCTGCATATTTTTCCTGCGCGAAGAAGATCCGCGCTTCCCCCCATTTTGCAGCAGACTGGATGAGAGGGTCAGGCGAATCATGGAATGCGGTCTGATATTGCAGGAGGGCTTCATCGTATTGACCGTTAAAGAAGGCATGGTCACCGCTGGTCACGTGCGCTATTGGGAGAGGAGTTGGGGTGACAGTTGGAGTAAATGTCGGTTCAGGCGTAGGGGACTGGCTTGGGGTCGCAGTCTGGCTTGGGGCGAGAGCGGGAATGCCCGGGAGAGAACATCCCAGTATCGCTGTAACAAGCACAAGTCCAAGAAAGATGCGTTGTCCCGACGCAAAGCGTGTCGAAAAACGGATGGGTTTCATCCTGATTTTATACTGGCAAAAGAATAACTCGTCAAGCGAGGTTATAATCGCGCCAGCAAGAAAATAACTTGAATAAAGAGGAAAAGTGAACATTCATCAAAAAATCATCCGTTTTTGTTTGTCCGCTTTTGTGTTATTGCCTGTGGCGGCTTGTGCCGCGCGGCCGGGAAATTCGGCGGCGCATGTTACATCTACCGGGTTTGTTTGCCCTGAACCCAGTCCGCGAGTGGAGTTTGAAAGCAAAGAGATCAACATTTTTACATGGACTGAATATGTGCCGTCCGACATCGTTGAATGTTTTGGGCTGGTGTATGGTGTGAAGGTGAATGTGGATTATTTCTCTTCAAATGAAGAATTGCATACGAAGATGGCGTTTGGTGAAAGCGTCAATCCGTACGATGTGATCCATCCAAGCGATTACATGATCGATGTTTTGATCCGTGAAGGGATTTTGCAAAAGATGGATCAATCGAAATTACCAAATATAAAAAATTTGGACGCAGCCCTTGTGACGACCGCCTACGGAAATTCGGCTGATTACATTGTTCCGTATCAAATGGGTACACAGGCCATTGTTTACAATACCACTACTGTGGAGAATCCGCCGACATCGTGGGCAGACCTTTGGAGCCCTGAATACAAAAAACGTATTGTGGCCGTGGATGACAGCCGCGTCATTATTGGCATGGCTCTGCTTTCGCTTGGTTATGATGTGAATTCAACCGATCAGGCGCAATTGGAACAGGCGAAACAAAAGCTGATCGAGTTGATGCCGAATATCCGTGTGTTCGATAGTGACAGTCCGAAGAATCCACTGCTAACGGGTGAAGTAGACCTGGGCATTGTCTGGAACGGCGAAGCGTTTTTGGCAAAACAGGAAAACCCGGATTTTGAATATGTGTTTCCCAGTGAAGGTTCGATCATTTTCTATGATGGCATGGGCGTCCCTGCGAATGCGCCTCACCCTGATGCAAGTTATGCCTGGTTCAATTATCTTCTGCAGGGTGATGTGTTCTGGTTGACTTTGGTGGATTATCCCTACACAAACCCGAATGCGGCCGCGCTGGAATTTGCCAAAGCGAATCATGCCGATGTTTATAATGCTTATGCTTCCTCCCCGATCACCAATACTCCTGCGGATATTTTTGCGAAGGGTCATAACATAAAAGACCTCGGCGATGCGCTGGTCCTTTATGACCAGATCTGGACAGAGATCAAGAGATAAACAAACATCCTCATGTTAAATTTTTCTTCTTCTGCAACTGAAAATGAACTTAGGCTGGTAATCATCGAATGCGGGCGGATCGCTTATGAACGTCACTTGATGACTTCGAACGACGGCAATATTTCCGTCCGCATGAATGATGATCACATCCTCATTACACCGTCCGGTATCTCAAAAGGTCGCCTCGCGCTGGACGATATGTTGGTCGTTGACCTGGATGGGAATATTATTTCATCAAGAGCAGACCGCAAGCCGTCTTCTGAGACTCCCATGCATCTTGAAGTGTATAAGCACAGAATGGGTGTGCGCGCGGTTGTCCATGCGCACCCGATCTT
Source organism: Chloroflexota bacterium (assembly GCA_016219545.1). Lineage (GTDB taxonomy): Bacteria > Chloroflexota > Anaerolineae > Anaerolineales > Villigracilaceae > Villigracilis. Next base: position 10,408 of record JACRMH010000008.1, on the reverse strand, counting down.
TGCCACAACGCTGACTGTCGCCGACTTGGAATTTCCGATTGATGTGCTTCCCGAAGTTTTGCTGACGATGGGCAACGTCCCCATCACCAAATATGCCACGCCATCGTCACATGAAGATGCCGAAGTGATTCGCCCTTTTGTGAAAGACCATAATGCCATGCTCCTTCGTCAGCACGGCAGCCTCACATTCGGAAGGAATTTGGATGAAGCGTTGATCCACCTGGAACGCATCGAGCACGTTTCGGAAATTTTCTGGCGCGCGAAAATGCTTGGCACGGTAAAGCGTGTCCCGGCTGAAGCGCAGGCTCAACTGGTTGAGTTACGCGAAAAATATTTCAAAGGTTAAATCATGAGAACTGTATTTTGGGAAAATAACGAATTAAAAATGATAGACCAGCGCATCCTGCCTTCGCGCTTTGAAGTTGTGTCGTATCGTTCACACAAAGAAGTCGCTCATGCCATCACGGATATGGTGGTGCGCGGTGCGCCTGCCATTGGAGCCGCCGCTGCTTTTGGGCTTGCTCTCGCGGGATATGAATCCGCTTCAACCTCGACCGAGGGACTGCTTGCCGATCTAGGGGCAGCTTCCGCCGTTTTGAAAGCCTCGCGCCCAACCGCTGTCAATTTGGCGTGGGCAGTGGACAGGCTGATGCGTGTTGCTCGTTCTGTAAATGGTTCCGTGGCTGATTTGCGTAAGTCCGTTTTAGATGAGGCCCAAAAACTTGCCGATGAAGATGTAGAGATCAACAAGCGTATGGCGGAGCACGGCGCGGCATTGATCAATGACGGCGACACCATCATCCATCACTGCAATACGGGCGCACTCGCTACTGTAGATTGGGGGACTGCCCTGGGCGTGATCCGCACCGCGCATGAGCAGGGAAAAAGAATCCACGTCCTTGTGGATGAGACTCGTCCGCGTTTGCAGGGTGCACGCCTGACGGCGTGGGAGTTGGAGCAATACGGAATTCCCTATGAAATTATCAGCGATAACATGTCGGGTTATTTTCTGAAAGCTGGCAAGGCGCAAAAAGTCTTCTTTGGCGCAGACCGGGTTGCTGCGAATGGGGATGTGGCCAACAAGATCGGCTCTTATATGCTGGCGCTTGCTGCATACGACAATAATGTGCCTGTCTATTCGGTAGTACCAACCTCAACGATTGACCTGTCCCTCGCGCACGGTGATTTGATCCCTATTGAAGAGCGCAACACAGACGAAGTGCTCGGCATTCAATTTCACGGCGAACCTGTCGCACCGAAAAATGCCAAAGCGCGCAACCCAGCTTTCGACGTCACCCCGAACCGTTTGCTGAGCGGCATCGTCACCGAGAATGGAGTTGTTTATCCGCCGTTTGAGATTAATCTGAAGAAGGTTTTCAAATAATTCTTCAATCTTAATGATTTTTTTCCTTTAGTTGATTTTATACAATTATTTCTGTATACTGGACATTATTACTGGTAGCGTATTTGAGGGATGTAGTAAAACTTTACTGGATTTCCGATAATTGAGTAATCAGTCAAAATATGGACGAGTGATCTGTCGTCTGTGTCGTTTCCTTTTATAACCTTTGTCCAACGAGGCATAAATGAAACAACCTTTGTTCACTTTGATCGGCACGCTGTTGTTCGTTGTAATGCTCGCAGGCTGCGGTTCTGCGCCTGAGCAAGTCGCTACAATGACTACTTCTGCGTGGACATCAACCCCGTTAATAACATCCACCCCTTCCGTTACCCCATCTCCTACGCCTGTTCCTGTTGATCTGCAACTTACAGTTTTTGACGAGAATGGCATGCCGATAGAAGGGGCCGATATTTTATTTCCAGAGTCCAGATATGAAAAACCTGTACAAACTGATGGTCAGGGGAAACATAATTGGAAGAATCTGCCGTCAAATATGGCCACGTTAATCGTTTCTGCACAGGGTTATTTTCTTGCAAATCAGCAAGCCAACTTGCGGCGCGGACCGAATGAGGTTGAAATTGTCCTTATGCGCGACCCGTTTGGCCTGCTTCCATCTGATGGGTGTGGGGTAGAAGGGAAACTATTGTATATGGAAGATTTCCAGGATACGGAGGCGCAAGAATGGGGCAACGTACCCATTAATTGGTCTATTCTTAACGAAGACGGCAATAATATATTAAGTATTTTCGCTGTTTCCGATATGCCTCCTTATAGTGGCGCTGAATTGGCGGAATATTATAAGTTCGATAATTTTGTATGGCACTCAAAACTTAAGATCGTTGGCAGTGACACCAACATATTCTTCGATTATCGAGTCACCCACCCGGATAAAGATACACGTTACCGAATGACGGTTTCTTTCGGAGCCAAGGATAAGACTTCGATTGCACGTTTTTGGGATACGGCGACCTCTACGCATGTGAATAATTTTGGGATCAATGGCGCGAGCCTAAAATCAGGCAAGTGGTACGATATTTCAATTGCAAATTTCAATGGCCTTCACCAGGTCTGGTACGATGGAAAAGAACAAATTCAATATCAGGAAATGCAGCCTTATCCGGCAGGCTCTATTGCGATTGAGCCTCTTTTAGAAGCAGGAAGTACTACCCAGTTTTTCCTGGATGATCTTGTGGTTTGTGAATTGAGCGCGCCTTATAGTCCATAAACCCTTGATAGTGAAACCCGCAGTTCGCTAAGATTATTGACGGCTTTTTGCCAAAGGAGTCTCAATGAAATGTCCTGCCTGTAGCAAAGAAAATTTTGCGGGGATGCGATTTTGTGAAAATTGTGGGGTGGAACTAAATCCTTCGATTGGAATGGCTGAAAATGCGCAACTGCGAAAATGTACAACTTGTGGAGTTGATAACAATTCGGATTTTCGTTTTTGTCAGAATTGCGGCGCTTCTCTGGATACAGAACCTATTCAACAGTTGGATCCCGTCACGCAGGTTCGGTTAATTCCCTGCCAAAACTGTGGAAGGGAAAACCCGTCTGATCATAGATTTTGCGAAAAATGCGGACAGCCGTTGGGTATTGAAAGAAAAATTACCCCGTTGCCTGCACAGCGAACCAGTTCTGGAAAGTGGCTTTGGTCCAGCGGAGCGATTGCGCTGTTGGGATTGTTTTGTATAGCCGGGTTGATCGGTTTTTGGTGGATTGCAAATTCCACGCGCCCTCTTCAGCCCTCGTATCAAGAGCCATCACAAAACCCGGTTTATATACCTGAAGTATTCACCAGCACTCCTCAACCTATACAGCCCGAGGCAACTAGTACCAATACCTCGGCGCCACCTCAGGCGGAGGAACAAAGTAGTGCGCCGGAACAACCCGCATACGAAGCACCGCCGCCTCCCGCCAATCCGCCAAAGTGGAGTCTGGAACCTTTCGTCCCTTCATCATTGTGTGAGAATTGCGGTGGAGGAGCGGATACTGGCGATTCCGATCAGGACGGCTTGCAGAACTGGGTCGAGGAATATATAGCACAAAAATATGCTCCTTATTATGTGTTTGATGCAAATGAATTATGGTGGAGGCCTTGTAGTAATAGCTTACGCAAGGTAACAACGGATGTTTGTATCAATCTTCCAGAGTATCAAGCAATCCCGCCTGTCAATTTCATTTATCAAGCTCGACCGGGCACGATCAATGGCGAGCCTTATGTGCTCTTGGTGATTACAGTCCTTTATGATATTGACTATGCCCATCCTAAATGGGTTTCATCCATCTTATGGCATTTTGGAGATACAGAGAGTCTGGAGTTGTATATTCACTGCTTTGGTGAAGACTGCAATCAAGCTGAAAAAGGCTATTGGATGGATGGCATACAAATGAATCGCCATTCCAAAGGGTATTGGGATCAGGCGTCCGATTTCGATATGGTGGATCCTTTTGGGCACATGCCAACTGACGGTTCGGCAACCCACCCGGTGGTGTATGTGTCACTCGGAAAACATGGCGTCTATCCGAATATGAATGTATGTAACAACATCGTGGTTGAGGGAGGGTTAGCAGAGCATTGTAGCGTAGGAGGATGGAGAGGAGTACCACCATTGCAAGGGTTGCCAACCAATGTTGGAGAGATCAACTTTCCGAATATGGCTGTTCAAGATTTCATAAATATAGTATTCCCTAACGAGAAAATATGGGATAAATACTTCGATTTCTGTGGTGGCAGAGTTGTACCTGCCTATGGAGGACAAGGTACCGCGCCATTTGGTTTGGGAAGTGTATTCCACATCGATCCTTTCCTTGAAGCATTACAGGATTCACAAGTTCCAGTTTGTGCTGGTTCCGTTGGGAGTAAATGGTATCCATTTGATATCAATGACAAGAATCGACAGCGTCCTCAATTTACAAGCCCCATACAGATGAAAATGTCATTTACGAATAATTCAAATGAAGCTATTTGTATGGTCAAACTAGGCGGCTCAAAACTCGGGGATCCTGTTGACAAACCTTCTGTATTTACAACGATAGATACCGATAAGTTGAATATAAACGAGACACGATCTTTTAATTTCATAGAGAACCAACCAAATTGGTTGTCTTTTATTTCATGCGAAAGTACAGTAGCTACCGTGGTTAATGCAGGTGTCTTTTCCTGCATGGAGAATTGCTCTTTTTCCATTCAATCTGGCAGTCCAGAACAAATCCAGATGGGGTTCACGAATAATACAACTTTGCCGATTTGTATGATCAAAGTGGGTGGCTCGACATTCGATGATCCAGTGGACAAGGTGGTGATCAATTCCAATTATTTACAAGTTGGCGATACGCAAGTGTTTACCCTGAAAGCGAACTCTCCAAGGGTATTCTCCTTTGTTACTTGCCAGGATAAAGTGATTAAAGAAGGTATCCTCTCTTGTTCGGAAAATTGCTCATTCTCCATCCATTAATTGCTCTTGTTTCCTGACAGACTGGAAAATATATTAAATACACTGGAGGAAAGCATGAAATGTACAAATTGTGGAAAGGAAGTTTCTGATACTGCAAATGTTTGCGGGTATTGCGGCCATCGGTTGAAGTCGACATCGTTGCCTGTTGAGTCCCGCCCTGTGCCGCCAACACCCAAGTTGAGTGCCGATCCATCTGAGAATTCTGTGTCACGCAAGCCGCGTACGCCACGGGGCTGGATTTTCCTGACAGTGGTCTTTGGAATAGCTTTGATTGTTTTGGCAGCTTTGCAAATACTTCCAAGGCCGCATTCAACCCCTCCCGCCACCCGAGTACAAGGTCCAACCGCAGTCAATCCAAACAGCGCAATAGATCAACAACAAAGCCTATCTCCCGAGGCTCCGTCAAGTGCTCTTGAACCGCCTGCTACTCCGCCCACTAACGATCTGCCTTTAGTGGAACCTTGCGACATAACGTCCGCCTGCGGGCAAACATATCACAAGGGATTTGATGAGCTCGCCAAGGATTTTATTGCGACAGGGTCCAGGGCAGCACCAGGCTCGAATACCTATTCGATTACTTTTGCGCGAGGTCAAACTGTCTCACTATGGCTTGCGGTTTGTGCAACTAGTGCTGATATTCTTAAACAGAATCTTCAACATTTATCGTACAAGCTGACCATTGACGGGCAACCTATAAATATGGATAAGCTGTATCAATGGGATGAAGTGGATTCGGACGGAACTGGTTGTCGAAGATATCTTGGAAATATCAGTAATTGGACGGGTAATCGCCACACGGTTGTAACAACGCTTACGATCGACGCGCCAATTAATGATGGGTGGATTGATCGCCCGGCGGGTGATTACGCTGATATTTATGAGGTAACTTTAACGCCGTAGGTTGTACTTTATTTACGATTCTTGTTCGTATATTTATTGTATTTTTCTTTACAATACAAACATCGCATGATAAACTTTCGCGCGTTGTTGAACAGGGCGCACTCCTGCGAGTGCGCTTTTTCCTGCGTAATTTCTGGAGGTTTGTGTTGGATATTTTACTTACAGGCTCTGTTGCTTACGATTATTTGATGACCTTCCCCGGTCTGTTCAAGGAACAAATTTTGCCCGAACGTTTGTCGTCCATCAGCCTTTCATTTTTGGTCGATGGTATGTCGAAACAGCGCGGCGGTATTGCTCCAAACATCGCGTACACAATGGCTTTACTTGGCGAAAAGCCGCGCGTGATGGCAACGGTCGGCGAGGACTTTGGGGATTACCGCGCTTGGCTCGATTCCAAGGGCGTGGATACTTCGTTGATGAAGGTTGTGCCCGGGTTGTTTACCGCTTCCTTTTTTGCCACTACAGATCAGGCGTCTGCTCAGATCGCGTCATTCTATCCCGGGGCGATGGGAGTATCTGCGACACAATCCATCAAGGACCTCGCATCAAAACCGGACCTGGTGATCGTCTCGCCGAGCGCACCAGATGCGATGATGAAGTTTCCTGCCGAATGCCGCGAGTTGGGCATCAAGTATTTATATGATCCGAGCCAGCAAGTGTTGCGCCTTGAGGGTAAAGAACTCGCACGTGATATGGAAGGCGCGTATTTCCTGTTCTGCAACGATTACGAATTTGGATTGATCTCCAAGAAGACGGGCTGGAGTCTCGACCAAATCCTTGAGCATGTGAAGATCTTGGTTATTACGCGTGGAAAAGATGGCGCGGATTTGTACGTGGGCGGCGATTCGGTTCACATCCCGACAGTTCCTGAAGAAGAGATCGTTGACCCCACTGGCGTGGGCGATGCTTTCCGCGGCGGATTCCTCGCAGGCTACGCTCATGGCTTCGATTGGAAGTTATGCGGCGAGATCGGCTCGCTCAGCGCTGTGTATTGTCTTGAACAACGCGGTACGCAGAATCATGGTTATACTAGGCAGGAATTTGTCGTCCGCTTCCGCAGACACTTTGATGATGGCGGCAAGCTGGATGTGTTATTAAAGTAATTGGTAACTGGTAAATAGCAACTACCAATTGCCAATTCCCAACCACCAATAAGGAGTAATAAATGAACAATTATGATATCAAAGATATACAACAAGCCGAAGGCGGACGCCGCCGTATTGATTGGGCGGAACGTGAAATGCCCGTTCTTCGTTCGATCCGTGAACGCTTCAAGAAAGAGAAGCCGCTTAAGGGACTGCGCCTTTCCTGTTGTTTGCATGTAACCACTGAAACTGCGAACTTGATGATCACCCTTCAGGAAGGTGGCGCAGACATTGTCCTGACTGCTTCAAATCCTCTTTCTACTCAGGATGATGTCGCCGCCGCGTTGGTGAATCAATTTGAGATTCCCGTCTTCGCGATCAAGGGCGAAGATAAAGTCACTTACTTCAAGCACATCCGCGCTGCGTTGGAGCACATGCCTCACATGACGCAGGACGATGGCGCTGACCTCGTTTCATCACTGTTCTTCATCGAAATGGGACGCTTCGAAAAACTCGAGCCATCCCTTGCTGCGTGGGCTCAAGGCCTGAGCGCCGAACAGCGCAAGCAAATGCTTGCGAATGTCATTGGGGGTACTGAAGAGACCACTACAGGCGTGATCCGCTTGAAGGCAATGGAAGTTGACAAGGTGTTGAAATTCCCAGTTATTGCGGTCAATGACGCGCTGACCAAACATCTGTTTGATAACCGCTATGGTACAGGCCAATCTACTGTTGACGGAATCGTTCGCGCGACGAATGTCTTGCTCGCGGGCAAGAATTTCGTAGTCTCCGGCTACGGCTGGTGTGGACGCGGTCTCGCCTCTCGCGCACGCGGTATGGGTGCGCAGGTTATCGTGACCGAGATCGATCCGATGAAGGCGCTCGAAGCGGTCATGGACGGTTTCCAGGTCATGCCGATGATGGACGCCTCCAGGATTGGCGATATCTTCTGCACAGTGACAGGCGATTTGAACGTGATCGACAAGAAACACTTCGAAGTGATGAAAGACGGCGCGCTCGTTGCGAACTCCGGTCACTTCAATGTTGAAATTAATATTCCTTCCCTCGCTTCAATGAGCGTGGGTGAGCCGAATCGTGTCCGCCCGTTCGTTGAACAGTACACAACCAAGGACGGTCGCAAGATCAATATTCTCGGCGAAGGACGTCTCATAAACCTCGCTGCCGCAGAAGGTCACCCTGCTTCCGTAATGGACATGTCCTTTGCGAATCAGGCGCTTTCCGCTGAATATATGGCGAAGAATGCGGATAAACTCGAAAAGAAGGTTTATTCTGTCCCTGCCGATATTGATAATGAAATCGCCCGCCTTAAACTTGAGGCGATGGGTGTGCGGATTGACATCCTCACGGATGAGCAGTTGCATTATCTGAATTCCTGGGAAGAAGGAACATAAGTCATTTGACGACTTTGGATTTAAGGTTACAGCCCCGCGAGTTTCTTCGCGGGGCTGTTTTTTTTGTGAACTGTATGTCTGGCTAGGGGATAACCTTTGGAGAATTTGGATTGCAGTCGGCAGACACTTCTCCAATTGCAATGTCTTTTACAGGGCGGTATGGATCGTTTAGCACGCATACCGTGATGCTGTTGGATGTGATCGTTCTTTGTGTTCCATTATCCTGGGTGATAACAAGGTCTACTGTGAGAGTATGGAGTCCCAAAGAATTAGGAATCCAGGAATAGGATACTTCACGGCTTGGCGCCTCGGTTGAGCACTTCTTTTGAATTGGAGTGATCGGAATTCCACGAAATGATCCGCCATTGTCATGTGGTTGAAAGACCAGGGGGGCGTATGGACATGCTGGGTCGTTTGTTTGCGGTAACACATCCACCGACATGGTGATATAGCCAGGTGACCAATGCCAATAGAAATACTGATCTGTCTCATCCTGTGCTACATAGACCACAGAGTCGTCAGCCGGAAAAGTGATGGTGAGGGCTGACCCCGGAATGTTTCCACACGCGCTGATCAGCAGGCAAAGAATGAGAGTCAATGGAATTAGCGAGCGAGAACTCATATTTATCATCTCCATCACCGGTGAAGCCCGAAAAAAGAATGTGCTTGTAACTAATCTGTGCTGTTAATGCACTTATGAAGCTGAACATCGATTTTTTGAATATGGTTCACCAGCCAATGTTCCAATTCTGTGTAGGTTTTGATCGCCAATTCTGTGGTCATGGTTCCGGACTGCCATTGTTTATAGAACTGCCCAAATGTTTTTTTGAATTCAGCATGAGCTTTTTTATTTTTGGCGGCAATCGGACAATGATATTCATTCATGCATTGCTCCTCCTGGTCGAAATGCCAGGTTGCATAGAATTGAATAAAATCCAGGACCTCGCCAGCGGTTTCGCGAGCGGTCATTCCAGACAGAGCTTTGGAAAAGTCATTGAATTTCTGAAAGAGCATTTTGTGCTGTTCGTCAATTATTGCTACCCCCGTGCTCATCGTTTCGTCCCAAGCGATCATGTTCTCTCCGAATGGTTTTTATTTGCAGGCCGCCCATATCAACTTCAGGTTTTGGCGCTGCGAAGGCGTAGTATAACCTAATTCTGGTGGTGAAAAATATCCAAAGACCTCTGGGAGTACCTAAACTCGATTTGCTGTCATGTCGTTGCGAGCCCCGAGCTTTAAGCACTCCATGATTTCTGTATGCAGGAAGTTTTGCATCAAAGGGAAATTACGATAAACAAGAGACTCATCCCCATTCCTGCAAATCCCCATTCGGAAAGGAAGAATTCCTTGTTTGCGAATCCTATTAAAAATATAAGTGCACCCAGTAAATTGACACTGCCTGCCAGGCTGTTTCCGCGCGATAGGAACATGATGCCGGTCAGCGCGAGGACAATGGCAATGAGCGCCCATTTTATATAGCAGGCATAAAACTTTTTATCCAGCCAGGAGGCATCCGGCTTTATTGACTTGTCTTCAAATGCGTCCAATATCTTTTTTGTATAAAAATTCTCGCCCTCATCAAAGAAACCTGCAATCGTGATACATACAATAACCCCTATCGCCAGATAATTTCCCCAGGCACCACTTTGCGATCTGAGAAACCATGCCAGCCCAATATAATAGAGGACGTAAATGGGGACAATAAAATAAGTGTCAAGTCCCAGTCCTTGTTTAAGCTCTTTGGAATGGGACACGATAATTTTCTGGGCTTCTTCAGGTGCTCTGACCCATTCAATCGCCATTCCGGGCATTTTAAACCTGCCAGCGAATACTTCGCTGGCAGGTTTAAATATTTTGGGTAGGGTCAGTGAAAGGACTACCAATCCCATGACTCCCCCAATAATGCGCAATGACATTTCAGAAAGGTTCATGTCTTTCTCCTTTATATGTTGAAAGGATTTTTGCCCGTGATTATTAAACTTTACAACTGTTTTAACGGTTTGCAAAGAGAGAGTCTGAAGTTCAGACATTAGATCGGACAGGCAGGAGGCAGGAATTAAAGGATAAAAGAGCATGAGAGAAAGCATGCAAAACATCAGGAGGGGAAAGGTTGATTTTGAGTTTCAAGAAAATGAAGAGACCAGAATAAAGCTT
>JACRMH010000007.1 GCA_016219545.1 Chloroflexota bacterium | reverse complement strand
AATTCCTCTAAACTCGGCGGCAACAGTTGCGCTTGTTTCATTGTGTATTCTTTGAAGATGACTTTTCCGTTGTTCATCCCTCTATTGTATTAAATTCTTTTTAAATCGAAAAGGGCTGCCCTCTTTTTGGACAGCCCCTACTTGCGTTAAATGATAAAATCGAAACTCAACTCAGCAATATTAAAACAGGAGGCTGAAATGGATTTAAAACTCAAAGACAAACGCGCCCTCGTCACCGGCTCATCGCGCGGACTGGGATATGCTACTGCGTTGGCATTGGCGAAGGAAGGCTGCAAGGTTGCCATCAATGGGCGAGATGAAGCGAAAATACAAGCTGTTGCAGAAAAGATAAGCAAGGAAACGGGCGCGCAGGTCATTGGACTGGCTGGTGACGTTGGAGTATTAGGTGTCCCTGAAAAATTGATCCAACAAACTGTGGACGCATTTGGCGGACTGGATATTCTCATCACCAACGCAGGCGGACCTCCCCCCGGCTCAATAGACTCACTCGATGAAGCAGCGTGGCAAAAAGGCGTGGACTTGTGTTTGATGCTGCACGTCCGTCTGATCAAGTCTGCGCTGCCTCATTTGAGAAAATCAAATGCGGCGAGTGTATTGACTGTTACTTCCATGTCTGTCAAACAGCCGATTGGGAATTTGTTGTTATCGAACAGTGTCCGCATGGCGACGATTGGCTTGACCAAATCACTGGCGCTGGAACTGGGCAAAGAAGGCATCCGCTTCAATTCCATCCTGCCCGGCTGGACGGAGACGGAACGTGTCACAGAGTTGATGACTGCCCGGGCAACAGCGAACAGCTCAACGGTTGAAGAAGAGACGCGCAAACAATCAGAGCAGAGTCCGCTTGGGAGGCTGGGTCAGCCCGAAGAGTTTGCAAATGCCGCGGCCTTCCTCGTCTCCCCTGCCGCGTCTTATATCACCGGCGTTATGTTGAATGTGGATGGCGGGATGTACAAGGGAACGTTGTAGAATAATGTCTTTGCGAGGAGGATATTTTTCCGACGAAGCAATCCCCTGTTATAAGGAGGCTGCTTCGGGAAAATCACCCCTCGCAGCGACATAATGTGATTTGGAGAAACCATGAAAGAAAAAACTTGTTTGAATTGCAATCGCACGGATGCGCAGATCCCGTTGATCACCTTTACCTTCAAAGGCGAGGAACAATACATTTGCCCGCAATGCCTGCCGGTGTTGATCCACAAGACTCAACAACTTGCTGATAAATTACCTGGCGTAGAGACTACGCCGCCCGCAGCTCACTAACCTTCAACTCTATGAGTAAACTCTCGCGCCTCACGCGCAACTCGCTGATCATCGCCGCTTTCTTTTTGGCAGATAAGATTTTTGCCTTTGTGCGCGCGGGGATCATTTCGCGACAGTATTCCGATTCTGTCGGGATGCTGGATACATTCAACGCCGCGAATAATCTACCCGATGTGCTGTTCGCGCTCATCTCAGGCGGTGCGCTGGCAATGGCATTCATCCCGTTGCTGACGGAATATCTCACCACCAAAGACCGCGCCGCCGCATGGGACTTGTTCTCACGCGTGGCGAACGTCGCATTCCTTGTGACGGCTTCTTTTGCAATTGTCATCGCCATCTTCGCGCAACCGCTTGTGGATATGAAACTCGGCATCGCGCCGGGGTTTGGCGAAGAACAACGCAAACTCCTCGCAGAATTGATGCGCTTGAATTTAGTCGGGACGGTCATCTTTTCGATCAGCGGTTTGGTAATGGCGTCGCTTCAAGCGAACCAGCATTTTATTCTGCCCGCCATCGCGCCCAGCATGTACAACATCGGGCAGATCTTCGGCGCGATCTTCCTTGTGCCGATCTTTGGCATTCATGGTTTAGTTTATGGTGTCATCATCGGCGCGGCCTTGCACCTGCTCATTCAAGTACCGATGTTATTTAAGTTCGGCTTCCATTGGACTCCGTCTTTGAATTTACGTCACACCGGCCTGATCGAAGCCTTGAAATTAATTGCTCCGCGTTTATTGACAATGGGTGGCATTCAACTTATCGTACTGGCACGTGACAATATCGCCTCGTGGTTGAATCAGGCAGGTGCGGTAACTTCGTTGACATACGGTTGGATGATCATGCAGATTCCCGAGACGATCCTTGGGACTGCGATTGCGACTGCCATGTTACCGACTCTGGCAGAATTCGCTTCGCTCGGCGACTGGGCAGGATTCCGCTCAACGATAGAGCGTGCCCTGCGGGTTTTGATCTCATTAACGATCCCGGTTGCGGCAGTCATGTCCGCTGGGATGGCTCCGCTGGTGCGGGCTGTGTTCGGATTCCCTGAGCCGATCTCCACCCTCATCACCTGGACAACGCGCGCCTATTTATTGACGTTGACCGGTTATACGATCCACGAGATCGCAGCGCGCGCATTCTACGCACGCAAGGAACCCATGTTCCCTCTTTACGCAGTGGCGCTTCGCATCCTTATGTTTGTGGGGATCGGCATCGTTGGATTATTCTTCTTCAAACATATCGGCGCGCCGATCATCGCATTTGCGGAGATCGCTTTGCTGGTGGAAGCCATCATTTTGTTTACATGGTTATCCAAACGGATGCATGAACCGATCCGCGTGGGGAACTCGGTTTTCAAAGGGTTGCTGGCGGCCGTTATCGGAGGCGTAACAGCTTACGGGTTGGCAGTGATCGTCCCCGGTTCGGCCGTATTAACCGCTTTGCTGGGAATGTCCGTTGGCGGAGTCATCGCTTTGGCTATCGTCTGGTCAGAGGCGAAGCAGGTATTTAATTTGTAACTCACCTTACGCACCCAGCCGTGATTCCCTGAGCGGCAGCGACACTTGCGCCGCGCGCCAGTGCGGTGAGGGTCTCTGAAACAATCGTAGAGGTTCTTCGCTCCGCTCAGAACGACACTGTGTAAGGAGAGTTAGTAAATGAGAATTTTTTTGAACCATCAATTGGGAAGTATAATTGCCGCCATGTCAGAACAAATTGAAAACACACAACCACAAAAAACTGTAGCACCAGATGACACCCAGCCGATCAAACCGATCAAGAAATCGCCGATGCGCTGGCGTTCTATCCTCATTGGAATTTTAGGACTGCTCCTGCTCGTGGGGATCGGCGGCTATGGCGGATACGCCGCCGGCATCGGTGACCGCCAAAGCGCTGAGTCTGAAGTCACCTCGAAACAACTCAACGAGCAATATACACTCGCGCTGGATGATATTACAGCCGGTCGCTTTGAGATGGCGACACAACGCCTTGAATACATCATTAAGAAAGACCCAAATTTTCCCGGCGCTCAGGAAAAACTGACCGAGGTTCTGGTGTTGAGCACCATTCCAACCAGTACGCCTGTGCCAACAGCCACATCCACGCCGGATTCCAGCGGCGCAGAAAGCGCGTACCTGCGGGCACAGCAGCTTATTCAGGCACAGGATTGGCCAAATGCATTGAGTGCTTTGGATACCATTCGCAAACTTGACCCGACCTATAAGACCGCGCAAGTGGATGGCATGTATTATTTTGCCCTGCGCAATCATGGATACAACTTGATCGTCAAGGACGGCAACCTCGAAGGCGGCATCTATTACCTGGCCCTGGCCGAACGCTTTGGTCCGCTGGATAATACGGCTAATGGATTACGCGAAGGCGCCCGTGCCTACATCACCGGTGCGAGTTTCTGGGAATTGGATTGGAAGCAGGCGGTTGACATTTTCGCCCAGGTTGGCGTGGGCTGGCCTTCCCTATGGGATGGCACCCTGACCGCATCGCAACGCTACTATCAGGCATCCATGCGCTATGGCGATGAGCTCTTTGCGCAGGAAGAATATTGCGGCGCTTATCAACAATATACGAATGCGATGACCCTCGGAAACTTGGATCAAACCTCGCAAGCGAATTACAACGATGCATTCACAGGTTGTTACCCGGCGACTCCTACAGTGATAATTCCAACGGCAACTGTCGCTACAGAAGTTCCAACTGAAGTCCCAACAGATGTACCGGCGGCCACCGCTCTGCCTTAATTATGACCACGCCTCCTTCCTGGGTGATGGCGCTGATCTACTGGCTTCACATGCTGGCGACGGTCACATGGATCGGAAGCCTTGCGGCCATTAATTTGCTCGTCCTACCCGCCTCCCTGCGAACCTTGAAGCTGGTTGACCAACTTAGCTTTATCACCGCCCTGCAAAAAAGACTCGAACCAATCGCATGGTTCTGTATGGGGCTATTGCTGGCGACAGGTCTCTTTCAATTGAGCGCCAATCCGCATTATGACGGATTCCTCAACACCAGCACACAATGGTCATTGGCAATTCTCGTCAAACATTCTTTGGGAGTTTTGATGGTCATTGTCAGCGCGGTGCAAACATGGGAAGTGATCCCATCCATCCATAGAACTTTGATGAGAAAAGAAAGCGCCCAAGCGGAAGAACTCGCCAAACTTCAAAGACGCGAAACGATCTTATTAAGAATAAATCTGATACTCTCGGCACTCATACTAGCTGCTACTGCTTTTGCGAGAGCTGCAATATAAAAGGGGCGGGATGACCCCGCCCTTACATTATTTCATTTCCCTTCTATTTTTATAACTTAATCAACTTCTTGGCCAGCACACCGGTCAAGTCATAGGCCATGGCGCCGGTGATCCTCACGGGGACAATATCGCCCACTTTTGCTTTGTCTTCGATCAATATCAGACCGTCCACCTCGGGGGCATCACGGTAGGAACGCCCGATCGAAAGTCCGTCATTAAATCCCTCGATCAATACATCCAAAGTCTTGCCTACATAAGATTGATTCACCTGCAGAGAGATGGGCTGTTGTAACTCCATCAGACGCGCAAAACGCTCCTCTTTAACAGAAGCAGGCACCGGGTCACCGAGAGGCGCGGACGTTGTCTCCGCCTCAAATGAAAAGGGGAAGGCTCCGGCCCGGTCAAAGCGGATCTCTTTCACAAAGTCATGCAAGGCCTGAAATTCTTCTTCCGTCTCGCCAGGATAACCAACGATGAAGGTTGTGCGGATCGCGAGGTTAGGCATGGCCGTGCGCATCTTTCCAAGAGTTTTATGCACCCAATCCATATTGGACGGGCGCTTCATGCGAAGCAAAGTTTTTGGATGCGCATGTTGAAGCGGCATGTCGAGATAAGGCAAGATCTGGTTGTGGGTTGCCATCACTTCGATGAGACGGTCGGTGACATAGCCCGGGTAGGCATACATCACGCGCAGCCAATCCATATCAGGGACAGCGTCTGTTAACTGCTCAAGCAAAATGGCGAGACCATCCTTCATGCCAAGGTCGTGACCGTAATCAGTTGTGTCCTGCGCGATGAGGATCAATTCCCGCACACCGGCATCACGTAAAGTCCGCGCTTCGTTGAGAATGGATTCAATCGGGCGCGATACTGCCGTGCCTTTGATGAGCGGAATAGCGCAGAACGCGCACGGACGGCGGCAGCCATCCGCCACTTTGATATAGGCGCTCGAACCGGCAACGCTGACTCTTAACGCATCATTCTCGTCTGAACCGACAACGGCTGCGTTTTCAGGTAAATGATAAAGCGGCTCAGGCCGCGGCCCTTTGCGAACCTCATTCACCACCTGCACAATATCCATCCA
Source organism: Chloroflexota bacterium (assembly GCA_016219545.1). Taxonomy (GTDB): domain Bacteria; phylum Chloroflexota; class Anaerolineae; order Anaerolineales; family Villigracilaceae; genus Villigracilis. The sequence goes on along the minus strand of JACRMH010000007.1, from coordinate 140,129 downwards.
GCGGCGCGTACCGAGGATGCCGTCAATGCCTTGAACCTTCTGAGCAACTTCCACGCCATAACGCTGGGTAAGACAACCCGCCGCGATCAGAACCTGCCCCTTGCGCTTGGACTGGGCAAGCTCACCCAGCACCCGATAAGATTCTTCTTTTGCGGAATCAATAAATCCGCAGGTGTTGACGATCAGCACGGAGGCCTTATCGGGGTCATCCATGGAGCGATAGCCGTCACGTAAAAGCAACTGCGCCATCGAATCAGAATCAACTGTATTTTTTGAACAACCGAGGGAGACTAAATGAAATGTATTTTTTGACACGTTATATTTCCTAAAGTAGTTTTAATTATAGTTGTAGGTCACGCTTTCAGCGTGACTATTCCAATAAATTTTATTGTCACGTTACAAACGTGACCTACCTGCTGATCTACGGCGTAACCGTGATCGTGGGTGTGGTGGTTGCCTTAGGTGTAAGCGTGGGCGTCACAGGCACGGTATTGGTCGGCGTGGGCGCCGTTGTGGCTGTGGGGGTTGCCACGCCCGTGATCAAATATACAAGGGTCAACACTTCGCCGTTGTTTCCCATAAAGCCCAGGTCATTCCCGTTAAAGGTGATACGAAGCGCGGCCGCGTTCCCTGTCAGGATCACAATTTGCAAATCTGCATCAAACAACTTCGATTCGCCCGGAGCCATGCGCCCTTCAAAAACGATCTTCCCATCCACTGAAATCCGCACAAAGACTCGTTCCACTGCAAAAACACCTACAGCTACATTAGCGTTCGATGTTGGGATCGATGTCGTACTCAAGGCGGGCAGCGTGCTTGTGCCTGCTATAGGATTTTGGTCTACTGGCACCAAGGTCACATCTGATGGAACTGTCGGCGTGAGCGTGCCTCCGATCACATTCATTGCCACCGGCTCGGTGGGCTGAATATTTTGCGAGCTGACCGCACGCCCCACTCCCCAGACAGCCAGCGCGAACAGCGTAACGACCATCACTACACCGAAGATCAGGTCACCTGCAATAAAACTCCGCCAAAGCGGCATGGACGTGATCACTTCAGTTTGAATTTTTTCACGCGGGGTCTCAGAATATTTTTCATGCCGGCGCGCCTGCAAACCGTCGGCAAAACGCAAGAGGAGGGCATCAACATCCATATCCAGGAAGGTCGCATAATTCGAAAGCATTCCGCGCGTTTGCACGGACGATGGCAGGTCATCATACACGCCTGCCTCCAAAGCCTTCACGAACACGGCGCGTAATTTCGTATGTCGTTCCACTTCTTCGATCGTCAGGCTGATCAATTCGCGGCGCGCACGCAGCTCTTTACCGATCTCTGCAAAAATAATATCGGCGGGAAGTGATGGGATGGACGGCGCAGCCGCAGGCTCAACGATAGGCGAGGTCTCTGGTTTGGATTTTATTTTTTCAATACCGGATCGGAAGAGGGACTCAAACTTTGAGAGCAGACTCGGCTGCGCTTCTTCCTTAGTCTCGGGCTGATCTGTCTCAATCGGTTGACTCTGCCCTTCGACTTTTGTCTCAGTCACCGGCGCGGACGGTTCTTCAGTGGATTCTGCCTCAGGCGCAGACTCTGCTTTCGGAGGGCGACCCAGCCAACGGTCAAAGAAACGAGGCGCGGGTTTTTCATCCGCCTCATTCACCAATGGTGGAATTTCCGTCTCAACCAAATTGACTTGCGGCAAAGGTCCGCTGACTTCGGCTGGCGGCGCTTCTCTTTGCATCTCAGCGACCATTTCATCAATATCGAGTTCGAGATACTCGGCATAATTTCGCAAAAAACCGCGTCCCTGCGCAGCAGATGGAAGCGCGGAATAATCATCGGCTTCCAATGCCTTGAGATGAATGGTGCGAATGCGCGTCACTTGAGAGACCTTCTCAAGCGTAAGATAACGCGCCTCGCGTTCCTTCTTTAATCGTTGACCAATGGATTCAGGCATGGAGATATTGTATTACAAACATCACCGACTTGCGCCGGTGATGTGATGTTTCTCTTATTCAGCTGTTGCGGCGGGAGCTTCTTCCGCGGTTTCTTCTTTAGCCTTGCGGCTCTTCTTCGGCTTTTCTGCTTCGGCGGGTTCTGCATTGGCTTCAGCGCTTTCACCTTCGCGGTGGACAATGATCTTGATCTCAGGCACCAAGTCCATGGTCAGGCGGACATGAGCGGTGAATTCGCCCAGCGCGCGGATGGGCTGAATATCAACCGACTGGCGCTTCACTTCAAAGCGGACCTTTTCAGAGAGTGCGGTGGCAATATCCTGTGTGGTAATGGAACCATACAGTTTACCGGTGTCGCCTGCCTTGGCCGCAAATGTAAGGGTAACACCCTTGATCTGTTCGGCAAGACCGGAGAGTTCATTATTCTGCGAAGCGCGGCGGACTTCAGCCTGCACTTTGATCTTCTGGATTTGCTTCATGGCGCCTTCGGTGGCGAGTACGGCAAATCCCTGCGGGATGAGGAAGTTGCGGCCAAAACCGTCGGCTACTCTTTTAATATCCCCTGCGCGTCCAAGTTTATATACGTCCTTAACAAGCAATACTTTCATGTGATTTAATCCCTTTCTAAACGTTTTGGAGTCAAGACGAAGGGTACTACGTCCTGCGGGGGCAGATTGTACCACAAAGGAATCTTTTCTTGCCAACTAAAGAAAATAGGATTAAGATAAAGCCATGCAAAACATTCCGATCAATTTTAGGCGCGTGGCAATATTCCTGGGTATTTTTATTTTGGCATGGCTGGTGATTGAATTCAATTCCCGCCTGCAAGGCTTGAACCTGCGGAACGAGCAGCGTGCCGAGGTGCGGGTCGCGGCCACCCAGGCCAGTCAGACCGAAATGGCTTTACAAACGCAAGTGGCCTATGCCGCATCCACAGAGGCTGTGGAAGAATGGGCGCGCACTGAAGGTCACCTTGTAAAAGACGGGGAACAATCGGTGGTCCCTGTCGGTCAGGCGGGCAGTGAACCGGTGGCCGTGGATACACCAGTCCCCGAGCCCACCCCAATGCAAAATTGGCAGGTTTGGTGGAATTTATTTTTCAATAAATAACCGAACAAAAATGGCAGAAAACATCCCGCAGGTCACCTTTGAGATCTAAAACACCAAAGATGCTGCGGGATTTTGTATACTATTTACAAGGCAAATGAAATGTGCAAGTTGCAATGGAAATGACATATCCTGACATCAATCATCCCCGGATAATGTATGTAGTATCAACTCATATCAGTGTATCTGCTTTCAAAATTGAACATATATCCCGGCTCGCTTCCTTTTGCATTACCGCTTCTAGCCATCACCTGTCTTACCGGCGGGATCACCCTCTACGCTTTCAAGCATCGTAGACAACCGGGGGCAGGCATCTTTGGCTGGTTGACAGCCTCCATGACGATCTGGAGTTTTTTTTACATTTTCGAACTGATTGCCCCAACCCTATCCGGTAAAATTCTTGCGGGAAAATTAGAGTATATCGGCATCACATCGACTCCTGTTCTCTGGTTCGTTTTTGCGTTGCACTACACCGGCCGCGCTGACTGGTTGACCCGGATAAAGTCCCTTGTGCTGTTGGCGTTTCCCTTGTTGACCTTTGGGCTGACCCTCACCAACGAATATCACCATTGGATCTACACGGGAACAGGACTCGACCCGGAAGGTTACCCGACCCTGGTTATCCTTGGGCACGGGTTTTGGTTTTGGATCAATGTGGCAGTTTCATACAGTCTTGTTGTTGCAGGGGTATGGCTTTATCTTATTGCCTATTTTCAAGCAAAGCATCTTTTCCGACAGCAAATGAAGGTGATGGTATTGGGCTCCCTTGCGCCATTGGTTGTAAATGCCGCCAGGCTGTTCACCCCCATCCACCTGCATGGTTTTGACTTAACGCCTTTCACCTTTGCCTTTTCGGGCGTGTTACTAGCGATCGGTCTTTTTCAATTTAGGCTTCTAAACCTGGTTCCCGTTGCCGCACCGCTGGTGATGAATAATCTGCGGGATGCCGTCATCGTATTAGACAATTCCAAGCGGGTTGTGAGCATGAATCCAGCGGCACATCAATGGCTGGGGGTGGGAGACGAAGTCATCGGGCAAAGCGCGCTTGATGTATTGAAACCATCCGATCTCGTACGCCAATACTGGGACGTTATGGAGACGCAAGTCCAATTGGAAGTTGGTAAAGGGGAACACCGCCGCTGGCTCGATGCAATGATCTCCCCATTACGAGATTCGCGCGGAAAAATTCTGGGACGCGTTATTGTAGCCCGCGACAATACCCGCGAGCATACACTTTTGATCTCAGAAAAACGCCGCGCCCGCCAGGTCGAATTGCTCAACGTGATCACCAACACCGCGCTTCAAACGCCCGACCTTCATCAGGCGCTGCAAGTTCTGGCCGATCAACTCGGGCTACTTTTGGAAGCGGATGGCGCATTTATTACCCTGTGGGATGATGTGGAACAACGGGTTATTCCTACAACAGCCTATGGTGAATTCCGCGATACATACAAGGATATGAAACTCGCGCCGGATGAAAACACAATGACCGCTTCCGTCCTGCGTGAGCGGCGTTCGATACCCGTGGAAGATGTCTACAACACTCCTTATATGAATCCGCAACTGGCATCAGACGTTCCCACCCGCTCCTTGCTTGGACTGCCATTGATCGCCAACGAAAAGAAAATGGGTGCGGCATTGATCAGTTTCAACCAACGTCACCAATTCACAGCCGAGGAAATCGCCATCGGAGAACAGGCGGCCGCGCAGATCGCATTGGCTATATACAAAGCCCAATTGTTCGATGCCGAACGAAACCGCGCCCGCCAAATGGAACTGCTCAACTCCATCACCCGTGCATCCCTTGAAGTAACTACTTTTCGTGAAATGCTGCAAACGCTGGCAGATCGAATGGGCGAATTATTTGAATCGGATGGAGCCTTCATTACTTTGTGGGATGAATTAGAGCAGAGAACGCTTTCTGGTGCGGCCTATGGAGAATTTCAAGAAATTTATCCGACAATGAAATTTGATCCGAAGGAAATCACCCTGACGGGATCCGTACTCCAAATCGGTCATCCTCTGGCTGTGGATGATGTGTTCAATACACCATATTTAAGCGCCAACATCGCAGTTCATTTTTCCAGCCGATCTATCCTTGCCCTGCCATTAATCGTGCATGGACAGAAGCTGGGAGCGGCGTTGATCTCTTTCAATAAACCTCATCACTTCACTAAACAGGAAATCTCCATCGGTGAACAAGCCGCCGCGCAGATCGCACTGGCTTTGAACAAAGCCCAACTCCTCGACACGGTTTCCCGCCGCGTGGTTCAAATGGGATTGATCCAGGAAGTCAGCCGGCAAATGTCCGAAAGCCTGGACGAGAAGGAGATATGTCAGAAAACGGTTGACGCCATGGTGAATGTTTTCGGCTATGATGAAACAGCGATTTCCCTGCTTGTTGAAGGAAATGAACTCGAAGTGACCGCCATCGGCGGTGCCAAAGACATGGGGCTTAATCCCGGCTTTCGTCAACGCATGGGACAGGGCATTGTGGGGCATGTGGCCGAGACGTGCAAACAGTATTTCAGCAGCGACATCACTCACGACCCATACTACTATCATCCAAGCAATCAGGGGACCGGCGCCGCTTTGGGAGTTCCAATGTTGCGCGAAGGTACACTCATAGGTGTGCTCTATATTCAGAGCGCGCCACCGCATACCACGATCACCTCGGATGATATGCAAACCTTGCAGACATTAGCCAGTCATCTTGTTACAGCCATTCAAAAAGCCCGCTTCCACGCGGATATTAACGAGCACCTGACCAGCATGACCACCCTGCAATCCGTTACTCAGACCGTCACTTCCTCGCTCGACCTCGAAAAGGTTTTCAAAACCGTCGTCCAATTATTGAAAGAGACCTTTGAATACACTTATGTAAGCATTTATCTGCTGAACGGCGAAATGTTACAACTGGGAGCGCAGGTTGGCTATCCTGATGAACTGATTATTTATGAAATTCCCATCACCACTGGTGTCACTGGCCGAACCGTTCGCACCAAGCAGGCTCAATTCATTCGAGATATCAGCACAGATCCAAATTTCTTGAAGGCATCCTACAGCGTGGAAAGCGAAATTTGCGTGCCCTTGCTCAAAGAGGATTCAGTGCTTGGCGTTCTCAATATTGAATCGAATTCCAACCGCCCGCTCACCGAAAAAGATATGGAACTGCTGATCGCTTTCGCCGGGCCGGTGACCATGGCAATAGATAACGCCCGTCTGCACGCCAAGATCACATCGTTCGCACTCACCGACAGCATGACCGGACTTGTCAACCGCCGCGCCTTCGATCAGATCGCGGAAACTGAAATGACCCGTGCCGCGCGTTACAAACATCCGCTCTCATTGATCATGATAGACGTAGATTCCTTCAAGGGGTACAACGATACATACGGGCATCCCGCTGGAGATGAACGCCTTAAAGCAATTGCCGGCATCCTGCTCGCCAACGTGCGCGAACCCGATGTGGCCAGCCGGTATGGAGGTGATGAATTCGTTATCATCCTGCCTCATACATTTAAGGAGGGCGCAGTATTGCTGGCGGAAAGATTGCGGAAATCTGCAGAAGCCCAAATCCCTGAAAATTCTTCCACTGGCGAGGCTATTGTTGGGTATACTCTCAGCCTCGGAGTCGCCACCTACCCGGATGATGGAAAGACTACCAGCGAGATATTACTTGCGGCAGATAATGCCGAATTAAACGCCAAACGTCTGGGTAAGAACCGGGTCTGCTCTGCCGGCATATTGGAGGTGCCGGATCTATGAAGCTTCTTCAACTTTTCCCCATCACCACAAAAATAAAAAACGACTCTTTGACCATCGCTGAAAATGACATTGCCCTGATGACGGAAGAATATGGAACGCCTTTATATCTGTATGACCGCGCCACAATGGACAGTGCGGCAACAGGATATCAAACTGCACTCGCTTCGCACTACCCCAGGCCTGCTTCTGTTACTTATGCAGGGAAAGCCTTTTTGAATACAGCCATCGCGCAGTGGACTCAGTCCCACAACTTATTCGTGGATTGCACGGGCGAGGGCGAGATCGCAATTGCCATGGCGGGCGGCGTGCCGCGTGAATACATCCTGGTACATGGCGTAAATAAATCAGAAGCTGACCTAAAATCCGCGCTGCAAAGTGCTGGCACGATCGTTGTGGATAACATTACAGAACTTCAACGAATTGTCGAATTATCCCCGATTCCCGATTCCCAATTCCCAAACCTTTGGCTTCGCCTTCTTCCCGGAGTGGCCGTTGAAACTCACCATGCGCACACGCAGACCGGCCAGCATGACAGCAAGTTTGGCATGACGCGTGAAGAGATCATGGAAGCGTCTGCCTATTGCAAAAGCCGCAACCTGCCTTTGAATGGGATCCATTTTCATCAAGGATCGAATTTCCGCGATCCAGGTCCGTTGACAGCCGCAATCGAATTGGGTTTGGACATTGCCAATGATATTGTATTCAATGGCGAGTGGCATTTTTGTCCCGGCGGCGGATGGGGTGTGGCCTATCACGAAGATGAACTTCCCCAGCCGGATATCAATGCTTATGTGCGCATGGTTGCGGAGAACGTCATTGCAGGCTGTACTACCCGCGGACTCACTCTCCCCCATTTACATTTGGAGCCTGGACGTAGTTTGGTGGCGCGGGCTGGCGTGGCTGTTTATCGAGTTGGCGCGATCAAAAGACGCGGCGAAAAAGTTTGGGTCTTAACTGACGGCGGCATGACGGACAATCCGCGCCACGCAATGTACGGGGCAAGATATTCCTGTTTACCCGTATCAGGCGTCAGCGCAGAAAGATGCGAGAAGGTTTCCATCGCAGGACCTTATTGCGAGTCGGGGGATGTGGTCATCGAAGATCTGTTAATGCCAAGGCTTGAAGTTGGGGACCTGATCGCCATCCCTGCCTCAGGCGCATATCATCTGAGTATGTCGTCGAATTACAACGGGTCACGCAAACCAACGGTGTTGTGGCTTGAAGATGGAAGAGCGCAGGTAATCATGAGGCGGGAAACGGTTGACGATCTGCTCAGGCGGGATGCTAGTTTGTAAACTCGCTTAGATCAAGCTGAAGGAATTTTTCCGTAATCCTTGGGTCGAAATATTTTCCGCTTTCACTAAGCAAATAATCACGCACTCTCTCCGAACTCCACGCATTGCGATAGGGACGATCTGAAGTAAGTGCATCCCAAACGTCCACGACTGCGAAAATACGCGCCGCGAGCGGGATCTGTTCGCCCTTCAATCCGCGTGGATAGCCGGTGCCGTCCCATTTTTCATGATGACAATAGGGAATATCCAAAGCCTGACGCAAGAAGGGAATGAGCAAAAGCATGTCATAGGCGTATTGCGTGTGCATACGCATGATCTTTTGCTCATTGGCTGTCAATGGACCGGGCTTGTGCAGGATGGAATCAGGGATGCCCATTTTTCCAATATCATGCAACAGTGCGCCGCGCCGGATTTGAACAAGCGCATTTTCCGGCACACCCATGGCGCGCGCCAATTGAACGGTCAACTCGGTGACACGGCGGGTATGTCCCTCTGTTAATTCATCACGAAGTTCAAGCGCACGCGCCCAGCCTGCAAGGGTATTGTCATAAGCATGGACAAGTTCATCCGCCTGTTGAACGGTCTGTTCAAAAAGCATGGCGCGGTGGATGGCATTGCCCGCCGTTTCTGCAAAAGCGATCAGGATGCGGATCTCTGATTCGTTGAAAATATGACGACCAAACATCCAAATATGCATCACACCGATTATTTCATCCTGTGCGCGAAGCGGAAGTGAGATGCCGCCATGCAAATCCTTCAATCTTTTTTCTTCCTCACCTAATACGTGCGTGACCGGGTCATTTTGTATATCTTCAGTAACATAAATTTCACCCGTAAGGGCTACATGGCCGGTGATCCCTTCACCGGGGCGGTGGCGAAGGATCGATTCGTCTTTTAATTTGTTTTTGGATTCGCCTCTGGCAGAAAACCAACCGTGCGATACATAATCGCTGCTGACAGGGTCAAGCAAAAAGATGGAGCTGTAATCGCCCCCCACGGCGCGCAAGGCCTGGTTCGCCAAAACGGGGATGATCTCTGTTACGCTTTGAGCAGTACGCAGGGCGGCAGAGGCGGCAGCCAGGGCTTCCAGTTCGTGCGCATGGCGGAGGAGGTCCTGTTCAGCGCGTTTTCGCTCGGTAATATCGCGGTAATTGACAACCACGCCCGCCACATTGGGGTCGTGGAGCAGGTTATGCCCTGTTACTTCATAATTGCGCCACTCCCCATTTTTCCTTTTATGGCGATATTCCTGCTGAATGATCACACCGGGTACATGAACACCCCGTTGAAAAGCCTGTAACAAATTCGGAATATCCTCGGGGTGGATATTGTCAAAGATGCTTTGTCCCATCACTTCCTGAACCGTGTAACCGGTGAGACGCTCTTCGGATGGGGCCATGTAACGAATGATCCCGTTCGCATCAAGAATTGCAACCCCTTCGGCAGAGTTTTCGATCAGGGCGCGGAAGTGACTCTCGCGTTGTTCGATTGTTTCAAAGAGACGGGCATTGGCAATGGCGACAGCGGCCTGGTCCGCAAAAAGACCGATAAGTTCGATATCTGAATCCATGAAACGGTTGGGGACCACATCATCCACATTAATAACACCCAACACACGTCCCTGCCATTTGACGGGAACTCCCATCACCGTGCCTACAATAAAATCTTTAAATGCTTCAGACTTCCCCGCCCATGCCTGGTAATCATGGACAAGGAGGGGTTCGCCTGTTTGAGCCACTATGCCGGAAATTCCTTCACCCAATTTCAAACTTGTGCCAACATAGTCCTGCAATCCGCCGCGTCCGGTTACGATCTGCAAGGATCGTTCATTTGATTCCATAAGATATAAACAACCTATGGGAGCATTAAACAATTCCATGGCCCGTTCAAGAATGGTATTCAAAAGAGCAGGCAGGTCAATATGAGAAACCAAGTCAAGGCTGACCTGGCGCAAGGTGGTCAGTGCCGCAACGTGCCTACGCTCGGTTTCATATAAGCGCGCGCTCTCCATAATGCTGCCCGCATGACCGGCCATAGCATGAACAAGATTGATCTCTGCATGGGTAAACTCGCGGCGATAACGACTTTCCCAAATTTCCACTCCCCCCACCAGTTTTCCATGAGCAAGCACCGGGATGAACATGATCGTTCTAACATCATACGCGGAAAACTGCCACCGCTCCATTTCCGAAACGTCTTCATCATCAAATTGAAGGCTGATTACCTGACCAGTGGTAACGGCTCGATTAAAAGTCGGATAGTCTCTCAATGAATACGACTTGCCCATATCTGATTGAATTTCATTTTTTCCAGCTGTGTCGGCCCAGTATTCTGCAAGGATGAATATTTTTTCCGCAGAAAGGTCAACTGTATAAATGTAACCGCTGGTGGTCTCCAAGGCCTCGGTCATGTGGCGGATCAAAGTGACAAGCAGGGCATCGGGGTCGGAAAGGCTCGAGGCCATATCCTGCGCGGCGAGATATAGTTTGCCTAATTCCATGGCTTTGGCATGTGTTTCTTTGTAAAGGATCGTTTTTGACAAGGCAAGTGCCACATGACCTGCAATTTGCTCTACAATTAAAACTTCATCCGCGCCAAAACTACGCGGCTCCTGAAATGTCAGAAATACTGTCCCCAGGTTGCGGCCATCGGCTGTGAGCGGCAGCCCCAACAAGGAATCTATGGAAAACATTTCCGAAATGCGGGGGCTAATCCGCGGGTCTTTATTCACATCTTCCACGATCAAGGTTTGACCGACTTGCAGGATGGTTTTTGCCATCCTGGTTTCATCGTCAGTAAGCCTTACTGAGAGGAAGATTTCGCGTAAAGGACCAGTAGCAGCGCTAGGGATAAAATTCTTGCCGTCAGAATCCAACAAGACAATATAGCAGGACTGGGCTTCGATCAACTCACACAGGCGGTTCGCCAGTGTTTGCAGCATGCTTTCAAGGTCAGGCGTTTCCAAGGCCGCTTGGGTGATCTCGTTAATTAAAGTTTCCCTTCGAATATGTGATTGAAGGCGGCGGTCTGTTTCCAGTTTTTCCAGAGCAAAGGCCAGATCATCGGCCAGTTCCAACAACAAGTCCATTTCTTCCTGGTCAAATGCATCAGTGGGGATTGAATGAACCAGTGTTAAAACACCGAAGGTGCGCTCTTCCCGCACAATAGGCAGGATCATTGAGCAGCGGTGCGGATATTGTTTCAATAGCGGACAGGAAGCGCAAGGATCATTTTCGTCATGAACTGTTAGAAAAGGCTTTTTGGTACGGAGAGCGACGACCGCGCACCGTGGGCGGTCGTCTTCTGCCTGGTTCAGATGAACTGTAAATAAAGCAGGATCAAGCGTCGCCCCGAATGAAGCGGTAAGTTTGAGCGTGAGTTTATCTGCCTCCAGCAGACTGATCCACGAAAAACTATATCCGCACTCGGTGACGAGGATCTCACAGGCACGCTGGAGCATGCGAGTCGCATCCTGTTCACGGACAATAAGTTGGTTTATGTCGCTCAGGGTTCGCAGGAGGCGGCTGACGCGTTGTTCACGCGCGAGTAATTCATGTGATTCAGCCAGGCTTTGTTTCAGCGCTTGTAATAGATAGGTGATCGAGATCAGTACCGCACTGCTTAGAACAAGAAATATGATTCCACCGCTAACCCAGGCTCCCCAATCGGTAGCATTGACCTGTCTCTCGGCTGGGACAACTAAAGTTTGGGAAACTTGTAACCAGCCTAGTACCACCAAAGTAAAAAGGGTGAACAGAAAAGCTGTGAGGCTGTAGCGCAGGTCAAAGAAAACTGCCGCTAAAACAATAAAAGCGAAAAAGAAGACACGACCGTCTCCGCTAAACGATGAAAGGGACATCCCGATCGTGCCAAGTGTATAGAAAATGAAAAGCAGGAGGATTGCGCGGGCTTCGAATTTTATTTTTTCGTAGAATGTAATGAAGGCCAGGATCGCAGTGACGGCAAGATAGATCGATAAAACAGAAACCGCCATTAATAGCGGATTCTCATAAAGATAAGCTTCTTCGCGATAAGCCTGCAATACGTTGTTAATTCCCCCCGCCAGTGCGAACAACCATAGCACAAAAATTGCGCGCAAAATCCCGTTCAGAACGCGCGCACGCCATTCCTTTATTTCTTGAGAATCGGATTTATCTGAGCCTTTAAACGAGGAGAGCAAGTTTTGTATCAATTTGGCAATCCGCTTATTTTTATAGGGAACTTTCCCATTATACAACCATCAAACGAACAATCGCTTGATTCTTGAACAGCAAAATTATAGTTAAATGATAGAAAATGAATCCATAAAATTGACAGGTATACTTGCTGGAAGAAATTCGTTTATTTGTATATTTTCCAGGAGTTCAAATGTCCGTTCAATCCAAGATCGTAAATCGCAAATCCAAGATCGCGCTCTACTGGCCTCTTATCAAAAGCACACAAACCGGTCTGCTGCTCGCAACCGGAATTGCAGGATATTTAAGCGCAGGCACGCGCATCGGTCTGCTGACATTGCTCGGCGTATCCTTCAGCCTTTTCTTCGCCATCAGCGGCTCGACCATTATGAACATGTGGTACGACCGCGATATTGACGTAAAGATGAAGCGCACGCACAAACGTTCGGCGGCATCTGGCGAGCTAAGTCCCAAAGAAGTATTTTGGGTCGGTATGATTATTTCCCTGCTCGGCGTTGGCTGGGCGTTTATCATCGCGCCGCTCTATGGTCTCGTGGTTTTTGCGGGCTGGTCCTTTGATGTGATCGTATACACGCTTTGGCTAAAACGCCGCACTGCATGGAGTATTGTTTGGGGCGGAATTTCAGGCGCAATGCCCATTCTGGCCGGGCGTGTACTTGCCACAGGTCACATTGACCTGGTTGGGATTCTGCTCGCGCTTGCCATCCTTTTCTGGATTCCCACTCATACGTTAACCTTCTCAATTAAATTCCGCGAAGATTACGCCAACGCGGAGATCCCAACTTTTCCATCCACCTATGGTGACACATTTACCCGCGCAACCATTGCAGTCTCATCAGTTCTGGCCGCGCTTGCGATTGGGTGGGCAAGCGTTCTCATTGGGATCAGCGCCGGTTATTTGCGTCTCATCGCCGTGCTAACCGCCGGCTTGTTACTTTTAGCTTTTGCCACATTCCGCGTTGAATCAGAGCGCGTCAACTTTGGGCTGTTCAAATACGCATCGCTCTATATGCTCTCCTCAATGATCATCCTCGCCATGAAAGCGTTTTGATCATGAAAATGAATCCGCTTGACCGCGTGTTTTTACTTGGCACAGTTTTGCTCTCCGCCTATCAGATCGTTGTCGGCATTGATGCTCTTTCCACTGCGCCCATCATCGCCTATACCATCGCCTTCGGAGTTTTACTCGTGGCAGGATTACTGCTCATCATCCTTGGTTTTGAAGGATTGGACTCGCCTGTCGTGGTCATCATCTCAACGGTCATTCCCCTCGCCCTCGCATTGGGACTGGTCTGGGAGCATCTCGCCTCTTTTCGAGGCTGGTACTTGATCTTCGTCATAGCCGGATTCGCCGCTGTGACCTATACCCGCTCAACTCCCATCCATAACCATCTGCCCGTCATCATGATTACCATTACACACGGCATTGCCGGGTTGACCATTTTCCTGCTCCCCATTTTTCTCTCCATTCAGGGAGCGACGAAACCGGCATTCGCACTCGTTGGCATCGGCGGCGCACTGATCGGCATCTGCGGGCTGTTATTATCCTTCCTCAAAACAGGCAAACCCATTCTTCCAAGAGAAGTGATCTTCAGAGCATTCCCCATTTTTTTATTACTAACAACGATCTGTTTCGTAACAGGTTTCAAGTTTGGATAAAAAACGACCCCGCCAAATTTGGCGGGGTCGTTTACTTTAGTTTTCGATCTTCTCAGGCACGCTTCCCATCCCCTTGCGCATCTGTTCTTCTTGCACCATCCGAATGCCATTGCTGACCTGATTGCCTAACTTGGCGATCTGCTCCTGCAATTGCATGAGCGTATCCACTACATAGTTATCCGCATCGGCGCGGGTGGCTTCTGCATCGGCGCGTCCCTGGCTGAGGATTTGGTCAGCGCGGCGTTGAGCTTCCTGTGCAACCATATCCTTTTGGATCATCTGGTCGGCTTTTTCGCGCGCCAATTGCAGGGTGCGGTTGGCTTCTTCCTGCGCTTGAGCCATGACCCGGTCACGCTGGGCAATGACCTGCTGGGCCTTCTTCACCTCTTCGGGGATGGCGATGCGCATCTGGTCGATCAATTCCAACATGCGGTCTTCATCCACGACAACATTGTGCGTGAAAGGCAATGCTTTCGCATCGTTGAAGAGTTCTTCCAATCGGTCTATGAGTTGAAGTATGTCCATATTTTCTCTCGCTCCGTAATGCGACATTTATGTCGCCCTGCCATCAGCGACATAAATGTCGCGCCACAGATGAAGCAATTCTAGCACAAATTAATCCCGGAGCGAATTTGGCGGCGAATGTCCTTCCATATCACGGGCTTTCGCCTGCAAAGCCTTTTGCACATGCGGCGGGACCATGCTGGAAACATCGCCGTTCAACATGGCAATCTCGCGTACCGTGCTGGACGATAAAAACGTATGCTGTTCGGCGGTGATGAGCGCTACTGTTTCAATATCTTTCGCCAAACGCTGATTCGCCAGCGCCATGCGGAACTCGAACTCAAAATCAGAGAACACACGCAGACCGCGCACAATAACCTGTGCGTCCATTTTATGAGCAAAGTCAATCGTCAGTCCACTATAACCTGTGACCTTAACCTTCGCAATTCCATGAAAAGTCTGCTCAACCAGCGAAATGCGTTCTTCAGGCGAGAACATTAAGCTCTTGAGCGGTTTGTCATACACTGCGATTACCACTTCGTCAAAAAGACGCGCCGCGCGCGAAGCAATGTCCATGTGTCCAAGATGGATCGGGTCAAATGTGCCGGGAAAAATTGCTCTAACCATGATTCTCCATTATTGCGTAGGGGCGAGGTCTCCTCGCCCTGGGCGGGATTACCCCGCCCCTACAAAATATTACGAAACATCCCCTTTACCTTCGCCCCAGAATCTTTCAAAGGCTTCAGCAAGCAAGGCATGTTCGGATTGTTGTAAATACGGGTCGCGCTCGAACAAAGCCTGTGCTTGTGTGCGCGCCTTTTCGATCAATGTGACATCGGTGATGCTTGCCATTTTCAAAGTTGTGGCAAAACCTGCCTGACGAGTCCCCAAAAATTCACCGGGACCGCGTGTCTTGAGGTCAAGGTCAGCCAATTCAAAGCCGCTGTTGGTGCGGGACATGGCTTGTAGGCGTTCATTCTCGGTCGCATCCTCATGTGTTGGGATCAACAAACAATAGGACTGCGCCCCGCCGCGTCCCACACGCCCGCGGAGTTGATGCAATTGTGCGAGGCCAAATCGGTCTGCGCCTTCGATCAACATGACGGTGGAATTCGGCACATCCACGCCCACCTCAACGACAGTTGTTGAAACGAGAATGTCATACTGCCTGTCGCGGAACTTCATCATCACTTCATCTTTTTCAGCGGGCTTCATGCGCCCGTGCAAAAGCCCAAGCTTGAGGTCGGGGAAAATTTCCTTCGACAGTGTTTCAAAATCATCCACGGCCGCGCGGGCTTCGATCTTCTCGCTTTCATCAATGAGCGGATACACAATGAAAGCCTGTCTGCCCTCTTTGATCTGTCCGCGGATCAACGTGAACGCGCGCTCACGTTCCTGCGGACGAAGCACATAGGTATTGATCGGCTGCCGTCCTTCGGGCATTTGATCAATGACAGAAATATCGAGGTCGCCGAAAACCGTCAACGCCAGTGACCGCGGAATGGGCGTGGCCGTCATCACCAGCAAATGCGGGTTTGTGCCTTTGCTGCGAAGTTCCTTGCGCTGTTCAACGCCAAAGCGATGTTGTTCGTCTATCACAATGAATTGCAGATCTTTAAATTGGACATCCGGCTCGATGACCGCGTGCGTGCCAATGACCATTTTCACAGAACCGTCTTGCAATCCCTGACGGATCGCCTCTTTCTCCGACTCGGGCGTGCTCCCCACCAACAAGCGGATCTCACTCTCTGACATGAATCCGCCATCGCCTGCAAGCAGACTCGTGAAGTTGCGATAATGCTGCTCTGCAAGGATGGATGTCGGTGCCATGATCGCGGCCTGCGCTCCGGCGTTGACAACGATGGCCGCGCCCAAAGCCGCAACGACGGTCTTGCCCGAACCTACGTCGCCTTGGACGAGTCTGTTCATGGGCTGACCAGAGTCGAGGTCGGCGCGAATGTCTTCGAGCGATTTTTGCTGGGCATCTGTCAAAGTGAAAGGCAAACTAGTTAACCGCGCACCCAGCCACTCGGTCGGGACGGGGAAGCGGCGGCCTTCCACAGATTTCCAATCCCGCTTCTGGCGCAGCACTCCCATTTGTAAATAAAAAATTTCATCGAAGCCGAGTCGCTCCCGCGCTGCTTTAAGCCTGGCTTGTGAATTGGGGAAATGAACCTGCTGTAAGGCTTCACTAAGCGAAACGAGTCTTGCCGCAAGTTTAATTTTTTCAGGAAGGGCATCGGCAACCGCAGGTGCCCAATGCGTGATGACTTGATTCATAATTCCACGCAGCCACTTTTGCGTGACCTTTTCAGTGAGCGGATAAATGGGGACGATGCGGGCAGTGTGCAAATTCTCAACTTCAACAGGTTCCCAATCGGGGCTGTTCATTACGAGGCGGCCAAGATACTGGTCGATCTTGCCCGAAACTGAAATGGCATCGCCCTCTTTGAATCGATTCGCGAGCCAGGGCTGGTTGAAAAATGAAATGCGAAGCGAACCCGTGCCATCGCTGATAACCACTTCAATAATCGAGGACTTGCCGCCGCGAATAGGGCGGGTATGCACACTTTGGACCGAACCAAGCACAGTGACCACGTCACCATAAAAAAGTGACTTGATCGGTTTGAGCTGGCTGTAATCTTCATAGCGGCGAGGGAAATAATACAACATGTCACCGAGCGTTTGCATTCCGAGGCTGGTCAGCGTTTCTGCGTGCTTGGGACCAACCCCTTGAAGCACGGTCAGGCTGGCATTCAACGCGACCGGAGTTTGGCTGGTCTTCGCACCTGGCACAGACTCAGAACGCGGCGTGGGGACAGGTCGTGGTCTTGTTGGTTGTTGAGGTTGATTCTCCGGGCGTTGAGATGGAAGCAGGACAGGCTCTTCCCCACTTTGAGTTGACTCTGGCTCGGGTCTAGGCGGACGGGGCGGCTGAACTTGCGTCTTCGGCTTTTGCCCCGCTTCGGGATAGGTCTCGCCAATGCGCTTCCATAAGCCTTTAAGCGACTCAGCCCTTCCTTCCGGGCTGAGCTTTTCGTAGGAGCGCAGGCGCGAGACCACCGCCTGGATCACTTCCTCGGCGACACCATCTGCGCGGGCTTCGCCTTCCCAAAAATCAAGCATCATGGCAAGTCCGCCAATGATGGCGGTGTTCGCATATTTGTTTTCGTGTTCTAAACGAAAGAATTTTCTAAGTTTTTCCAGGGATGGTTGCATGGGTGTAATTTTATCATGGGGAGAGTTAGCGAAAGGCACAACAACTTGTATTATCAGCAATAACCCCAAATGGGAGACTTAAAGTCTATAAAGGATATACTCACACGTGGGAAGGCATTTGGACGGCTATGCAGTCCCAGTTTTCTTTCACTCTTACTTTGCTGTTTTGTATTTTACGCCTTACGGTGACAATATTCCGAAAAGAGATGACAAATTTTGAAGATGTTCCCAAAAAGATGGATTAAGCAAATTGATTATTATTGTTATTACAATTAAGGCTAATGCCCTTGCCAACCAAGATGTGTCCAAGATTTGAAAAATTTTTCTTATAAAAGATGGCGACTTTGGCTGAACAGACTTCAATTCGAGATAATCCTTAATTTCAGGTATCATATTTGGTATCTCACCAAATTCCTCAATCGCGCCAAGATAAACGAGTCTGTCAATTTGAGAAATTGAATTTTCTCGGTTTTGCATTGCCCCAAGCTTAATATTGGAACTTAAGTCCTCGATATGTTCATTTATGTTTCTAAAATAACTCATTAAATGCGTTTTTTGAGACAAAGAATCAAATTGAGAATTTATCAAATCTTTCGCGATGTATGTAAAATATTTTTTCACAAAATATACATGACGACTTAATTGCCTACGATTCCTTATGCTTTGCCATTCAACTACCTGAGCGCGCAATAATAGAAGCTCTCGGACCAATAAGGAAGTTGCTATTGAAGATCTCTTTAATTCAACAGGGGGTTTAATAAACGCAAAAAGTAATAACACCTGAAGAATAACAGTGCCAATAATTAACAAGTCAAAGTTTTTAATTAAGATTTGAGATATAAATTTATACAGTATTTCATCATGCACAACCGAGGGCACAAAAAAAACCAAAAAAACAATACAGTTTAATAAGTAACTAAAAAATCTGTTTGAAACGAAAATGTCAATTCCAGCTTTTCTATATCTTTTTTGAATTGAATTCGTTGAAAACTGTGTAATGATAAATATCGAAAAATACTGAATAGATAATAAAACAAAACGATAATCCAGAAAAGGCGTGCTACTTCCACTTGCTCCAATTATATAAATCAATGTCGGGGAAATTAGATATACAAATGCAACAACAAGCAAAGCATAAATTTTTTGCTTTATAGAGATAACATCTGCCTCACCAGCCCTTTTTAGATGATATTTAATAATTTTTATTATGTTTTTATTTTCATGACCTAATGCCACCTCTGAGCCCTTGCTTGATACAGGAAAATGAGATTTATCCATCAAATCCATGATATTAGGGGAAATTGCTACAGAATACATAGTCCAAGAAAACAAATTGTCTAATATCAGCATGATCTTCCGTAAAAGACCAGACTTTGACTGCTTATCAGGAAGTAGACCCACACTTCGTATTTGGATCGAAAATAACACATACAAATAATCACAAAAATCATTAATAGCTCTGACTATTTCTTTTCCATCCTGTCGATCAATCGTTTCCCACTTTCTTAGTAGTACGACTGCATCTTTATCAGCATTATTTTTCATCAACAATAAGAGTAGCGCACTCACATACAATCTTAGTCTTTTTTTACTTGCACTAACACTACGTTTATCTTGAGGTTTATTATTTTTTTTCAAAAGTATCTGAATTTCCTGTGAAAGAAAAATAACAGAATATGGCGATAGTATTTCCAAGTATTTTTTAGGCAAATATCGAGCAATGACATAATATAGAGAAAAAGTTAAAAATAAACCAAACAATCTATATACAATAGCTTGTATATTTTGATTAGTTAAACTAAAAAAATAAAACTGCATTCCTATTAAGTGTCCTGTTAACAATAAAACTACTGTTTTCTTCTTGTTAATTTCAAATTTATCCTTTTGTATCATGTAGGCTGAAAAAAGAATTAAATCAAAAAGAAAATTACAAAGAGCAATTAAGACAATATAAGCAGCCTTATTTGAAACAGGGTGGAAGATAACCCTTAACACTGTATCTTCAACATTTTTTAAAACAAATAACGACACATACCCCCTTGAAGTTGAATATATCGATGCCATAACACTTGTCAGCCATGGCAAATATAAAAAGAGAAAAAGGCTTTTTCGATCCCTTTCTTTTATAGACTTAAGAATATTCATAAAGTCTGTTCGCAATTCTGTATCGTTTCTAATTGCTTTCATGCATCTTCCCTCATCATCGCTAGCTGTTTATCAATCATAATAACATGTTTATATCTTACAAAAGTATTTACTTTCTAACTGCCGCAAAGCCCAATCCATTTGGACCAAGGTGTGTGCCGATCACCGCCGTGACATTGATGAACAAAATCTCGCGCGGAATGGATTTTCGCGCGCGGTCCATTAATTCATTCAGTAACAGCTTGGCGCGCGGTTCGGCGTTGGTATGCAAAATGGCAAGCCGCTCCAATTCTCCAAGTTCTAGCAAAGAATTGAGGATGCGTTCATCGGCTTGCTTGGTGGTGCGGACTGCGCCTATAGGCTTTACTTCCCCATCTGTTAATTCGATCATCGGCTTGATGGATAACAAGCTGCCGAGGGTTGCTGCCAGCCCAGGGACTCGTCCACTGCGTTTGAGATATTCCATGGTATCCAACGCTGCATTGATCTTCGTCCGTTTGCGAGTGGAGGCAATTGCATCGAGTGCAGATTGCAAGCCAAGCTCTGCTGACTCAGCAGCAGCGATTACTTGAAAGCCAAGTCCCATTGAAAGCGAGCCGCTGTCTATGCAGGTGACTTTATTCTGGAATTCCTGCCCAGCTTGACGCGCCACATTGACAATGTTGGTCAACTGGCTGGCGGCATGGATCGAAATGATATGGTCACAGCCTTGCGAGAAGAGAGTCTCATAAGGCGCAGTGAAATCTCCAATGGAGGGCGCAGCAGTTGTCGGCGGGGTGCGAAGCGCGGGCAGGCGCGTGTAAAATTCCGCGCGCGTGATGCCGATCCCATCTGCATATTCTTTTCCTTCCAGGATCAATATGGTTGGAACAACTTGAATATTATGTTCTTCAACGAGATAAGAAGGAAGGTCGGAAGTTGAGTCAGTAACAATGCCAATTTTCATATTAATCCAGGTTGCGAACAGCAGGGTGAGAAAGTCCGATTAATACCATGAGGATCGTGCCAAAACCGCCGATCATAAAAACTGCCGGGGCGCCGATCAGGTCGGTTGCCCAACCTGCGAGCGCGAAACCAATTGGCAGTAAGACCCATGATCCAAGCGAGTCAATCGCGTAGACTCGTCCTAATTTATCATGCGGCACCATTTCCTGCAAAGTATTATTCCAGACCAATGCAAAAATGTTAAAGCAAAAACCATAAACGAACATGGCGGCGACCAACACAGGGATCGGGGATTTCAAACCGAAGAGCAGGAGCATGACGCCGTTGAGCATAACGGGAAGATATCCCAGCAACCCACGATGCCTCAGGCGTTTGTATTGACCCAGCCAGAGTGCGCTGAGCACATACCCCACCGAGAACGCCGAGCCGAACCAGCCCATCACAGACACATCCGCGCCCAGATCGTTTTTGATGAGAAAAGGCATCGCCACCGCACGCGGACTGCCTTCCATGATGTTCAAGAAACCAAAGATGACGATGGTGACCCAGATCCATGGAATGCCGATGATGGCATCAAAGCCTTCACGGATGTCAACGATGCCCTGCTTGATCGCTTCACGCATAGACTTTGGGCTGGCGGCTGTTTCAGAAGCATTCACCTGCTTTGGCATTTCATACAACCCTGCGCGCAGTATCGGAAATACGCACAGCGCAGAAATAAAAAATGAAAGCGCATCCAATCCGAATGCAAGCGATGTACCGCCTATCGCAACCAGTGACGCGCCAATGATCGGTCCGATGACACCCATCACTCGATGACTGAGTCCATTCAACGAGTTGGCGCTGGTCAACATGTCGCGAGGTGTGATCTGGGGAATCACTGCCTGATAAGCGGGAAAGAAAAAGGCTTCAACGAATCCGAAGATGAGGCTGGCAATGTAGATATGCCAAATCTCCAAAATGCCCAGCCATGAAAAGACCGCAATAAATGTAACCACCGCCCCGCTTGATATATCCGAGAGGAACATGATCCGAATGCGCGGGAAGCGGTCCACGACCACGCCGCCAATTAATATGAAAACCAAAGTTGGAATCTGTGAGAGCACAAGCACTGTCCCCATGGCGGTTGCGGAGCCTGTCTTTTCAAGCACCCACCATGCCAGAGCGATGCGATGAAGGTTATCCCCGAGGCGGGAAACGGTCTGCCCAGTCCACAACAATGCAAAGGGACGATGCTTCAAGGCGGTGAAAACATTCATAGGTCGAGTATAGCATAGGAGAATATTCCCCCTTGACATACTGTGTATAACACAGTATCATGCGACAAAGGTTGAGAGATGACAAACACTGAATCGCTTGAAAATGTTGCACAAGAGCTAAGGCGCGGCGTGATCGTGCTGGCTGTATTAAGTCAATTGAGCAGTGAGCAATATGGATACTCGCTCTTGAAACTGCTCTCTGACCAGGGACTAGAAGTTGACCAGGGAACGCTTTACCCCCTCCTCCGTCGGTTGGAGACGCAAGGGTACCTGCAATCCGTCTGGAAACTTGAGGAAGCCCGTCCCCGCCGTTATTACGTCATTAGCGCGGAAGGAAAGAAAGTCCTGCCGAAGTTGAAAAAGGAATGGGCCGGCATTGTATCCATGATGGAAAAAATGCTGTCATAATAAAAGGAGAAAGAATGAATCTTATTAATCGATATGTTGCTGAAGTTGGCAAACATCTGTCGTTTTCATCATCACGCGCTGACATCGAGAAGGAATTGAAATCCACGCTTGAGGATATGCTCGAGGATCGCGCTCGGAAAGCAGGACGATCTGCTGATGAAGCCATGGAGATCGAATTGCTCAAGGAATACGGCGCTCCTGATAAAGTGGCCGCAACCTATGACCCGCATCCCTATTTGATCGGTCCACGCATGTTCCCCTTTTTCACCATGATCTTGAAAATGGTAATCTTCGGGATCATGGTTGGACTATCAGTGGTAACAGGGATTCAGATCATTTCACAGATGTCAGTTATGGGAAGTGAATTTGTGAATATCGTTGGACAGGGAATTAGCGGGATCATTTCCACATCCATTGCAGCGTTCGGTTATGTTGTACTGGCCTTTGCGATTATCGAACGCATTGTCCCGGCCTCGGAATTCAAGATAGATGAAAAGAAGGAATGGGATCCAGCATCCTTGATGAAGGAACCCGGCCCCGATGAAGCCAGACGAGGCGAGTTAATTGCGGAGATCATCTTTACATTTCTCGGGCTTGCCATATTGAATTTGTATCCGCAAGTGTTGGGCATTGGTTTCTTTGCGGACGAAAAATGGCTCTACGTCCCCATATTCTCAGCCGCTTTCTTCACATTCATCCCCTGGATCAATTTCACCTTCCTCGCTGAAATCCTGCTGGATATTTTCCTCCTGCGTACCGCATTATGGACTCGGCTAACACGAGTGATAAAGGTTGTCATCGAAGCCGCCAGCCTTGCGATCACAGTAACCATCTTCCGCACACCAAATATCATCGGATTCACAGCTGAGTCATTTACAAATATGCCCATAGACCCGGAAACAGCGCAGACCCTCACAACTATTTTCACGACTATGTTCCCAATAACCCTGACCGTCATTATGATTATTCAGGGAATCGAACTCGCCAAGGCTGTGTATAGATTGTTCAAAATCCAATATCGAACAAAATAAAAGAGCCGTTCCATAAACAAAAATGGACGCAAAATTTGCGTCCATTTTTGTTTGCAGTCATTTCGAAAACTATTCAATCGAAATAATGAATTGATAATGCGGCTGTCCGCCTTCCTGTACTTCGATTTCATGAGTGGGGTATTTAGCACGGACCACATCTGCGATGCGGTTGGCTTCAGCATGAGGCATGTCTTCGCCATAGAAGAACGTGATCAACTCGTGTTCTTCGGCATTTGCTTTTTCTAACAATTCCATCACACCCTGTTCCACTGATTCAGCCGAGACAACCAGCTTGCCGTCCAATAAAGCGATGACCTGTCCATCTTTTACATTTACCCCGTCAATCTCAACAGTGCGGGTTGCGATGGTCACTTCGCCGGTTTTCGCCGAACCCAAAGCGCGGGTCATTTTTTCTGCAACAGAATCCAGTTCCCCGTCAGGAATGAACGAGAGCATGGCGGCAAGTCCCTGCGGAACAGTGCGTGTCGGAACAACCATCACATGCTTCACAGTCACTTCCTTGGCCTGATTTGCCGCCAGAATAATGTTTTTATTATTCGGCAGAATGATCACTTTGTCGGTCGGCAGGTTTTCAAAAGAATTCAAAATATCCTGCGTGGATGGATTCATGCTTTGTCCGCCCGCCACGATCGCGGCCACACCCAAACTGGCAAAGATGCGGCTCAGACCAAGCCCCGGCGAAACGACCACCACCGCAATATTTCCCGGCTCGACCGCCGTGAATTGGAGTTGCTTGCTCTTTTGAATATCATCCATTTGCGCGAGCAGGTTTTCCATGGCCACCTTTGTCACCGTGCCGATGTCCATGATGTAATCGATCGGTTCGTAGCGTTTTTCAAGCGGTACATGGATGTGCATACGATACATGCCTTCACCCTCACCCACTTGAATGGACGTGCCCATCTCTTCCAGCTTCGTGTAAAACGATTGCAAATTCAATTCACCAGTCGGGACAAAATCCACTACCACTTCGTAATCCTGTCCTTCTTCAACTTCATCCAATGCATCCTGCAAATTCATTGCAGACATCGGCTGCACGCTCATTGTGGGCGTTTCAAGCGACTCGCCGTACACATGGCGCAGCATCCCTTCGAGGATGAAGAAGAGTCCCTTGCCGCCAGAATCCACCACACCTGCCTGTTTGAGGACTGGGAGTAGATTCGGAGTATTCCTGACTGCTTCATCCGCGGCTTTAACCGCCACCTCAAGGATATTGATCGTGTCTTTTGCTTCGCCCAATGCTGCTTCTGCCGCGTTGGCAACTTCCTTGATGACGGTGAGGATCGTCCCCTCCACCGGGCGGACGACCCCCTTATAAGCAGTGTCACGTGCATCACAAAGCGCCTTGACGAAGGTCTCTTTATCCAACACGGATTTTTCATGCACCCCGCGCGAGAATCCGCGCAGGATCTGGCTGGTGATCACGCCGGAATTCCCGCGTGCGCCCATCAATGCGCCTTTGGATACAGCCGCCGCCATTTCGCCAAGATTGTGCGTGCCCAAATCTTTGATCTCATTCCACGCGGCTTGAAGGGTCAGCACCATGTTCGTGCCTGTGTCCCCATCCGGCACGGGGAAAACGTTTAATGCATTAACGATATCCTTGTTGGTACGCAACCAGATCAAACCAGATTCGATCAACCGCTTCATTGACTGACCATCAGTCGGCATTTTACGGAGTCTATTCACACGCACAGTATCGATCATTGAATTTGACTCCTAATCCGAATCGCTGATACGCAATCCCGCCACATGAATATTGACGGAGTTGACCTGCAAACCAAGCGCCTTCTCAACATGGAAGCGCACTGTATTCGCCACGCTTTGAGCCACCGAGTTGACGCGGGTGCCGAATTCAATAATGATATTGATGTCAATATCTATATCTTCGCCTTTGTAGCGGACATTGATACCGTGTGAAGGTTCGCGTGTGATGGTGGATACAATTCCATCCGCCAGGTTTTTCGGGGCAAGCCCTACTACGCCATAAGATTGTAAGGTGGCATGATATGCAATAGTCGCCACCGCGTTTGGCGAGATATGGATCCCGCCCAAGGTTGTAGTTTCGTCGCCCATAGGTTTCCTCACTGATAATTTACATGATCGTGTTCAAATACTGTCAGCCAAAAAGCCTGACCTGCTCGTGCAATGTACCCATTTTAACATCTAATCTTGAAGATGGTTGCGTTCTATGGTAAAATGCCCTGCCTCTAAAAAGGGCAGTTGACTGGAATCATTGGATTGAAAGGAACTATAACATGGCCAAGTGTAACACCTGCGGTAAAGCAACCACCTTCGGACACAGCCGTTCATTCTCCCAACGCGCAACCAATCGCACGTTTAAACCGAACTTGCAAAAGGTTTCGGTAATGGAGAAGGGACGCATGGTCAAGAAGATTTTGTGCGCCAAGTGCATTAAGACGCTCGGTAAGTCTGCGGCTTAAGGTTTGTTTTTCCATTCGAAACAAAAGTCACGGCTTCGTGCCGTGATTTTTGTTTTAAGTCGCCATATTGTTGCGAGGGGATTGCTTCGTCGCTCACTACCGTTCGCTCCTCGCAATGACATTTCGCAATACACGAATCCCCTCGCCCACACCTTGTGGATGCTTGAAGGCGGCGCTGCCTGTCACAAAGACATCCGCACCGGCCTTCAACATGAGGGGCAAAGTTTCAGCAGAGATACCTCCATCCACTTCAAGATATGCAGTGGAACGAAGCGCATCCAATTTATTGCGGATTTCCTCCACTTTGCCGATCATCTCCGGCATGAAGGATTGACCTGAAAAACCCGGCTGTACACTCATCACCAATACCAGATCAACAAGCGGAAGGACCGCATCCAAAGACGAGGCGGGAGTGGCAGGATTCAATGTTACGCCCGCCTTGCAACCAAGTGATTTAATTTTGTTTATGATCTGAGGCAGATCGGGACATGTTTCTACATGGACGGTGATACTGTTCGCGCCAGCCCCTGCAAATGCTTCGAGATATTTCTCAGGATATTCGATCATTAGGTGAACATCCAATGGAAGATTGGTGGCGTGTTTGCAGGCTTCCACAAAAAGCGGGCCGACTGTAATCGTGGGGACAAAATGCCCATCCATGATGTCCATGTGGAGCCAGTCTGCGCCGGCGGATTCACAGGCGGCGATTTCGTCTGCCAAGTGGGTGAAGTCTGCGGCAATGATAGAGGGGGCGAGTAAGAGTTTTTTCATAGGCTTGATTGTAGCGCGACATTTATGTCGTGCTGTATTGCGAAGCGACATAAATGTCGCGCTACCGGTAATATTATCAAAGAGGCGGATTATAAGCGAAGTAGACCATCATCCAAAATGGAATGA
Source organism: Chloroflexota bacterium (assembly GCA_016219545.1). Classification (GTDB taxonomy): domain Bacteria; phylum Chloroflexota; class Anaerolineae; order Anaerolineales; family Villigracilaceae; genus Villigracilis. The sequence continues at coordinate 113,276 of JACRMH010000007.1, read as the reverse complement.
GGCCGCCGACGGCCAATACGGCTAACAAGCCAAGCCCCACAGAGATCCAGTCAATTTCCTCGAAGGCAGAGACAGGTTCGGTGTCGTCAGGAGGCGTTGGTTCGGGTTGGATATATCTCGGTTGAGCAGGTTCCAGCCGAGGCGGAGGCGGCGCTTCTTTGTGAGGAATCCGGTCTGTAATTTCAGGGGTTAAGGCAAGTGAAGGTGCGGGAGTGGGTGCATCGGGTTCAAGCCCAAACCTTTGCAGAACGCGCCCAAGTTGGTCGGCGGTGCGGTAACGCGCGGACGGTTCCTTGGAAAGCACCTTGCTAATGATCTCTTCGATGGCCGTTGGAATTTCGGGAATGTATTCGCGGATGGGAATCGGGCGGGCAGAAATGTGCAGGCGCGCCAGTTGATCGCTGGTGGGCGCGGTGAAAGGCGGCGTGCCGCACAATAATTCGTACATGACCACGCCCATGGAATAGACATCAGATGCGGGCGAAGGCGCGTGACCTTGAGCCTGCTCAGGCGAAAAATAAAGCGGCGACCCCCATACAACATCTGAGCGTTCGCCGGGCATCATGGTGGCGAGGGCGCGCGCAATCCCAAAGTCAGTGACCTTAAGGCGGCCATCCGGCGCGACCAGCATGTTATGTGGTTTGACGTCACAATGGACAAGTCCGGCGCGATGGGCATAGCCCAACCCGGCGCAGGCCTGGATAATGAGTGGAATGCCTGTCTCCACTGTATAGCGTCCGCGCTGACGGATCAATTGTTTCAGGTCCTTGCCGGGGATGTATTCCATGACAATGAAAAGCAAATTATCTGCCAGACCAAAGTCATGCACGGTGACAATGTTGGGGTGTGACAGGTTCGCGGCGGAACGCGCCTCTGTGCGGAAGTGTTCTTGAAATTCAGTATTGTTTGAGTAATCTTTCCGCAGGACTTTAATAGCAACAATGCGATCCAGCACTGAATCGCGCGCGCGAAAAACTTCAGCCATGCCGCCAGAGCCGAGTTTTTCAAGGAGTTGATAACGGCCGTTGAGGAGAGTCCCTTCATTCATTGAGGGCGATTATATCATTGGGGTGAGGCGGGTCAAAAGGTCGGTGTGCAGCCAAAACTTTCTACCATGCAGCGTGCTCCGTAACCTTTGGAATAATTAAGCGACTACTTCTTAAAAGAATTCAACTCTTAATCATCTTATTTATCGTTAAGTCGGCGAGAATGATAAACCTGTTTGAACAAAGCAAGGGCAAGCAACATAACTTATCCCATTTTCCATGGGGGATTTGATGACGGCATCACTATCCATAGGCATTTTATTTGAGCAACGCTATATCACCCACTCTCAACCTGCGGGCTTAATTGCCTCTTTGCAGGCATGTGGACATCGAGTGATCCTACTCGACCCTCAATCATTCCCTTACGAAGCGGGGAATCACTCCTGGCTCAGCAAATTTGACTTGGTCATCGCACGCGGGCGAAGCCTTGGCCTGCAATATTTTCAGGCTTGGGCGGAAACACAACAACCCTCAATGATCGTTCCGTCAAATCATAAAACTTCCAGGCGAATTAACAAGCTTTCGTGTCAGGTCCATGATTCTTGTTATACAGTGATCGTTAACCCGGTCTTAAGTGAAAACAGGCGTGGAGTGCATATTGTCCACAGCCCTGACGAAATGGCGGGATTGCGTTGGACAGAGGTATCACCTCTTGCGCAACAATTTCTACCCGATGATAGCTGCAACTTGAAATTATATGAAATTGACGGGAAAATTTGGATCGTCCGCAAGCGCCCCCATTTTCACCCACAACAATTTCCATTTCCCATCCCTGATCCCGGTTGAAATGAACTCTTCTTGGGAGGCTGATCTCCTGACCAGCATTCAACATGCAGACTAATGACTGTGTCCTTTTTCGCTTCCCTCTGGACCGAGGAACTGCTCCCATTTCCCAAGCGACTCCACTCTGGCAGCGAAAAAGATCGCGATGGTAGTTGTCAGGGGTACAGCCGCAATCAATCCAAGTGAGCCGACTAAAGTCCGCACGATCTCTTCCGCAATAAAAGAAAAATTGACCAGATAGCCGTAATCTCCCTTTGCAAGAGAGAACATCAACAGCATGGGCAGGGATGCGCCTGCATAGGCCAGCACCAATGTGTTGACCGTGGCCGCCACATGGTCCTGTCCGATCCTCATGGCGGAGTCATACAGTTCGCGAAATCTGAAATTTGGGTTGGCATGATGAAGCTCGAAGACAGCCGCGGCTTGCGTTGTCACAAGGTCATCCAGCACCCCCAGCGCACCGATGATCATACCGCCGAGCAACAGTCCGCGCAGATTGATCGGCGTTTCCATCATCTGCATCAGGAACATCACATTTTCATCGCCAGAACCGTTCAATTTTGTGAATACAACGAACACCGCCGAAAGAGCGCCTGTCAACAACAAAACAAGGACCATGCTTAATACTGCCGCATGTGTTTTTAAGGTCCAGCCGTATGTGAGGTAAAGCGTAACGCCCAGCAGAATGATCGAACCGATGATACTCACACGCAGGGGGTCTTCACCCATAAGAATATGCGGAATGATATAGTCGATGATGACATACAAACTGAACGCCGTACTGAGCAGTGCGCGCACACCCTTCCAGCGGCTGATGAGGATAATGGCAGCGGCGAAAATCCCGGTCAGCCATAAAATAGGCGTCGTGCGGACAAAGTCAACAAAATAGGCGTGGACCACATTCTCAGGCGTTTTGCTGATGGAGACCACAACCTTGTCACCCACTGCCAGCAGATAATCATCCGAGCGGACTTGATTCTTGCCATAATCAATTTCCAAGGGGATGCCGGCATATTTACCTTCAAGAATATTCACGCGCGCGACCTGATAGGTTTGGGTATGGTTCCCCATGGTGACCTGACCTTCTTCAATGATCTGAGTCACCTGAGCGCGGACAGTATCTGCGCCGAAAGTGGAGAATCCATCACCGGGGATGGTCACATTGTTGAAATACGGCCATGCAAAGAAGAAGGCAATCGCCGACGCAATAAGAATGATCTGCCATTTGAATTGTTTCATAGGTTGAATTCTTTCCTCTTTCTTCTTTTTCAAAAACCCAAGAAAGAGTCGATAAGATTTTTATTTACTCAATTCGCTCACAATAGAATCCATCTGCGTCAGGATCACAGCGACTTGTCCGCTGGGAAGGTTTACGCGGTACATGTGCGAAAATCCGTCGCCGAGCATCACCTTTACTTTTCGCCACATAGCCAGTTGAGGTTGTATCTGAGCATCAGGCAAAAGTTCAATGGCTTGCGCCCATTGCGGATGAGTCTTCTTGTAATCATTAAGCAGGTCCATGGTCGAGGAGCGAAGCGGGAAGAGATGAGTCGTCTCCACCCAGCGTTTATCCTGTTCTTTTTCCAACAGCCAGCGGACAAATAACCATGCCGCAAGTTGTTCCTGATCGGTTGAGTTCAAAATTACATATGAAGAACCGTAAACGACAAAGGCATCTTGATCCGCGCCCGGGTATGCGATCACATCCCATGTATCGGTATTGTTTGCACTCGCAAATGCGCGCGCAATAGTTGGCAGATCTTTCAAGCCAGCTGTGATGAACAAGGCTTCGCGAGCGGCAAAGGCGGTAACGGGGTCGGTCTCATTAACCTGCCATGCACATTGGTTTTCAGAAAGTTCACGCAAGAATTTCAAAGCATTAATATTCTGCTGTTTGAGGAAACCAAAATTATTCCCCTCCATCACGCCGCCGTCAAAGGCCAGCATCCAGGCATAGTCTGTCATGGGTTCGGTATCCACGATCCAGCCGCCCATGAAATCATTTTCTGATGAAGCATCGTTCAACATGGACTTTTGCGCGCGGCAGACCTGCTGATGAAAATCATCCGGTGCGGCAGGCGCTGAATCAAAACCCAACTCACCCGCCCAGGTTTTATTCCATAACAAGAAACCCGCTGTCCGCTGGGCAGGAAGGGCAACGCGCACATCACCAGACACATCCTGACTCCAAAATGCGGGCGAAAAATCGCTCGGGTCGATCCCATACATGGGATCATTCACATAAGGCGTCAGATCCGTCACTGCGCCTTCGTTATTCCATTCCAGCGCATGTTCAGGCAACGCGATCACGAGGTCAGGTTCTTCGTCCGTTGACAGGGACGCCGTGACAGTTTCATACATATTGGAAAAATTGCCCTGACTTTGTGTGCTGACCTTGATGCCCCATGGATTGCTGGAATTAAATTCTGAGACGAATGAATCAAAGAGAGTCGACTCGATGCCGTACCACGGAGTCCAGACAGTGATCTCCAACCCTTTCAACGCTTCTTCCTTAACGTTGAGCTGGCTGACTGTTTCGGGAGTGGATTCTACCTTTGGGGTTTTCGTGGACACCTGCGCTGTCGGCAGCTTGGGCGTAGAGTCCACGCCATCAGCACTACAAGCAGATAAAAGAATGGATGCAATGAACAACAATGAAAATATCTTTTTCATTTTGCAAGCGTCATGAAGGGAACGGGCATCAACACCAAGAAGAAGACAATGATCATTGCAAACCCGATCAGCCGTCGGGTTGGGTCGAGCGTGGTGATCTGGTCCAGCGGTTCGGCGTTGACTCGTCCCAGCCAGTAGAGGATGATCGCCCACAGCCACCAACCACTCCAAAAATATCCGGCGATGACCAGCAATCCGATAATGAAAGGAAACGCCTTGCGTGCCTTGCTTCCAAACAAGCCATAGATGACATGTCCGCCATCCAATGTGCCGGCGGGAATAAGGTTCAAGGATGTAACCAGAAGCCCAGCCCAAGCCGCGAACGCCACCGGATGAATGAATACATCCTGCCCGCCGAATGGGACAGGCTGACCAGTGAGGAAGTATTTGACCCAATAGAAAATTCCCTGCGGCTCAAGCGGAGCAGGGAGAAGTTTTCCGAAGGTGACGAACTTTGCGAATAAATAGATCAGCGAGTTGCCTTCGAGGAAACGGTTCGGGTCTGCTTGAATATGCCCCAGAGTCGAAAGTGAAAGCCCTAAAAATAAAACGGGAATTGCTACTACCAGTCCGGCGATGGGTCCGGCTATGCCTATATCAAAAAGAATACGTTTATTCTTTGGAATGCCGCGCATGATGATGGCAGCGCCCATGGTCCCAAACAGACCAAGAGGGGGTGGAAGTGGAATAAAGTAAGGCAAGGTTGCAGGTGTCTTGTGATAGCGGCTCATGAAATAATGTCCAAATTCATGTGCCAGCAAAATGCCAAGCAGACTCACTGCAAAAGGCCAACCCGAAAGAATGCTTTTGAAGAGCATGAGCATTTGTCCACCAAAATCAGCGGGAAAGGGACCATCCGGTTCGGCGCCTGCCAACATGACGCTAAATACTGTCAACACAAAGAGGATAATGTTCGTGGAGACTTTGTCCTTCTTCGGCTCGGCCGGCTTTAGAGCAAGATAAATTACCTGACGAGAGTCTTCGACTCTGAACAAAGGGATGACTCCGTATGGGATGAGCGAATCAGCCAAACGGTCATAAAGAGATGCGGAGTCTTCGTCGAGCAATTGTCCGCGATAGCGCAGGAAATATCCCTTGCGCGGGTCTTCGCTGGTGACATCTTCAATGCGAAAGATTCGCGCCACAAGATTGTTTAATATTTCGGTTTCAGGAATAGACATGGATACCTTTTGACGGTGGACGATGGACGGTGGACAGGAAAACGGTCAACCGTCTATTGTCCACCGTCCAGAATAGGCGGGAATGGATGGGAGTCGAACCCACCGCGGCCCGCAACGCGACCCGCCACAGGTGTTGAAGACCAGGAAGCCCACCGGGACCTAACCACTCCCACTCGCAAGGATAACCGAGAGAAGATGGATTCGCAAGTTGAAGTAGAGTGTCAGGGTGTCAAAGTGTCGGGGTGTCAAGTGTCTGATACGGGTGGAGAACATGTGCGGTCGTTAAACCTGTAGTTCGCAAAAGGATTAAACATGAAAATTTTGAATGGAGGGTGGCAGGTGAATCGAATTGGGTGAATAAATAAAAAGGGCCGCAATTGCGAGGGTCATGAAGATGAAGCAAAGCATCACAAAACCTCCAACAGCAATGCCGATCCATGCCATGGGACGGCCGGTTTCGTTGCGATTGCGAATTTGATTTAATGAGATCATGCCAAAGACCAGTGCAAGAATTCCGAAGAGGAAGGTCAACGGGTAACAAATAAATCCCGTGAATGGGATCGGGATCATTCCCATGCACAAAAACAGGATGGTCAAAACTCCAAAGACAAGGCTTGGGATGGAATTTGAATTAAGGGGCGAAGAGGATGTTTCCATTAGAAAAGTTGTTCGTCCACGAAGAATACTAATAAAAAACGAACCGCTCTAAAGAAGAACGGTTCGAGACTTTAGTCGGGGCGAGAGGATTCGAACCTCCGACCTCTTGCTCCCAAAGCAAGCGCGCTAGCCGGACTGCGCCACGCCCCGATATTCACTTTTGCAACTCACACGCGCTATCTCCGTCTTCGCGCTGCGCCACGCCCCGATGAAATGAACTGCGCGAGTATAATGCGAAGGATGAACACCCGTCAAGCAATAATCATAGCAACTTGCATTTCGCTTCTCATCGGACTCTCAGCATGTTCGTCCTCTAATGAAGAAATCCCCACCCAAACGGTCCCTCCGCCAACCCCAACTGTGACAGCGACCTTCACGCCAAGCCCCGTGCCGGTCACATCCACGCCCACGCCGAAGTCCTGCACTGAAGAAAATGGACTTGTTCAGCAGGATGTCGTCAAGACCACCAACCCGCCGCAGGAATTTCTCATCTACCTGCCGCCCTGTTATCAGAGCACTGCCAACGCTCATTTCCCCGTTCTCTATTTACTGCACGGTCAAACATATACCGACGATCAATGGGTTCGGCTCGGTGTACCAACCATTGCGGACCGACTCATCCATGAAGGCAAGATCACCCCTTTTATTATCGTCTTCCCCGATGACCACTACTGGAATGTACCGGCAGGCGCTGGCTTCGGTGACCGTTTTATCAATGACTTGATCCCCTATGTGGACAAGAACTATCACACCTTCGCCGTTCGCAGCCGACGCTCGCTGGGCGGTCTTTCCCGCGGCGGGGGCTGGGTCGTTGACCTTGGGTTTTCCCACCCTGAATTATTCGGCGCGCTCGGGCTACACTCCCCTGCCATAAAGGTGCAGGATGGACCCCGTCTCGAAAAGATGGTTCAAGCCGTTCCAGAGAATAAACGTCCGCTTATCTGGCTGGACTTAGGCGATGCAGATATCGAAATGAAAAATACGCTCGCCTTCGAAGAAAAACTTACCAAGAATAATTACATCTTTGAATTTCATGTTTACACCGGCGATCATTCTGAAAGGTATTGGGGCACCCATGTGGAGGAATACCTGCTCTGGTATGCACAAAAATGGGCTGACTGATTCCCCGTCACCTGATTACATTTCCAATTGATTTACATCCGCAGATGCAGCAGAAAATCCCTTAAATTTCAAGATCATTTTTACCAATAATCCCGTCCGCCAAAAAGCGACCGCCGCCATGCCATGCGCCAACACCGCAAACAACGGCGGCGTTTCATTTGTGTAATAGGTCCAGCACTCACGGGTGGTTCCCCATAATTCGAGAAAGTAACCAAGCCCTGCGCCTGCAATAAATGTCAGCAAGGCAAAGCGATGATCGCTGGGCGTGATGATGAGAAGAATACATAATGCCAAAGCAAGCCATGTATAGGATTTGTCAAATGTTGGGGAAACAAAGACCAGCATGAGGATTAAGAAAGAACCGAAGATGATCCAGTACAAAGCAGTAAAAAGGGAGAAGGAAGAAGGCAAGGTGTCCTCTTCGTTGACGCGATCAAAGATCCTATTGAGAAATCTTGAGATCCGGTCAATGGATAAACTTGCAATCGGCCAGGCGGGGATGATCCATAAGGGTGGACGTTCGGCGGTGTAATAATGCCAGATATTTGTTTGCGTTCCCCACGACTCAATTGCAAGTCCACCGCAAATGCCAACGAAGATGATCAACGCATCCCTTTTCAGGTCTGCGTTCGCAATGATGGTAATGGACATGAATCCAAAAATTCCAAGGAGGAGCCAATCCATGTAAAGCCACCACGCGCCATGCCAATCCACATAGGCGAGGTATTCTTCCGCGAGCGGCCACCAAATATAAATTATCAGAAAGACCGTGACGAAGAATCCGCCAAGGAGGATACTGCTATCGCGAGTCCAGAAACGTTTACGAACGTTTGATGACATGCGGCAGATTATAGCCGTGATTATGTCTGAGAATGTTGTTTACGGATTGAAGTCCCCCAACCCAGAGCGCTTAATGTGGTGGACCCAAAAATTCACCAAGTAACAAGAATAGCATGAACAGCAAAGGCAAGATGGTCAGCCACACGGGCAGGGAGCGTTCATGTTGGCGCAGGATCGCGGTCAAACCAACAAGCCCGGCCGCAAGACCGCAAAGCATCATAAAAATTCCGTAGAAAGGCAAAACTACTTGCTGCCAAGGTGCGTTCGATCTAAAAGACATAAACGCGCCATTGATGAGGAAGAGGACGATAAATGTAATCGCCAACCCGACCGACCACCGTCCAAGTTTTGTACTGGGTTTCCACATGGATCCACTTGTATCAGTTTTCATCTCATACCTCCTGTGTAGATCATGAAAGAGAGATATTCCAAATTCAGTATATGTCAATCTCAACCATGATTCAAGACTGGATGTTTAAGGATGTCCCAAGGTTTTGCCTGGGGTATAATACCGGCCGAGGAGACCAAACCATATGGATACCAGATATATTTTGTATTTTGTCGTCCCATCGGTTATTGGCACATGTATTTTGTTGATAGGGGTGATTCTCCTAGTCATTGCTGCACGAAAAAAGAAGAAAGCTGATCAGGGTGAAACGGGGGATTGGGTTACAACGGGAGGAAAGGTCACTGCCGCACATTTGGAAAAGCACGAGACACAAAAGAACGACAAACGCGGCACACATATTGACATTAGTTATGAACCTATCGTTGAATACAGTTATACAGTTAATAATATGGAATACACAGGAAACAAATTCTTTCCCGGTGAATCCACTTATTTTAGTGAAAGCGAAGCCCAGGAATTAATTAACGAACACCCTTTGAATTCGTATGTGCCCATCCACTATAACCCTGAAGATCCTTCCGTTTCGTCATTGGAGGAAAGGACTCAGGATACGAATGTGGTTTATCTCGCCGGATGGACCCTGACCGCGTTCGGGATTTGTACCTGCTGCTTCACATCCTTTATGTTCTTCCTCATTGTTGGAAAGGTAATGTAAACGGCTATCATCAGAAATCTGCCCATCTTTGGAACAAAATAACCGCCAATCAATGTGGCGGTTATTTTTCATCTTCATAAAGATCATTCCAAAGGGCCGATCTTGTTTAATTCTGAGGGGTCAAAGTTAATTGTCCAATGCACCGGCTAATATCCAATCCATGATGATCTGGATTTCCTCATCAGACAGTTTGCCTGTGGGGGGCATAAATGCGCCATTCGTTGCCTGAAGAAGCTGCATAAGGTAGCTATTGTCCGGGTCACCGGCAATCACTTCAGGAGCATTGTCTCCGCTCGTCATGACAGCCTGGTAGGAAGTACTGTCCCAACCGCCGAAGGTCGTAGCGGAACTATGACACATGGAACACTTTGCCTGGAAAATTGGGAGAACCTGATCATTGAAACTCACGGTACTGTTTGTGGGGGGCTTTGGAACTGTACCACTACCGGTGCTTGTTCCAGTTTCTGTTCCAGCGACCAAAATAACCAACTTCTTAACCTGGTCGTCCGTAAACATATTGCCAAGCCCAGGCATGGCGACTTTTAGAACACCGTTGTTGATCATATCGTGCAGTGCCTGATCGTCAAATTCAGCGCGCAGCTGGGCCGGGTCAAGGGCCGGTCCGCTGGCTGTGCCTTCCCGGTTCACACCGTGACATTGAGCGCATAGACTGCCATAGATCTGTGAAGCAGAAAGTTCCTGCGGCTGGGTCACAACCGGCGGTGCCTTGGGAGGCGAAACCGATGGAGGATTGGCTTCCCAGCTTCGGATAAAACCTAAGATCGCATCAATCTGCTCGTCGCTTAATGATCCGCCGTAGGCAGACCCAAACGGCGTCATGCCATAATCAGGTTGTCCCTGTGAAATGATATTCCGAATGGTTGCATCATCACGGGTTTTCAAGTACTCTGACGAACTGATCGGGAATATCATGTCGCCGGGGAAGGTTGGGTTGGGACCGCCTTCGCCGAACTTTCCATGACATCCGCGACAATTGCTGGCAAATAACTTTTCACCTGAGGCCACACCCACGCCCTGACTGGTGTCCCATGTGTAAGATGTAAGAGCATCCAGTTGTTCTGCCGTCAAGATTTCCCCCCACACCGGCATCGTGATATGGGAACCGCCAAGCGCAATAATGCTAAGGGCGCTTGCTTCATCCGGGGCTGCGGGAATTTTATCTCCGTGACAGGCAGCGCAGTATTTTCCAAACATTGTACTTCCAGCAGAATTGGCTTCTGGATCAACCACGTATTGAGCCAGTGTATTCAAATCATCAGCAGACAAAGTATCCTTCCAACCCGGCATTTTTATTTCATGCCCGCCTTTTTCGATCATGGCACGGAGTTCTTCCTTTGTGCCGCTAAAGCCTACGCCTTCTCCATGGCATCCCTGACAATTAATTGCAAAGAGACGTTGTCCATCCGGCGCAGCCAGGAAGTTCAGTAGGGCATTTTCCTGATCCGGTGTCAGGGTGGATTTCCAATCCGGGGTATTCAAATCCTTATGAGCCGGAAAATCCTTCCCTTCATCAAAGACTTTTTGTAACTGAACCGGGTTACCGGAGGCCAGAACCGGACTCTTATGGCAACTGGCACATTCCTGAGTAAAGAGAGCACTTCCATTGGGAGACAAAATGAAGCCGGCCAACATATCAATTTCATCTGCGCTCAGGTCACCGCCCCAAGCCGGCATCCCTTGATGATTGCCCGCGGCGATCAACTTATGCAAGTCTGTTCCTTCAGGAATGACTATTCCCTGTCCATGACAATTCGCACAGTCAGTGGCGTAGAGCGCAGCGGCCTTATCCACCACTGCCGCTTGTATGGGAGGTGGAGCCTCATTGACAGCCAGCCACGTCAGGAGTCCTATCCCCAACACAACCACAATGGCCGCTATGCTGGCATAGGGGCGGGTCATGAAATGTCGCTTGGGGCTCCTATCAATAAAAGGTAGAAGCAAAAGCAGAGTTATGAAAAGACCGGGCAATATCATCGCACCGACCACTTCCAAATTACCCGGGAAATATTTCAACAGTTGAAATAGGAAGAGGAAGTACCACTCGGGTCGCGGAGTGTAATTTGCGTCGTTAGGATTGGCACGCGCCTCCAACGGAACACCGACAAAATACGCCAATGCGATCAATATGATAAAGACGATAAACACTACGATAGTATCTTTGAAGATAATATCCGGGAAAAAGGGAACACCTTTCTCCTTGGCTTTTTTATATTTATCCAGGTAGTCTTGCTGTTCTTGTTTGTTCATGGCTACTCATCCTTTGCCGGCACAGCCGAAATACCGACGCGTATAACCAGATACAAGTGAATAACGACCAACAGTGCCAGCGTCGTCGGCAAGACCCAAATATGTGTACCAAAGAAACGCGCCAGAGTTACAGCAGACAGTTCAGGTCCGCCGCGTGCGATCTTCAAAAGGAAATCTCCCACATACGGAGCGACTCCTGCGATGCGTGTCCCAACGGTGGTTGCCCAATAGGCTCTTTGATCCCAGGGGAGCAAATAACCCGTAAAGCCAAAACCGATCACAACGATCAGAAGGATAACGCCGGTCATCCAGGTTGCTTCACGCGGGAACTTATATGCGCCATAGAAAAATACCCGCAACAAATGAAGAACGACCAATACTACCATTGCGCTTGCACCCCAGTGATGCAAACCGCGGATGAGCCAGCCAAAAGGTAATTGGGTGGTGATATAAACTACGCTGTCGTATGCGTGATCCGGAGTTGGCACATAATAAAGGGTAAGAAGGATCCCCGTAATTGCCTGGTTTATCGCCACGAAGAGAGAGGCGCTTCCAAGCGTATAAAACCAATTTACATGCGGCACTTTGCGCAGGAATATTGCTTCCCAGATTCCACGCCAGCCAAAACGGTCATTAAGCCAATCGCCAAGGTTCGCTAACATATCGGTTATCCTCTCTTCACAAACAGGATGTCGTTTTCAACCTTACTTTCAAAACGATCCAAAGGTCGCGGCGGAGGACCGCCTGTAACGGTTCCATCTTTTGCAAAAGCGCCGTTATGACATGGACAAAAGAAACCATTTTGGTCTGCGACCCAGCGCACCCTGCAACCCAGATGAGTACAGACATTGGACATGGCAACATAATTCTGTCCATCCTCGGTCAGCACATAGACCGAGAATTCTTCATCTGTGGTGATCCAGCCGGTTTGGGTCTGAATGACGGTTTTGAACAGGGTGGGAATTCCCGTTTCTACTTTGGTGACCGAACCCAATTGGATCCACTCACCCACGCTTTGTTTAAGCGCCGGTCCCATCACATAGGCAACGGCTGGGATCCCGAAAGCGGCGGTAATCAGCCCTCCAATGCCAACAATCGTCATTTTCATGAAATTGCGGCGACCTACTTCTTTGCCTTCCTTGTCCGATTCACTCATAACATGTTCTCCTTTGTGAAAAACGGTTTGCTTAAAACTTTTAGCCCTGTTGATCAACAGGGCCAAAAATGTTTTTTCAGGTTTTCGAATACCAACAGGCCAAACCCGTTAATATTTAAACCTAAAACAACCAAGGGACACCTCCATATCCACCAGCTTTGACAAAGTGTTTTGGCGAAAAAACACTTTGTCAAATTTACCACTAAACGATTTTAGATCAGACCTCTTGCAAAAGTTATATCGTAGTGCTATCGAAAGCGGACGTTACACAAAACATAATTCTTTCTGTGTAGTAGTACGCTCTCTAGCGCACTTATGCAAGAGGTCTATTAATTTTAAATAGGCCTACTAAAAAAACAACCCCATTTTTTACCAAAAGGTTCTAAATCTTCCAACTTTGACCAGAAACAAAATGAGGCAAGGCAGGCAACAACCTGATCCACAATATCGCTAAAGTTACATCATCCACGAATTGACTTTTCCCGCTTCCTCGTCTAAACTTTCACCATGCTTGCTCGAATATTCTCTTGTGCCGTAGTGGGTCTTGAAGGCGTCGTCATTGAGGTGGAAGTAGATTACACCAATGGACTGCCAGGCATGACAATTGTAGGCTTACCCGATGCCGCAGTTCAGGAAAGCCGCGAACGCGTGCAAACTGCGGTGAAGAATGCCGGCTTGCATTTTCCGCGCCATCGTATCGTTGTCAACCTCGCGCCTGCCACCGTCCGCAAAGAAGGTCCATCTTACGATCTCCCCATCGCGCTCGGTGTCATTGTCCTCGCAGGCTTTCTTCCGCACGACAAAGTTGAAAATACCATGATCATCGGCGAGCTTTCACTCGACGGCGCAGTGCGTCATGCACGCGGCGTTCTGCCTATGGCTGCCACTGCCCGCGCCAATGGATTCAAGCGGATGTTCGTCCCTGAAGTGGATGCGCCCGAAGCGGCTTTGATCCCCGACCTTGAGATCATACCGGTCAAAACGCTTGCCGATCTCTTCGACCATTTATCTGGTCGCCGTTTCATTGAGCCTTATCTCCCCTCGGCAGATTCTCTTGAGCCATTATTCACACCAACAGACTTCAGTGAAGTAAAAGGACAGGAACACGTCAAGCGCGCACTCGAAGTGGCCGCGGCGGGTGGACATAATTGTCTGATGGTTGGGAGCCCGGGAGCGGGTAAAACATTACTCGCACGTGCACTGCCCGGCATCCTGCCTGAAATGAGTATCGAAGAATCATTGGATGTGACTCGCATCTATTCCGTTGCGGACCAACTCCCTGCAGGAACTCCATTAATTCGTCATCGTCCGTTTCGTTCACCGCATCACACCATTAGCCATGCTGGCTTGGTCGGCGGTGGAAATATCCCCAAGCCCGGTGAAATATCCCTTGCCCATCGCGGCGTGCTCTTCCTTGATGAATTCCCTGAATTTGGAACACGCGTCCTCGAAGTGATGCGCCAGCCGATGGAAGATAAGGTCGTCACCATCAGCCGCGCCAAAGGCTCACTCACTTTTTCAGCGAACTTTCAATTGATCGCAGCCATGAATCCCTGTCAGTGTGGTTATTTTGGAGATTCACTAAAACCCTGCACCTGCGCTCCTGCCACGGTTACCAAATATCAAAAGCGAATCTCCGGCCCCATTCTCGACCGTATTGATATTCACATCGAAGTACCCAGAGTGGATTATGAAAAGTTAAGCGGGAACAAAGTCGGTGAAACATCCGAGTCGATTCGCAAGCGTGTGCAGGTTGCCAGAAACATCCAACACACCCGTTTTACGAATCCCAGTTCCCTAAGTACCGATGTTATTTGCAACGCGGACATGCGCATCGGGGAGATCCGCCAATTTTGTCAGTTGCAGGACGAAGGTCAGAGCTTGATGCGCTCGGCAATGAGTCAGCTCAATTTATCGGCCCGGGCTTATCATCGCATTTTGAAACTCGCACGCACCATCGCGGACTTGGCGGGGAGTGAGGATATCCAGTCCGTGCATTTGGCAGAGGCGTTGCAGTACCGTCCGAAGATTATGATGGGATGACAAAACTAAGTTGTTAGCATAATCCTTAGGATGAAGGATATGGTGGGGATTGATTGTATACGGATATAAATTCCGTCCTACTTCACTACATACCATAGCATAGCCCCAGATATGAGATAAATTTTCAATAACAAGGATAAATTTCTTTATATTGCGGAATGCTCCTTACAGGTATTCGACTTCTCTCTCATAAATGATCATGCCCCACACTCCCCAGCTTTGACAGCAAGGGAG
Source organism: Chloroflexota bacterium (assembly GCA_016219545.1). Lineage (GTDB taxonomy): Bacteria > Chloroflexota > Anaerolineae > Anaerolineales > Villigracilaceae > Villigracilis. The sequence continues at coordinate 98,209 of JACRMH010000007.1, read as the reverse complement.
TGTGTTTTTAATAGGGGAGATAAGGGTGTTGCGCTAATTGCAGGATGAAAGTCAGAGTTTGATGCGCTCTGCAACATCGCGCCGTCCATGGTGTCAACTCAATTTATCGGCGTGGGACTATAATTTTTGTAACAGTTCACAGTCAGATAGACGGTGACAGGAAATGTAAAACGGGAGCGCCCATCAACCGCACTAATTTTTGAAATGCACTCTGTCCATTTCGCTTGGCAGTATTTAAAACGGTGGCTAAAGCCGCATACGCCTGAGCGCCCCAATCAGATCGGAAACTTCCCAGAACTTTCCGATGAATCACAGACGGTCGCAAAGCGCGTTCGCAGGCATTATTGTGAGCGGGTACATCTGTGCGATGTAAAAAGATGAAGAGTGAAGTGCGATATTTTCGATAGCGCTCCAACAGGTTTCTGCCCAAGCCTTTGAATGTTCGTTCAAGCAGTTGCTCCAAGCGGGTCTCGATCAGCGCGGTTTGTCTTTTGTATCCACCGGCTGTCATTTTCTCCTGCCGATTTCTGAGATGTATCGCTTTGCGAAACAGCATTTGCATTTCTCTTGCCCAAGCCAAACGTGGGCGCTTTTCCATCAGCCCTTGCAAGTTCCGGATTTGATGCGCCAGACAGATTTGATGTACTTTGGCAGGGGCATTCAATTGTGCTTTCCAGCAATCGCATACCCAAACTTCCGCTTCGCACTCCCTCATGAATTTTTCAACCACATCATATCCACGATTTGGCTCGATCAGATGATACTCACAGCGCTCTCCGACAAAGACCCATTGCCACCAGTTCTTTCCATGCACACGGGCGCTGGTTTCGTCACTACCTATCACTTTGCTTTTGCGAAATCGCTCGCCAATCGCCTCTGCTTCTGCTTGCGCCGCTTTGCCTGCGCGTTCCACGATTGAAACTGCCCCGCCTGCACTCAAGGTCAAGCCAAGCAACTCTTCGCAAATCTTCAATAACCGCTTGAAGCCAACATGATTTTCATGGTGCAGGTCTGTTACTACCGCTTCTAAACGTGGACCAAAGTATCGCCCGGCTTCCAAGCCCTCGGGTAATTTCCCGCGTTGGAGTGCTCTGCAACAGGGACAGAGCACTTCATATTGTCTGGTTTCTATCACCACAGGTTTGATCTCAGGCAGTTCTGTAACCTGACGACGTATTACTTGTACTGGAACTTGATCCAATAAATTGAGGTGGCAGTTTTCGCAATGATCTACATACACTTCGATGACCTTGTTCGGGTTCTCTACCAACTGACGTTCTTGTTTTTCGTGTCCAGGCTTGGCGCCTTTCTTCTTGCTCCGCTTGCGCTTCTTCGTAGACGATTTGAAATCCCGCGAGGGCGGTTGGGATGAGTTCTGTGATGTTGTTGGTGGTTGCTTCAACCGCGTAATTTCTGCTTTCAATTCACTGATCTCTTTTGCCAGTTCATAGATCAGCGTGATTAGTTCTTCACGTGATTGCTCTTCCATTTTCAACTTCACCATTTCTGTTATCATGACTTTTATAACACCACTTTTCTATTAAAGTCGTGAACTGTTACTAATTTTTTATATGGGCACGCACCAATGCAAATCTGCGAGGAGTGAAGATATCCAATCCGTTCACCTCGCGGAAATCCTGGGGAATCGCCCATAGTTGAAGAAGGAATAAAGCAGTAATAAGTTCAAGTTGAACTCATTACTGCTTTGACCAAACGCTGTGCTTCAGCAGTGATTAAATTCCAGTCACCGCGCTTAACTGAATTCTTGTCAACCAAACCTCCCCCCACAGCAACAGCAACCGCGCCTACATTTAGATACTGCACGGCATTCTCCATGTTAACTCCGCCAGTTGGCACGAGTCTAAGCTGTGGCAAAGGTGCAAGCACGGACTTGATGTAGTCCACGCCGCCAATGTTGCCAACGGGAAAAACTTTTACCAAATCAGCGCCCGCTTGCCAGGCGTTCAACATCTCAGTGGGAGTCATAGCGCCCGCCACAATTGGTTTGCCGTAACGCCTGCACATTTCGATTGTGGCGGGGTTGAATGTTGGCGTGACGATAAATTCCGCGCCGGCAAGGATCGCGGCGCGCGCTGTTTCCGGGTCGAGAACAGTTCCCGCGCCGATCAACATTTCATCGCCGAAACGAACAGAGACTTCTTTCAACATATCCAACGCGCCTGATGTTGTCAGCGTAAATTCAACGACCGAAATGCCGCCTGCTTTCAGCGCTTGTGCCACTTCGAGAAAATACTCCGCGTTCTCCAGCCGAACAATGGCGATTATTTTTTCATCTAAAATTTTCTTTAAGATTTCAAAATGCGATCTCATTCAACGACTCATGCTGGTTTTGCCTTCGACGATCAATGCTTCCACTTCGGCGCGCGTTGGCCACGGAAGATCGGTCGGCGCGGTTTGCTGCAAAGCGGAAAATGCGTTGCCCAGTCTCACGGCATGTTGAACATCGCCTTCAAGATAACCTGTTAAGAATCCAGCGACACACGCATCCCCGCCACCAAGCGGATCAATGGTCTCGACCTCATAACGGCGATCTGTGTAAGTTTGATTTTCAGCAAACGCGAGAGAAGTTAATGAAGCGCGTTGAGCAGAAAGAGATTTTCGCATCGACACCAGCACAGCCTTGAATCCAAATTTTTCCGCCACCTTTTGCGCCACATCTTCGGGATTATCTCCATTCAGCCCCGAAAGCAATTCAGAAATATTGGGCTGGTCAGGCAGGGAGGTGATCAAAATATCCACGTGCTCCATCAATGGAAGTTGTGCCTTGCGCGCTTCTTCGATTGGCCACAACGCGGCGCGATAGTTGACATCATAACTGACGAGACAGCCTGCCTTGCGCGCGGCAATCATCGCTTCTTTCTGAGTCGCGAATGCAGACGCACTTAGCGCTGGCGTAATTCCACCGACATGAAATAATTTCACACCGTGCAAAACTTCATCCCAATTCACCATACTGGGTTGGATGTGAGCAAACGCGGAATCTTTTCTATCATAATAAACACGGGTCGGACGTGGCTCGGCACCATATTCAACAAAATAAACGCCAACCCGCTCGCCATCCGCCCAGACGATGTGACTCACATCCACGCCGAACTCGCGGGCTTTGTTTGCGATGAGTCGTCCCAGCGGATTCGACGGCAGTCGGCTCACGTAGGCGGATTCGAATCCGAGACGCGCAACGCCAGCAGCGACATTCAACTCTGCGCCGCCCGCAGACAGGTTGAGAGAACTCGTTTGTTCAAGTCTCAGGTGATCGGGCGGCGAGAGGCGGATCATTGTCTCGCCGAAGGTAACAATATCAGTCATAAGTTATATCCACAGATTTCACAGATTACGCAGATTGATTTTATGTTGGCGGCCAGGCAACAGTATATAAATGTTTGCCGCCATGTAGTGGACCGCGAATCAATTCGTCCACCTGCTCCTGCGTGAAGCGCTGCGTGACAAGATTGGCGTCAGGCAGTTTGCCCACGGGAAATTTTTCCATGATGTCATCATGGAGTTTAACCATGTAATCAAGCAAGGCCTCAATGCCTGGGCGGGCCTTATCCGCGCTGGCAAGCGTAGCTTTGCCGACCACGCCTTCGGGGTTGCCGATGATCTCAATCGTGCCGAGACCGACATGCCCATACCACGGAATGGCGCGTTGATAGGCATTCGCGGCCGAGTCCACATGACCCGCTGGCAAAAAGCCGTGACCTTCCGTATCAATGGCATCTTCCATGTGAATCATTTCCGGGAAGAGTCCAAGCGAGAAAGATGTCTCGGCTTCATCGGCATGAACGAAGGGAGTCTCGAACGGTCCACCATGCGCCTTATCTTTCACAAAAGGCTGGATGGCATAATACCAATTGAGGTTAACCAAAACAGCCGGTACCTGGTATTTTTTCGCGAAGCGGTGCATGGCTGTTGGAATGACATATTCCTGTCCATGACCATTAAGCAGAATTTGTTTGCGGAAACCCGCATTCCAAAATCCAGCAATGACCGAACTCAGATATGCTGTAAACGTATCTTCATCCACGGGAATCGTGCCAGGCATTCCGATGTGATGATATGGATGACTACCAAACCAAATCGGTTGCGAGACCGTGCAACCCGTTTGCTTCGCCACCGCTTCCGCCATGCGCGTGACCAGGAATGTATCTTCGCCATAACAGGCGTGCGGACCGTGCGCCTCCGAACTTCCAACGGGAATAATGATGAAGTCATTCTTTTTCAAACGCGCTTCCACTTCCAGCATGGTCATGTTCTGGAAATAAATCCCATCCGGTAAATCCATGTGACCGCCGCTCGGCGGAATTTGCCAATTGTATTTGCTCATGTTATCTCCTTATGGTTGGACAATCACTTTGATCGCGCCGCCCACGCGACCTGTGAAAGTATCGAACGCTTTATTGATGTCATCCAGTTTGAATGTGTGTGTATGCAACGGCTTGAGATTAATGCGTCCATCCGCCATCAACGGAATTGCGCGTTCGAGATTCAACATCCCTTCGGCCTTCGGTCCCGTGATGAGTAGATTCCACTGGACGATCTTATCAAGTTGCAGCGTGACCTGCTCGTGGTAGATTCCATTGTAAGAAATACGCCCATTCTTGCGGATGATCTCCAACGCTTCCGCCGCGGGCGCGGGTTGACCTGTGCATTCGACAACCATATCTGCGCCGATGCCGTTCGTCAGTTCCATGATCTCATCACGAACATTGACTTCGTTGATATTGAGGGTAATGTCCACTCCCATTTTTTTGCCAACAGCCAGGCGGTCCGCGCGTGTTCCGGTCAGGATGACTCGTCCTGCTCCGAGAACTTTGGCAATGTGCGCGGAGATCAATCCAATCGAACCAGGTCCGCTCACCACAACGGTTTCACCAGGATGAATCCATCCGATACGATCGTAGCCATACAAGACCGTCCCTGCGCCAGTGAGCATCGAGCCTTCTTCAAATGAAATGCTGTCGGGAATTTTATGCAGCGTGTTGATATGGCAAGCTGCGTAATCGGCATATCCGCCGTTGGTGCTGAAACCATAATGGCGATGACCCTTTTTGTAATTGCCATAATTGAGGCAGGTGGTGTAAAGTCCGCGCAGACAGTTCTCACAGCGACCGCAGCCTTTGTGGGGCTCAACAGCCACGCGGTCACCTTCCTTGAGTTCAGTGACATCGGGCGCAATGGCAACCACCGTTCCGGTGAATTCATGTCCTGGAATAAATTCACCCAGTTTTGGATAGCCCTTCCAGCCTTTGGCAATGATAGCTGGGTCGCTTCCGCAAATGGCAACCGAATGGACCTTGACCAGCGCCTCGCCCACTCCCAGCGAAGGCACGGGGACTTCAGTGACCCGCAAATCACCGAAGTTGAACAACACTGCGGCTTTCATGGTTTTTGGGATGCTCATGGATTCTCCTTTTTATTTTTGATTCAAGTGGTGATCAAGTAGAGCGAGTGCTTTTCTCGCTCGTATTGAGACCACATTTTTGGCGTTCACAAGTTACTGGTGGTTTCGATACGCCCTTCGCTATCGCTTCGGGCTACTCAACCACCGATTGCTTATGGTTCAAGTACAACCTTGACCGCTTCGCCGCTGCGGGACAAATCAAATCCGCGCGACCATTCTTGCAGCGGCAAGACGTGTGTGATAAATTGCGACGGCTTGACCGCGCCACGCTCGAACAATGACAGCGCTCTTTCCCAACTCGTATATTTCGAACTGTAACTAAATGATACTGTCAACGCGCGGAACATGGCTTGGCGGTATGGGATTTTTATTTCGTCGGCTGGAGGTTGTCCGATAATACCAACACGACCCAATCGGCGGGCAAGTTGAAAAGATTGGTCAATGGCCGGCAAAGCACCTGACAACTCAATGACAACATCCGCACCCTCGCCATGTGTCAAATCGTTGACCAAAGCAGTCAAGTCCGATTGCATCACATTGACCACATAATCTATCCCTAATTCACGCGCTTTTGGAAGCCGTGCCTTTTCATTATGATCAACACCGGTGATGATTACTTTCGAAGCACCCGCAGACTGAGCCATTTTTGCGGATACCAACCCAATCGGTCCGCAGCCTAAAATCAAGACAACATCCTCGGGGAAAATTCCTGTCCGATCCAACACGCCATGTGCTGCAACTGCGGAAGGTTCGGCAAATGCAGCCTCGACAAAACTCAAATTCGATGGAATGCGATGCAACAACCACGCGGGTACTTTGATAAATTCCGTAAATGCACCATCCGTGAAATAACCTGGCGCACGCTTGGCACTGCAAGCAAATGCATGTCCCGTCAAACACTGGCGGCATTGTCCGCAAGCCTTGACGTGTTGTTCCGAGACCACACGGTCACCCATCACCCAACCTGAAACATTCAAGCCGACTTCCACGATCTCACCTGCGAACTCGTGTCCGATCACAACGGGTGGCGTATATGGATGCCAGTCATCCTGGATTTTCAAATCGCTTCCGCAAATTCCACAGGCGCGCACACGGATCAACACTTCGCCTGCGTCCACCTGCGGAATGGGAACATCCCGCAACTCCAAATTTCCCTGCCCAATTGCCGTCTTCACCAAAGCGCGCATCTGCCCTCCACTAGGGATACATCATGATCCGAATGGGATTTCCAATTCTTTCCGTAAACATTTCCCATGCCGACGAAAATTCGCTCAGCGGCAACTCATGTGTGATCAGCGGCGTCACATCCACCAGCCCTTCTTGCATCATCACGTTGGCGCGCCGCGAAATGCTTTGCGGATTCGCCACCGAACCGAACACATTCAAATGTCCGCGCACGATAACGCTTAGATCCACGTTCAACTCGCGCCCCGGACTTGTCGCGCCAGCCAGGACGACTCGTCCACCACGCCGCGCCATTTCCAGCGACTGTTTGCCCGCGTCGGATGTGCCTGCAAATTCGATAACGAGGTCAACACCTTGACCATTCGTCAACTCACGCACGCTTCGCGCGGGACTTTGACTTGCTTCTGCCACGACAACATCATCAGCACCCAAGCGACGCGCCAATTCCAGCCGCTTTCCATCCGATGGGATTCCAATCACGATGATTCTTCCCGCGCCTAATGCGCGTGCGACTTGTACTGCCAGCAAACCCAACGCGCCAGGACCAACGATAGCAACCGTCTCGCCGCCTTTCACGCCGCCTGCGCGTTCGAACGCCCATAGGACAATTCCCAACGTGTCTGTAAACATGGCATGACTTGCATTCAAACCTTCAGGCATGATATGCGCAGCTTTGGCAGGGACGGCGCAATATTCCGCGAGTCCGCCCGCGACGGTAAAACCGATATGCGTGTGACCTGATTCTAAATTTCCATAATTCTCGCACAGGTTATACAGCCCTTCCAAACAACGCGGACATTTGCCGCATCCCACATGCGCTTCAACTCCGACCAAATCACCGACGCGTAAGCCTTTGACATTCGCGCCGGCTTCAACAATCTCGCCGCCAAACTCATGACCTGGGATGTGCGGAAATTTTACAAAGGGAACCGTGCCATGCAGGATCTTAACATCCGTCGCACAGATCGTGGTCGCTTTAACAGAAACAGTTATCAGGTCAGGTCCCGAAGCGGGATCGGGCACATCCGCCAGTTCAAAATGATCGGGTTCTGTAAAAACGACTGCGCGCATTATCTACTCATTCCAAAATCGAACGCCATCTTTTTCTTTGCCATATCCCAACCAGTCATCCATTTTTTTCATGAACGGATCGGTGGCGGGCAGATTGGAAACAAACGTGCGGACAATTTCATGCACGAGCCCAGGATGTTTGGTGAACGGACAGGCGCGGATGCAACTGGTGCAATTCGCGGCGACGCCGAGATCCCAATATTTGCGGCAGGCTTCGTTGTTGAGATGCCACGTGAAATGTCCCTGACTGCACGAGACGCTGTCGCGTCCCCAGGTGCGCTCGCCCGTTGAGATGGCGTGAGCGGGACATTCGTCCGCGCATTTTTTGCAGACTTCGCAAAACTCCGTGACGCCGAATCGAATCGGGGTGTCGCGCACGAGCGGCAAATCGGTGACAACTTTGCACAAGCGCAGGCTCGGACCAAATTCAGGCGTGACGATTTTGCCGTTGCGTCCTTGCTCGCCGAAGCCCGCGTCAATTGCCATCGGCACGTTCAAACCCAAATCGTTGATGGACGGAATCGCGTTGTAACCGATGCCGCGCAAAAATTCCGCCACGCCCGCCACCATCAAACCCATCTTGCTGTACGTGATACGCGTCTCGGCGCAACCCAGCGGCGACGGCGTGTAATCCATCATGTCAATGTCCATCGGGATGCCCATCATGATGACCCATTGCATTTTCTCTGGGATGACCATTTGCGTATCGGTCTCTTCGGGTTTTTCCGCGTCTGCAAAAATGATTTCCTTGTGCGCGCCGTCGCTCCAATAAGAATGCGAGTAAATATAGTTTTTGTTGAGAGGCGTGATGCCAACCAACTGCGCGCCGAAATAACGAGCCACACGCTTGACCATCTTGGTCGCTTCTTCGGGAGAGCCTTGCCACTTCTCCACGCAAGGCGGAAGTTTGCTTCCCAGCGTTGACCAGGAAGTAAAGCCGCGGTTCGAATGATTGATGGCGCTGCCATTGCGCCACGTGATCACGCCGCCCGCGTCGAACAAACTGTAATCTTTCAACTGATAACTTGACACGTCCGCCTTGATTTTTTTGACGCGCACTTCCATCCCTTTGCGTAACAGCGGCTTGAAATCTTCATCCCAACTTGGGCGACCCACCGTTAAATTATTACGCTGGTCAAAACGCTGATAGGTTTCGTTGGTTTGATACGGCGGATTATCTGTGCTCAATTTTTTGACATACAACGGAGATAACAAATTCTTTTTCATATCATCTCACTTGCGGCTTTCACCGCCTGCAAAATATTTTGATACGATCCGCAGCGGCACAAATTCCCCGAAAGATATTCGCGGATCTCGTTATCGCTCGGTGACGGGTTTTCATTTAGCAGCGCAATCGTGGTCAACACAAAACCCGGCGTACAGTACGCGCACTGAAACGCACCTTTATCCAAAAATGCTTGTTGCACTGGATGAAGATTTCCGTCGCGGCTTAATCCTTCAATCGTGGTGATTTCCTTCCCCGTAACCTGCTCCGCCAACAGATGACAACTGCTGAACGGTTTGCCATCCACCAACACGGTACACGCGCCGCACATGCCGACGCCGCAGCCTTCCTTCGTGCCGACTAGATTCAAATCCTCGCGCAGGATGTCGAGCAACATTCTCGCTTCTGCCTTGACCTCGTGCCTGCTCCCGTTTACATTCAGAATCATGGTTTAGACTTCTCCTGTAAAGCGTGCAAAATTTTCTCGGCAGTGATCGGCAAATCTTTAATGCGGACTCCAATCGCGTCTTCGATGGCGTTTGCAATCGCAGGCGCGACAGGCGGCAGAGTCATCTCGCCGATGCCATGCAATTCCTGTTCGTCTGATTCGATGCATACGCTGATCAATTCCAATGGAATATCGCGAATGGACGGAATTGCATAGTCCGCCAAATTTGGATTCGTCACCTGCCCGCCATCCAGAATCATTTCTTCCATCAACGTCGGACCGAGTCCAAAAATCACATTGCCGTCATTTTGCAACTGCGCCAGATGCGGATTCACAACTCGTCCCGCAAATGCCGCACTGGTATAGCGCAAGATGGTCACATGACCTGTTTCAGTATCCACTTCCACTTCCGCCGCGCCCGCACCCTGGTGCCAGTGCGGAGTCGCTTTGCCCTGTCCCGTTTCGGGATCCATTTTGGAAGCGGTCGAATATTCGCCAGTCTCTTCGAGCGAATTCAAATTATTGCGTTTGAGAATCTCGGCGTATGAAATGGAAGTCTCTTTTGCAAAAACTTTTCCATTTTCAGCGAGCAACTCTTCACTGGGAATTTCCAAAAGCGGAGCAGCTAACTCAATGAGTTTGCGTTTCAAAGATGTTCCCGCCGCGATAACCGCATTGCCCATCATGTTCGTCGTTCTACTTGCGGACGTGGTCGAGTCAAATGGCGTGACATTTGTATCAGGTCCAACAACGCGCACCATCTCAAATGGAATCCTCAAAGACTCAGCCGCAATCTGCGCCATTGCCGTGTGCGCGCCCTGTCCCATTTCGACGGTGGATGTAAACAACGTCACCTTTCCATCATCCGCAAGACTCATCCGAGCCTGTGACTTGGACGTGGATACCGTGCTCTTCATCATCACACCATAGCCGCGTCCCACTTTCGCCCTGAGCGAAGTCGAAGGGTTCATCGCTTTTGCAGATGCTTCCAAACAATCCACAAAATGAACATCATGCAACGTCTCGCCTGTGGCAAAATGATCGCCAGAGACAAAGAGATTCTTCAATCGAAATTCCAGCGGATCAAATCCCATTTTGCGCGCAATAATATCCATCTGCGATTCATAAGCCCACGTAGCCTGTGAACTCATCGCGCCGCGATACGCGCCCGCAGGCGGAAGGTTCGTGTAAACGCCATACGAATCCACATGCACGGCGGGAATGCGATACGGTCCTACCGCGCGCACCATGCCTTGCGGCACCAACAGCGGACTCGCGTCCGCATACGCGCCGCCGTTCCAATAAACGGTTACTTGTCGCGCAGTGAATGTGCCGTCACGCTTCACACCTGTTTTCAATGTGATCGACGCGGCGTGTTTCGTCACCGTGACAAATTCTTCAGCACGCGACAATAAAAATTTCACGGGTCGCCCGTTCGTCTTGCGTGACATTGCCGCCACCAGTGGCTCGATACGGATATGTCCCTTGCCGCCGTAAGAACCGCCCAGCGATGGAACGACAACACGTATCTTTTCCTGTGAGATTCCAAAATTTTCAGATAACACTCGCCGCACCATGTACGGCGCTTGCGTGCCCGCCCAAACCGTTAGTTGATCTCCATCCCATTGCGCGGCAGTGACGTGTGGTTCCAGTGAAGATTGTTGTGCGAGTGGGCTGGTGAACGTGTCTTCAAAAATTTCATCCGCTTCGGCAAACGCGGCATCCATGTCACCATGACGCAATTTGGAATGGATGAAAATATTGTTCGGATATTTTTCATGCAAGGTTGGCGCGCCTGATTGAATAGCTTCCTGCGCGTCGAACACGGATGGCAATTCTTCGTATTCGATATCCAACAACATCGCGGCTTCTTCGGCGACATCTTCATTTTCAGCGGCAATTGCGGCGACAGGTTCACCGACATATCGCACACGATCCACTGCTACCACGCCTTGATCTTTAATCGCCGCGCCGTAAAAAGCGTTCGCGCCTAAATCTGCGCCTGTCAAAATTGCAACCACACCTGAAACTTGCAACGCGTTCGTTGTATCCACTTTCAATAATTTCGCATGAGGCGACTGACTGCGCACAATTTTTCCGACCAGCATGTTCGGCAGGCGCAGGTTCACCATGTAATCCACTTCGCCCGTCACGCGCGCCAGCGCGTCAAGCATCGGAACCGATTTACCGATCATTCCGCACCTCCTCCAACGCGCGCTGCACGAACACGCGGATCATCTCCCTGCGATACCATGCCGAGCCGCGCACGTCGGTGAGCGGGTCAAGCGTCAGCGAGTATTCATTCGCAATAGCAGCGACCAGTTCATCGGTCAGGGTTTGACCGCGTGCCATCGCTTCGGCACTTTCGATTCGCTGAGGCGTCTCAACTGCCGCGCCCACCGCAATCCGCAAGTCTTTACACAAATCAGAATCAAAATCCGCAGCAACACCCACCGCCACACACGGACGCCCCTCGGCAGAAATGGAAGTGTATTTGAAATACGCGGCGCGCGCAGGTTTGGGAATAATGACCTCAGTGAGGATTTCAGTTGACTCAAGCGCGGTGGTATAGAAACCAAGAAAAAATTCGTCGAGAGGAATTTCACGCTTCTTTTCCGCGCCTTGAACCTGCACCCGCGCATCAAGCGCCATCAGCATCGACGGAGGATCTGCCGCATAATCCGCCGCTGACAAATTTCCGCCGAGCGTGGCTTGGTTGCGCACCCGCACATTTCCGACAACGCTGAAAGTATGCGCCAACGCGGGACAAAACTCGCGCACGATTTGCGAACGTTCAAGGTCGTGAAGTTTCGCCAGCGCGCCGATATGCAATCCATCGGACTCAAGCCGAATGAAATCGCCATTAACGATTTCGCCAAGGCTAACCAAAATCGAAGGCGATATCAATTTCTGTTGAAGCATCAACGTGACAGACACGCCGCCCGCGATGACTTTTGCGTCATCGCCACGTTCAGCCAGCAATGTCGATGCTTCGGAGAAAGTAGTTGGTTCAAGAAATTTGATTTGATTCATATACTCTGGAGTCGGACAGCAAGCTGTCCGAGCTTAAGCTGGTCATCCATCAGCTAGCTGATGGATGACCAGAAATTACTCAAGTTGCGCTCGCAAATTCTTTGCAAATTCAGCCGTTAATTTTTTCGCCGTCGCTGTAATAACAGGACCGCCAAATTGCGCAAGTCGTCCGCGCAAGTTGACATCAATGATGAATGCGGCTTCGGTTCCGTTTTCAACAGGCGTGAGTGTTCCACTAAAACCAGCCTTGACCATGGACGCGCTGGCTTTGTCATCGCCATCAACGGTTCCAACGATCCGATTCGGCGCAGTGATTTCAGTCAGCGTGACCGTGCCAGTAAATTCTGATTTGATCGGTCCGACCTTCACAACAAGTTTGCCGCGATAGGTTTTATCGTCCACTACTTCAACCGATTCAATCCCTGGCACGCACTTGCTAAGTCTTGGAATATCAAATATCAATTCCCAAACTTTTTCCTGCGGAGCGTTGATGACAAACGAATCTTTAATTTGCATGTTAGCCTTTCGCCACCACAAACTTCAACGGATACTTTTGCAAACTGACCGCGCCGTCCTCCGTCACGCGCGTTAGCCCGCCGACCTGCAGGCCCATCCGCTCGTCGGGCGTGATCGGGTTCGGTTGCACCACAATCGCCATGTCCTTCAAAATCATTCTTCCAGCGGGTGCAGATTTTTTCTCTTCCCAAAACTTGCAGCAACTTTGGTCAATCAAGGGCGGCTGGATGTCCACACCAAAACCGTGAATCAAATCATCATAGACCCGATAACCTGCCTCACCGATGCTGGATGCGGATTGAATTACATCGCCTTCATTTGCTCCAGGCTTGAGCACGCGGCAAATCTGACCGTAAGCCTGTTCGCCAATGTTGAAGAGTTTTCTCCACTCGGGCGTTGGGTCAGCCGCCACCGCGATGGGGCGTTGAATCTGTCCAGAATAGCCATAATAACTTGCGCTGATCTCCATGATGATGACATCGCCTTTTTGAATGACGCGGTCGCTGACGTTCTGCGAAGGGACACAAGCCGTTGGCCCATTCATTGGCATGGCGCGCAGATATGCCAGATGCGGCTGCCCACCTTTGCGGCGATAAGCGCCTTCGATGATTCCGATCAATTCAAATTCAGTCATGCCAGGCTTGGTTTCTTTTTCCAGCGCGGTGACAGTGTCATCGGTGAACTCGGCGGCTTTCTGCAACCACTCGAATTCCTCTTCGCTTTTGACCACACGCAGACTGGCAAAGTTGCGAGTCACATCCACCCACTCGATTTCAGGCAGACTTTGTGAGAGCATGGCGAAATGTTGATAAGGCATGCCCATGCCAAACGTGGCGTTGACTCCAACTAGTCCAACGCGACCATTTCCAATTCCGTCCTTTTTCAGTTGCGCGGAAATTTCTTTGGCGGGTTCATAACTTCCCCAGTGCGTATCTTCAATGACCGAAACCAAACGCGCATTCGGCACGTGGTTGATGAATCCCACCAACAAAGTGGGGTTGCCTTCCAGCGGCATGACCAGATAGTTGTGATGCAGTTCGAGATAATTGGTTAACCAATAAACATTGGCTTCGTTGTGGCGGTAATTGCCCGAATTGCCAAAGATGACCAATGCCTGCAAGTTTTCCTTACGCATCAAGTCACGCGCAAGATTGTTGCGGCGTTCAAATTCAGCAGGAGAGAAGCGCGGATATGTCATCCGAGTTTTTCCTTGAGCCAGTCAGCGGTCAGCGGGCGGTAGAGATAAGGGATGTTGTTACAAACGTGATTGCCATTTTCAAACATCACCAACTCGGCGTTTTTGCCGACTGCATCCACGATCTTGTATGCTTGCTCCCACGGAATTAAACGATCCATTTTTCCATGGATGATAAGCAAAGGCTGCTTTATTTTTTGCGCCGAACCATCCAATGACAACTTGTGCGCGTTCGCGATGGCTTCCGTTTCGTTCTTTGCGCCGGAGTGAAACTGGAACGCATCGCGTGTTAGCGATGACAGGCTTGACCAGCATTCGCTGAAATCCCAGGGACCGCAATTCCCCACCGCCGCTTTGACTCGAGACTCATAAGCTGCGGCGCGCGGTGCGTAATACCCGCCTAGACTGACGCCAGCGAGTCCGATTCGATTTACGTCAATATCATATCGCTTCGTCAACACATCCAAAGTAGTAGAAACTGCCGCTTCATAATCGGAGCGGATGAATGAGTTGTATCCGCACTCACCTTGACCGGGTCCATCGAGCGAGAAGGTCGCGAGTCCGCGTTTGAGGAAGACATTCTCCCAGTAGAAAAATTCTTCTTTGGTGGAATCCAACCCGGGCAGGAGAAGAACGAGCGGCGGTTTATTTGAGTCAGCAGGACGACGCAGAGTCCCAATCATGGTCGCACCGTCAAATGGAATCTCGATCCGCTCGGCAGTTGGGTCAAGAAATTTCAATCCTCTCGAAAACGCATCCACTGCTTTGTTTGAAGCGAACATGTAATCATCGTGAAAAGCCTGAAAAACAAAACGCCCGAAGTGATAGCACAGCGCCGCGCCAATATACGCTTCACCCGCACTCAAGCGCTGATTTTTGGCTTCAGCTTTTTGTGCGAGATCATAATGAATATCACCGGTGACGCACCACTCACGGCACCAGTCTTCCCATTTTTGCAGGCGGGCAGTGGTGCCAAAAAAATCGTTATAGTCCACGCCCTGCGATGTAAAGCGCGGCGCCCAATTCTTGATGGCGGCTTCGACTCTTTCATCAGTCATAAAATTCTCCAAGAATAATGTCACCCTGAGCGAAAGCGAAGGGTCTTTACTGCAAGTTTAAGATTCTTCGCTACGCTCAGGATGACACTGGTTCAAATCTAATCGTTACCAGCGTAATTGCCTGCCGTTTCAGGGAACATGTTGCGGATGATCTTGAAGCGGTGAACATCCTGCGTGCCATCCATGTGTAAATAGATAGCCGCATCGCGGAAATGTCTTTCCATTCCGACTTCAACCATCACGCCGCTGCCGCCCTGCAATTCCATCGCATCCTTGCAAACATCGAAGATGGCGTCTGCCGCGTAGGTTTTCGCCATGAGACATAACTTCTCCGCGTCCGACGACCCGACATCAATTGCGCGTGCCGCATAACGCGTGAAGGCGCGCGTTGTTTCGATTTTTATTGCCATGTCCGCAACTGTGTTGGCGACGGCTTGATGCTTAATCAAAATCTTCCCACCTTGGACATATTGCTGGACATACGCAGATGTATCTTCAAATGCCGCAACACCGACGCCGAGATTCTTCGCCGCCTGCAAAATTTTCCCCGGGCGGAAATAAACGCCGGCTTTCTTGATCGCCACATCGCGGACAAGCAAATGGTCTTCCGGCACGCGACAATTTTCAAAAACGATTTCGCCATTGTTCATATAACGGGCCCCCATCTTTTCGTTGACACGCACCGGCGTGAGTCCGGGAGTATCACGCGGAACGAGGAAACTGCTAGTGCTTTCAGAAATTCCTGCGCCGGGTTTCGTATTGGCGTACACCACAAATAATTTGGCATCATAACCATTGGTGATAAATTGCTTGCGACCATTGATGACCCATTCGCCGTTTTCAAAAACCGCCTTTGTTTGCATGGCGGCTTCGGGTGCATTGTAAGGAAGCCAGCGGTCAGATGCGCCGCGCGGTTCCGTCAAACAATGTGCCATCAGGAAAGTTGGATCTTCCATGAAGCGGGGAAACCAAATGTCCTGAAGATGTTCTGGAAGAATGTTGCTAAGCAAGACCGGAACCTTCCACAATTGACTCATGATGTCAGCGAAACCGGAATCGCCGCGCGATAATTCTTCGGCAATGATGGCAAAGGTCTGTGCCTGTTGTTCGAGTTGGATACCGCCGTATTTTTCGGGAACGCCCAAGGCGCGCAAACCCAATTTATCTGCGGCTTTCAGTAAATCCCAGGGTTGGCGTTGATTGGCAGGCTTTGTCCATTCCTCTTCGCGGCGATCATGCATATAAGGAATCACTTCCTTATCGACAAAGTTGCGGCTGACTGCCCGCATTTGCTTTTGCTCATCCGAGAGGTCCATCATGTGAAGATCCATTTAGTTTCTCCTTTGGTTCAAATCTTTAGTTTGTTTTTTTACGCATTCCAAAACAGCCGTGAAGCATTGCCCCCGAGGATCTTTTTTTCAATTTCGTCCCCAAAACCAGCCGCGCGCACAAGTTCGACCGGGTTTTCATTGCCCATGTCAAACGGATAGTCAGAACCGAGCATCACATGGTCCGCGCCAACAAGATCAACAAGACTTCGTAAATTGGCTGGATCATGCGTAATCGTGTCAAAATAAAATTGTTTGAGATATTCCGTTGGAGTTTTTGAAATCACCTTGTTGATTTCAGGTCGTTGTTTAAATCCGCGATCCAACCGTCCGTGAATGTATGGCAATGTTCCCCCGCCATGCGCCAGCAAAATTTTCAGGTGCGGATACGCGTCCATAACGCCGGACAAAATCAAATGTCCAGCCGCGATCGTGGTGTCTATCGGATTGCCAATCACATTCCACATATAGTAATCTCGCAATTCAGTCCGCCCGCCGCCTTCCACGGGATGGATAAAAACAAATGCGTTTAGCGATTCGCAGGCTTCCCAAAACGGACGGAAACTTATATCGCCGGGATACACGCCGTTGACATGCGCACCGATCTCAATGCCTTTCAAACCAGACTTCATCACGCGTTCAAGTTCTTTGATGGAAATTTCCACATCCTGAAGTGGAACCATGCCCAGAGCAGAAACCTGTCTTGGATATTTTTCTGTCAAACCGATCAACGCATCATTCTGGACCTGACAACTGATCAGTGATTCTGCAGCATTCGCCTCATACCGGACCAGTGAAACCCAGGGACATAGCAAAACAGCATCCACTCCCGAAGCGGACATTTCTGCGAGGATTTTTTCAGGAATGACAAATTCCCGCGTGGCCGAGCCAATCCGCTTCGGTCCATACTCAACGAATTGTTTTCCATTTTCCCATGTCACGCGCGGACGCCATTCCTCATCTGGCTTTGCATCGCGCAAAATTTCAGGGACGATGATATGAGCATGGGTATCAATGATCATGATTGATTTCCTTATGCAGAAATAAATGTCAATAACAACGCGCCGCCTAAAATCAAAATTGCACCCATCCACAAAGTGACCGTCACACGTTCCAAATGTTTACCGGCAACGATGGGCGAAAGCAGGATCACCACCGGCGTCGAGACCATTGATATCGCCAAAACTACAGCAACCGGAGCCAAGCCAAGTGCGATCCAACGCATCCACGTGGAAAGACCCACTAGAATTCCGGCAACGATCTTGAATGCCCAGGCCTCGTTGGTTGCCGTTTGTTTAATTCCGCGGGACTTTTGCCAGAGTAAAACGGCCCCATATCCAAGCGCGCTAACGGCCGAACCCACGGTCACGCCAAGCAAAGGAGAATTCAATTCCTTCAATCCAGCGCGAATAAAAATGGGACTGATCGCCCAGCAAAGTGCGGCACTCAACCCAAGCCATGCGCTTCGCCAGCCTGTTTCTACTGGATGAGAATCGCTGCCACCGGATTTTTCTGAAATTACATATGCGCCGATCACGATCAAGATGATGCCGAGCAAAGCCAAGAGGCTGGGAAACTCCCGCAGAGTCAAGGCTGCAATTGCGGTGGCGAAAAGAGGCGTCGTACCAATCAGGGGACTCGTCCGCGCTGCTCCAATCTTTTTTTGGCTCGCGTTCAGAAATGTCCATCCAATGAAGAAGTGAAAAAATCCGGCCGCAGCAAAATTCAGGATCACACTGAAATGTGCTGTGAATAGAAGACCCACATCTTCGGTGAACAACGCGATGCCGGCCAACACAAATGCGGAAATCACAAGTTGGATGAAGGTGGCAAAGAAAACCTCCATACCATCCATGGCACGTCTATTGACGGTCTGAAAGAAACCGAAGCCCGTCCCCGCCAGCAACGCCCAAAGCTCTCCACTCATGCCCATCTACCCCGGCGGCGACGATAAGAATCCTCATCCGTCGAACCGCCGAGATACAACTTCGCCATCTCTGGGCTATCGAGCAATTCTTTTGCCGTCCCCTCAAATTTATCCTTGCCTAATTCAAGCACATAACCGCGATGTGCTGAAGCAAGACCTTCACGCGCGTTCTGTTCGACCATCAAGATGGTCAAGCCGTTGCGATTCAACTCGCGGATATTTTCAAACAATTCCGACATGGTCTTTGGAGCAAGCCCCAGTGACGGTTCGTCCAGGATCATCAACGGCGGTTCAAGCATGAGAGCGCGTCCGATCTCGACTATCTTTTGTTGTCCGCCCGAAAGGTTGCCCGCTTTTTCTTTGGAACGAATTTTCAGCCAGGAGAAAAGGGAATAAACTTTTTCCAAGCGCTGTTCGATCACTTTTTGATCCATGACAGTAAACGCGCCCATCAACAAATTTTCGTGGATGGTCATCTTCGGGAAAACGCTGTGACCTTGCGGGACGTGCGTAATGCCTTCCGTCAGAATTTTCTGGGGTGGCATCCCACCGATGGATTTTCCATTGAAGGTGATCGAACCTTTCGATGGTTTGAGAAAACCTGAAACCGCGCGCAATACTGTAGACTTTCCCGCGCCGTTAGGTCCCACCAAGCAAACGATCTCACCCTGTTCCACGCGCAAGCTGACCCCGCGCAAAATTTCCACACCGGGAATATAACTGGCAAACACATTGTCAAGCTGAAGCATTGGCATTTTGTGTGCTCCCAAGATAGGCTTCCAAAACAAGTGGGTTGTTTTGAATTTCTGCAGGCTCCCCTTCTGCAATTTTTTGTCCGTGATCCAGCACAATGATGTGCTGGCAAAGTTCCATGACCAGGCGCATGTTATGTTCCACCAATAGGAAGGTTGTGCCTTTTTGATTCAATTCGTCTACGATGTCCATCATTTTTTCGATCATGACCGGGTTCACGCCTCCGGCAGGTTCGTCGAGCAGAATCATGGCCGGGTCAGACATCAAGACAGCGGCAAGTTCGATCAGCTTTTGCTGACCAAAGGAAAGTTTGCGCGCCTCCTCGTTTCTGAATTTGGCAAGCCCCACCATTTCCAGCAACTCCATTGCCTTTTCTTCCTCGTAATTCTTCACGCCCTGACTCATCAATGTCGCCAAGCCAAGCTGCTTTACCGGGACGATCATATTCTCCAGCACCGTCATTTTCCAGAATAGTCGTGTGATCTGAAAAGTACGTCCAATGCCGCGATGATAGATCTGATTGGGTTTCAAACCATGGATCGGTTTATCCTCCAGCACGATCGTACCTTCATCGAGTTGATAGAAACCGGTGATGATATTGAACAGCGTGGTCTTGCCTGAACCATTGGGACCGATCAAGCCGGTGATGGAACCGCGCTCCACTTCTATCGAACAGGAATCGACTGCCTTGATTCCGCCGAAACTTTTTGAGACGTTATTTGCTGATAACATGGGCATGATGTTACTTCGCCTCCTGCGCGGGACTCTGAACCTGCTTCCGTCTATTCAAGGATTCTGATACTGCGGGCAAAATTCCCTGCGGCATGAATAACATGACCAGCAGCAAAATTCCACCGAAGACCGTTAGGTGGATGGATGATCCGCCAAATGCGCCCACCACCCAAATGGAGAGAGGCTGCATGATGAAGGCTCCCAGCACTGGACCCCAAAGCGTACCGCGTCCGCCAAGGATGGCCATCAAGACCATCGTCACACTGACGAAGACATCGAAGACAAAACCCGGTTCAATGTAGGTGAATAGATACGAATATATTCCACCCGCCACAGCCACAAAATATGCGCTGATTCCGAATGCCAATACCTTGTACATCATCGTGTCAATGCCGACCGACTCAGCCTTGCCTTCATCTTCGCGGATGGCAATCAATCCCAGACCAAACTTGGAATTTCGGATCCACCAGGAGGCAAAGATCGTCAAGCACAACAACACAAGGAAGAAGTAGAGGAACGGTATCTTGAATAACTCAGGAGACCACTGCGCTCCGCCCCAACCCGGGCGGGGTTGAGTCATACCATTCGCGCCATTGGTAATACTCCCCAAATTGAGTGCAAGCAAACGGAAAATAAAAACAATTGCAATGGTCACCACCACAAAGGCCGAACCCTGAGTGCGAAGCGCGATCCAGCCCATCACCAGGGCGACAGCCACAACGATCAAACTCAGGAACCAAACACTGATGAATGGATGCCAGCCATAATGCGTATTTGTCCATGCTACAAGATAACCGCCTAGTCCGAAGAAGGCAGCGTGTCCCAGCGATGTATATCCCGCGTATCCGCCAATGATATTCCAACTGGAAGCCATCACAGCCGCCATCAAGGTCATGACAATGATGTGCTGATAATACTGGTTCGGCATGACCCAGGGCGAAATCAGCCCAACCACAAATAGAATCGCTACCAACCCAGGAGTTGAACGAAAGAATTTCAGCATTAGCCCTTCTCCCGAATCACTTCACCCATCAATCCTTGCGGACGGACGATCAAAGTAAGGAATAGAAAAACATAAAAAACGATCGGCGACCAATACAACGTAACAATAATGGCAGTCAATTGTTCCATAACCCCGAGTATCAGGGATGCGATCAATGCACCGGGCAGACTCCCCATGCCTCCCAACACGATGATGGCAAGAGTCTTGGCAACCCAGTCACCCTGACTGGCCGGGTTGAAAGTGTAGATCATACTCAACAGCGATCCGCCTGCGGCCGCAGTCGATACCCCCAGCGCAAATGTAAATGCAGATACCATTGAGATCTTGACGCCAACCAATTGAGCGGCGCGTGGATCCTGGATCGTGGCACGGACGGCCCGTCCCAATCTTGTGCGCTCCAGAACATAATATAGGATCAGCAACACCACCAGCGCGGTCACAAACCCGGCAAGGCGTGTCACCGGTATGCGGTATGTGGCAAGGATGATGGTGGCGGTTGAATAGGAAGGCGTCACGGAACGGGCTGTTGTCTGAAAGATCGCCCCAAGCAAACCTTCCAAAATGAGAGCGAGCGCAAACGTCACCAACACTGAAGTTTGCTCAGGGCTCTCTATGCGTGAAAACACATACTTCTGAAGCAACCATCCGAACAGGAAGAAAAGCGGCATTGTTATGGCTATGGAAATGATCGGATCCAATTTAAACCATTGGAAGAGGAGGTATGTAAGGTATGCCCCAAGAATTAAAAACGCACCGTGCGCCACATTGATCACTTTCATGACGCCGAATATTAAAGTCAAACCGGAAGCCATCAGCGCGTAAACGCCGCCAACCAAAATTCCAAGAATTAAAGTTTGAATGAATAAATGAGCAGACGGTAACGACATGGATGCCTCGTCCTTGAAAGTCTGGGGGAGGCAAATGCCTCCCCCAGAAACTAAAATCGATCTCTTGGAATCAGATTACCAATTGGGCTTGGGCCAGATGCCATCAACCTGCTTGGCATAGTCGGGGGCGATGATCTTATATGTGCCGCCCTGCCATTGCAAGGTCATGAACGAGCCTTTGGGTTGACCAAGCTCATTGAACGCCAACGGTCCAACAACGGTCTTGAAGGTCGTCGCGTGCATGTAGGTGATCAATTGGGCGTTATCGACACCCTGGGTGCCTTCCACGGCCTGCTGAAGCACCTGTCCAACTGTGAACGCATTGGCGGAGTCTTCGGCAATGGCTTCACTTCCGTACATGGCATGATAAGCCGCTACGAACTCGGGATTGGTCTCGGTGGTGGATTCTTCAAACCAGGACATGGCGGAGAAAATACCTTCTGTAGCTGTGCCAAGAGCCTGATCGAATTCCACGGGCAACGAAGGACCAGTGGTGAAGAAGGCTCCCCTCGGCTGATAGCCAGCCTGAATGTAAGCTTTGATCTGTGCAACAGAGTCATCGAACATCGTACCGCCAAGGATCAAGTCAGGATTCAGGTCGGCGACCTTGGCAGCGATGGAGGAAAAGTCCTTGGTGTCAGGAGCATATTTCTCTTTGAGCACTTCGGTAAGTCCGCCAGCGATCAGCAGTGGTTCCATGGCCTCAACTACACCTAGTGTGAAGGGATCATCCTGGCTAATGACTGCAAAGGTCTTGGGGCGGCTTGCTTCCGGTAAAGCCATTATGTAATTGACAAAAGGAACCCCTTGCACATCGGAGGAAGCCGGTTGGCAGAAGAAAATATTGGTCAAGCCGCGGTCAAAGACATGCGGAGCGCCGCCGGCAGGTTCAGGGAAAGCGTACCCATATTTATTTGCAACTTCAGATGTGGGAATGACGAGTTTGCTGGAGAAAGGACCAACGACCAGGTCCACTTTATCCTGCGTGATCAGTTTTTCATAATCTGCCACAGCAGTATCGGGGTTGGACGCATTATCATAAATCGTTAACTCAACCTGGCGTCCGAGCAATCCACCAGACTTGTTGACCATGTCGGCCCACAGGTCATACCCTTTTTTAGCGGCGGTTCCAGGACCGGAGAAATCGCCAGTTAACGGAAGGGAAGCGCCAATTTTTATCGGCGGTTCCGGGGCGGCGGTCGGCGCTTCGGTGGCTACAGGGGCTGTTGTCGCCACTGGGGCTTCTGTCGCGACAGGTGCAGCAGTAGCAGCAGGTCCGCAAGCGGTAATGAGCATGCTGATCAAGACGATGCTCGCAATCAAATGCAATAGTTTCGATTTCATTTAATCTCCTTCTTTGGTTTCAAGTGAAAGTTCGATTTACTAACAAACATCCGTTACCGATTTATCGCTTTTGCGACCACCTCCTTTATCTTCAAAATCTGTTGGTGAGGAATTTACGATTACTTCATGTTTATCCTACATCAATAAACCCAACGGATTTTCTATAAGGCTTGCAAGATCATCAAGAAATTGCGCTGCACGGGCGCCATCTACCACTCGATGATCGAGCGAAAGGGTCATTATCATCATGGGTCGTATCATCACCTGTCCATTAACCGGTACAACGCGGTCAGCGATTCTGCCAACGGAAAGGATCGCAGCTTGCGGGGTATTAACTATTGCGTCAAACGCATCCACGTTATACATGCCGAGATTGGTCAATGTAAATGTGCCACCCGATATATCAGCGGGACGAAGTTTCTTTGCGCGCGCCCGTTCGATCAAATCTGACCGTTGAACTGCGATCTCACCAATGGAAGATTCGTCGGCTTTATGGATCACCGGCACAATGAGTCCGTCTTCAATGGCAGTGGCAATGCCGATGTTGATCTCTTTGTTCCATTGAATATTGCCATCCGCCCACGATGCATTCAAACGCGGATGATCGCGTAAAGTAAAGCCGATTAATTTGACAAGCAGATCAGTGAATGTGGGTTTGATGCCCGCCCGTTTTTCAACTATGGCTATTATTTTGTTGCGCCATTCGATGAGATTGGATGCATCCACTTCGCGCATGAGATAAAAATGCGGAACCGTTGTCCAGCTTGCGGACATGCGTTCAGCCATGACGCGCCAAACTGTGCCGGGTGTTTCGAGGCTGCCCGATGACTTGACTTCTTTATAATTCTCAACGTCTGACACAAGCACGGCTCCATCTGGACCTGAGCCTGTCACTGTTGAAATATCAACTCCACGCTGTTGGGCAAGTTGACGCGCTTTCGGGGATGCTGGGGTGAGTTTCTTCGGGGAGGAAATATCAGTAGAAACAGGAGCAGGCTTGGGCGCAGTCTGATGCGTTTCAATGTGTGCAAGCACATCCGCTTTTTCAATCTTGTTTCCATTTGATTTGACAGATGCAAGATCAATGCCATGTTCATCTGCAATTTTGCGCGCCAGTGGAGTCGCATCTTTGGTTACATTTTTCTGAGGCGCCTCAGTCTTTACTTCGCTATGTCCGCGACCAGACGGCAAATCAACAGAAGCGGCTGAAGGCGCGATTTCACCAGGCGCAAGAATCCACCCAATCGTCTGACCAACCGGAACCTGATCGCCTTCTCGGGCAAGAATGCCGCCAAGGATGCCAGATGCAGAGGCTTCAATTTCAATCGTCACCTTATCGGTTTCGATCTCCATGATCGGCTCGCCTTTTTTGACGGTTTCGCCTTCGCGCTTTAGCCAACTCACAAGCGTGCCCGACTCTTGGGTCATTTCAAGCGCGGGCATGATGATATTCGTTGCCATCTAGCCTCTTGCAGACTTAACCAATTCGACGACACGGTCCGTCATGACGGGTTCGTGCGTGCGGGTTGTGGGGAGAGGACCGGTGGCTGTGTAATAATGATGACCTGCAACCATCAGATCATTGGCGGGGAAGCGCGTGATAATTTCGTGACCTGTTTCGGTGACGACAATTTCTTCTTCAATGCGCGCCGCACTCCAACCATCCGATGACGGCCAATAGGTTTCAAGTGCGAAGACCATACCGGGTTTGATCTCGGTCGGATGATCCATTGAAACAAGGCGGCTGATGACCGGCTTCTCCCAAATGGCGAGTCCAACTCCGTGACCATATTGCAAGGCAAATGCGGCTTCTTCATTGGGGAAACCAAACTCGGTGGCTTTGGGCCACATGGTGGCAATCTCGCCTGTTGTGCGCCCAGGGCGGACAAGCTCGATTGCAGCGTCCAGATATTCGCGGCAGCGTTTGTAAGCATCGGTCATGGCGTGAGATGCGTAGCCGATGGTAAAGGTGCGATAGTAGCAAGTGCGATATCCCATATAGGATTGAAGAATGTCGTAATAGACTGGGTCACCAGGGCGCAACATTCTGTCCGAAAATACATGCGGGTGCGGGTTACAGCGTTCGCCTGAAATCGCATTGACTGCTTCAACATATTCCGAGCCGAGATCGTATAAGACTTTTGAAACGATACCAACCGCTTCATTCTCGCGCATCCCGGGTTTCATAGCACGGTATAACTCATCATAGGCTGCATCCACTTGTGCGGCGGCATGGGTAAGCAAGGCAATCTCATCCACTGTTTTGATGACGCGCGCTTCGGACATTAATTGCTGTCCATCCACAATCGTCAAGCCTTTTTTCTGCAGTTCAAACAGGACCGGCACTTCGGCGATATCCACACCAACGGGTTGTTTTTCCAAACCGCGTTCCTTGAGTTCCACCCAGATCTTATTGGCTACATCTTCTGCGCGTCCCATTTCAGGAGACATCGCGCCCCGCAAAAGGGAAATGCCTGCGCGCGAACGTTTTTCCCCGAGCCAGGGCGCATAAAGTTGATGATGTTTCGCAGCAGACCCAAAGTCCCAGAGGATCGGTTCGTCATCCTGAGGCAAAAGCGTGAAGCGATTCATCTTATCCTGCGCCCAGGTTCCAATATGAGTTGCAGTCAGATAGCGCACGTTATTCATGTCAAAGCACAGCAAAGCGCCCATCTCCGATTCTTTGAGCAGCATCTTGGCCCGGGCAAGGCGTTCGCGGCGTAAACGATCAAAATTAATGCGTTCTTCCCAGTCTACTTGCATTGTTCCATAGGTTTTGATTGCCATTTCAACTCCTTTGGCAAAGCGACTTTGCCATTTGAAATACTGTTTCTTCGGTCGGTACTGTTAAATCTTCTAGGACCGGCGAGAATGGGATAGGCACATTCATCGCGCCCATGCGCTTGACCGGCGCATCGAGATAATAGAACGCTCCGTCGGCGATCACCGAAGCGAGCTCAGCGGTGACGCCGTATTGTTCGTACCCTTCATCTATAACGATCACTCGTGAAGTCTTCTTGGCCGAGTCGATCATCGCTTGCTTGTCAAGCGGCCATGTGGTGCGCGGATCAATAACCTCGGCACTGATCCCGATTTCTTTGAGTTTTTCCGCCGCTCCGAGCGCAACCTGCACCATGGAACTGGTTGCCACTAAAGTAATATCATCGCCCTTTCGTTTTACATCGGCAACCCCGAAAGGAATCAGGTATTCCTCGGCCGGTACAATTCCCTTCATCTTGTACATCAACTTGTCTTCAATAAAGACAACCGGGTTTTCATCACGTATGGCGGTCTTCAATAATCCTTTGGCATCATAGGGCGTGGACGGCATGACTACTTTTAATCCAGGCACATGACTGACCCAAGCCTGCAAACTCTGCGAATGTTGCGCAGCAGAACGGCGAGTCGCGCCCATGGTTGTTCGAAATACGATCGGCGCTTTGAGTTTTCCACCGGACATATAATGAACTTTTGCCGCCTGATTAACGATCTGATCCATTGATAGAGTCAGGAAGTCGCCAAACATGATGTCAACCACCGGGCGCATTCCTGTCATCGCTGCGCCGACGCCGACGCCGGTAAAGCCAGGCTCAGAAATGGGGGAGTCGATGATGCGCTCCTTGCCAAATTCATCCACCAATCCTGACAACACTTTGAAAGGTGTGCCGGCCTCGGCAACATCCTCGCCGATAATGAAGACGCGCGGGTCGCGGCGCAATTCCTCGGCCAATGCTTCACGGATCGCTTCAGAAAATGTGATCTCTCTTTCAGACATAAACATCCTCATTCACTTCACTTGGGTTTGGGAACGGCGCATTGATGGCGAACTGCATACCGGCTTCCACTTCGGTTGCAACGTCTGCCAGAATTTTGTCAAGGACAGCTCGATCGGTCAATTTTTGAGCAATCAATTTTTCGGCAAGAAGCTTCAACGGATCATGGTTTTCACGCCAATCATGTTCCTCTTCTTTTGAACGATAATAAGTGCGATTGATGTCGCCGACATGATGTCCATAATAACGATAGGTCAGACACTCCAAAAACGCAGGTCCCTCGCCGCGCCGTGCACGGTCAACCAGTTTTTGCATCGTTTCCTGTACCAGTTGAACATCCTGTCCATCAACAGTTTCTGCATGAATGCCAAAGGCTTGCGCACGCGCTATGATCTCTCCAGCCAATGTTTCAGACCGATGTGTGTATTCGCTATAATTATTGTTTTCACAAACATAAATGACGGGTAGCTTCCACAACGCCGCCATGTTCATAACTTCATATAGCAATCCCTGCGCTACTGCGCCATCGCCAAAAAAACAAACTGCGACCTGGCCGCTGCCTCTCATCTTTGCCGAGAGAGCCGCGCCGGTCGCAATTCCCATGCTTCCGCCAACAATTGCATTCGCGCCAAGGTTGCCTGAGTCAGGGTCGGCGATGTGCATCGAGCCGCCTTTGCCTTTGCAAAAGCCTGCTTCCTTGCCAAGCAATTCCGCGAACATACGATCCACTGCCGCACCTTTGGCAAGACAATGACCGTGTCCGCGATGTGTGCTGGTGATGTAATCATCGAGATGCAGCGCCTCGCAGACTCCAACCGCGACCGCCTCCTGTCCCGAATACAAATGCGCCAGCCCAGGCATCAATGCCTTCATATAAAGTTCATTAACCTTTTCCTCGAACTCGCGAATCTTTGCCATCTGTTCGTAGGCATAAAGCCAATGCTCAACATCGCTTGATGTTTCCTTCTTTTTGCTCATTTTGTTACTCCCGACATTTGAGCCAATACTTCAAACATAACTGCAAAATCCTGTTTTTCCAACCCCATGCCGCGCGCCGCTGAAAGGAACTCATTGGTGGTTGCAGTGGTTGGCAATGGGATATTCAATTCGCGTCCCAATTCAAGCGCCAGGTTCATATCCTTTTGCATCATGTAACAGTCAAACCAGGCTTCTTCGGGCATTTCCAAAACAAAAGGCCCGCGATATTTCACCATCGGCGATGCAATTACACTATTGACCAAAACTTCCACAGCGACCTCGCGTTTGATTCCGCTCTTTTCGGCGAGCAAAACTCCCTCGCTGAAAGCCAGCATTTGAACGGCGAGACTCAGATTCGTAGCAATCTTCATCGTCACTGCCAGACCATTCTTGCCGACATAAGTAGCTTTCGGTCCGATGTTCAACAGGATAGGTTTTACTTTTTCAAAAACAGACTGATCGCCACCCACCATGATGGATAGCTTCCCCTCTTCGAGTGTGATCACGCTGCCGGAGACAGGAGCATCCACCATCGCCGCACCCTTCGCCGCAACCTGCTTCGCCAACTCGCGGCTGAATGCCGGGCTGACAGTGCTCATGTCCACATGGATATTGCCGGATTTGAGGCCGGCAAGCAAACCATCTGCGCCTTCGGTCACTCCGCGAAGCGCATCGGTATTCGTCACCATGCTAAAGGTAATATCAGAAGATTCTGCAACTGCACGCGGAGTGTCTGCCCACTTCATACCGGCATCCAACAACCATTGCGCTTTTGATTTCGTGCGGTTGTATCCCGTCACTTCATGACCTGCGTCTAGAAGACGCTTGACCACACGACTGCCCATCACACCAAGACCAACAAAACCAAGTTTTGCCATAAAAGTTCCTCCAAAGAATAGAGTTATTAATTCGAATCTTCGCGTACTTGTTGAAGATGGTTTTGCATTGCCTGCCGCGCAGCATCAGGGTCGCGTTTGATTACAGCATCAAGAATGATCTTATGATGGTACTGTCCACGCGCCAATCCACCGCTGACATTTCCTGTCCTTTTGCGCTGTTCACGGAGCAGGTCGATCACGGAGTCCATCAAAGCAGGAATGATCGGATTTTGGGTGGCTTCCGCCAAAGCAAGGTGGAAGTCAAGATCGGCTTCGACAAAGGCTTCCGAGTTGTTTGACGCTGTCGCCACTTCCATGATATTGACAGCCTCTTGCATGGCGACAATATATTCATCGGTGATGCGGGTTGCTGCAAGCGCGGCAATTTCAGGTTCAAGGATCTCGCGCACCTCGACCAAATTCGCGGAGCCTTTTATGTTCCCAATTTTCATTAACAAACCAAGTGAATTTCGGATCTTATCCGATGTTCCATCCGTAATAAAAGTCCCCCGTCCGGCGAGAATTTCGACCAAACCTTTTTCTCGCAACGCCTTCACTGCCTCACGCACAGCGGTCCTGCTGACAGCAAATTGCTCCGCCAGTTCACGTTCTGAAGGCAACTGATCGCCCACTTTCAATTCCCCTTTCTCGATCCGTTGTTCAATCTGGCTTACGATTTGCTCGTACAAACGTTCAGACTGAATAGGAAGATACATAATCTCTCCAAAAGGTATAGTGGTATGATGACCCCAACAGTCTATCACGATAATTTAGGTTGTCAATACCTTGTTTTGTGTTTATTTTCACATAAAGGCGTTATCGGAAATAAAATATGCTTTACTTGTTCATTACCCCCCACCCATGGGTGGATATAACTGCACCTCGTCATCAGATTGAATCCAGGCATCTTCCAGTGACATAACTTCCCCATTGACCGAGACAAGAAATATTTCTCCGACCGGTATCTTTAACTTAGCCAAAAGATCTGTCAAACGTTGTCGCCCAACAATCTTAATTTCAATGTTGATCCTTTTCATGGCATCAAAGTAGTTAAGATGACCTCCTAAATGTAAATGCATTTTCTACCTATAAAAGTTCCAGGACCCATTCAATGCCAAGCTCGGATAATCGTTCGCGAGACGGGACGCCAGTTTCCAAATTCCAGTCTTTCAATTTATATAGTTCATGCATAGCACGGTCAAACTCAAGATGGTCAATCCCCAAACCTGCCAATGCTCCGGCTTCTGAAGGCATAAACATCCTTTCAGGCAAACGGTCGTCTTGAGGAGTAAAGCCTTCCCGCAGATTAAAGATTCGAGCAAGGTTGGTAGCGCGTTCCCCAATTTTCAAGAGATCAGTCACTGAAAAATCCCAGCCCGTAGCGGCATTTATAATTTTTTGAACATCTTCGATCTGGATGAATGACCGCGGTGCGGGTCCAAAGTAACAAAAACCGGAAGACTTTTCAAAACTGCTCCAATTCTCACCAATAAAATAATTCACTGCTTTTTTGTCGCTCAGATCGCGAGCTGGCAATGCATCCACAATCCCCAAAGGACGGGCTCCTTTAAAGGATATCGAATCAGGGTTTGTGAACATGGTATCGTGATAGGAAACCAAATGATCCTCGCCGATCTCGGATATCGCGAATCCCAACCCCACCGATGCTTTTCCACGCGGATCATGCATGGCAAATTCCTGTCCTTTCACTTCAATGGTAAATGAAGCTGACCCGCCGCCAATCGCTTTAGAGGCACTTCGCGAGCCTTTCGCAAGAATATTTCCGATACCTTCCCTGCGGGCGATCTTTTCAATAATCTGCAGCATGGCTTCGGCATTCCCAAATCGGAGTTCAATGCCACCTGTGTCTTCAAGCCCAATTAATCCGTGCTCGAAACATTCCATCGCAAAAGCAATGGTCATGCCGGTTGTGATGGTATCCAAGGTATATATATTGCACAATTCATTTGCTTTTACGACTGCCTCGAGATCACCGATACAACAATTAGAACCAAAGGCAGCCACCGATTCATATTCCGGTCCGCCGTATGCGCTTGGTGTTTTCTTATAATCAAATGCAACCTCACGTTTGCATCTCACAGCGCAAGCGTAGCAACTCCGCCTAGCTGTGAGAAAATTCTTTTCATATGACTCCCATTTGAGCTCATCAACCTGGTCGAAAACGCCCGCACGAAAGTTGTGTGTGGGAAGCATTCCACCGGCATTCAAACCGCCGACAAGGCCTGGCGTTCCTTTATCCTGTAGATCCCTGCTCATAGGGTGTTCCTTCACTTGTTTGACCAGGCTGCGTCCCAATTCTGATAGGGATGCAGTGTCATTCGCAAAGTCAGTATAACGTCCGCTGCCACGCACAGCCACAGCTTTAAGATTCTTTGAACCCATCACAGCGCCCATGCCATTACGCCATTTTAATGGGCGTAATGGCATGGGTGATCGCAGCGAAACGAACAAGGTTTTCTCCCCCCAACCCGATCTGGAGGACCCGTATATTTTTATCGGCAATTTCATCCCTGATCGTTGCCTGCACATATTCGGGGGATCGTCCCCAAAGATGTTTGGCAGGTTGGATGGATACTTGAGCATCACGAATACAGAGATAAACCGGTTCTTCAGATCTTCCTGTAATTAAGATGGCATCCCAACCGGCATTTCGTAATTCCGGACCCCAAAAACCAGCAGCTTCTGACTCACCATATCCGCCTGTCAAGGGGGAGCGGGCTCCAACAGTGAATCGAGTTGCAGTGGAAACCGGCGAGCCTGTCAGCAGACCATTTGCGATAATCAATAGATTATCAGGACTATAAGGGTTTGTATTTGAACGCATCTCTTTAAGTAAAAAATACCCAACCATGGCTTTTCCGCCGGGATATAACTGATAAAATGACTCCGGCAGATATTCCGTTTTGACAGATGCTTTGGTCAAATTAACACGAAGGATTTTTCCTGATGCGCCAAATTTCATTATAGTTTCCCTATACTAGTACCGTGTCAAGCGTGGAATGATGGGTGGATGAAAAGGCGGTAAGCTTCTCTGAAAACGAGGGAAGCAATGGCGAAGAAGTACATAGTTACCTTGAGTGTTGAAGAGCGCAAGAAATTATCTACACTGATTGGTTCTGGAACATAGAAAGCACGCAAGCTGACGCATGCCAGAATCCTCTTGAAAGCGGATGAAGGTTGGCAAGACCGTGAAATCTGCAAAGCGTTGGATATCAGCATTCCAACGGTGGAACGGGTAAGAAAGCGATATGTGTTTGAAGGGTGCGAGGCTGTTTTGAAGCCACGTCACCCGAGCCGAATATACAGTCGTAAATTGGATGGTGAACAAGAAGCTCGCGTAATTGCGTTGGTGTGTAGTTCACCTCCAGAAGGATATGCACGTTGGAGCCTGCGCCTGCTGGCAGATCGAATTGTGCAATTGAACATCATTGACGAAATCTCTCATGAAACAATTCGTCAGGTATTAGCTGACAATGAACTAAAGCCTTGGCGTAAACAGGAATGGTGTATTCCACCTCAGGCGAATGCCGAGTTCGTTTATCACATGGAAGATATTTTGGATGTTTACAAGCGACCCGCTGACCCGACCCGCCCTTTGGTTTGCTTTGACGAAAGCCCAGAACAATTGGTTCGAGAGACGCGCCAAGCCTTGCCAATTGAAGCAGGACAGCCAGAGCGTTATGACCACGAATATCATCGTGAAGGTGTTGCCAACATGTTCATGTTTTTTGCTCCACTCCAAAACTGGCGTTCTGTGAAAGTCACTGAACGACGCACCAAAACCGATTGGGCATACTGTATGCGCGATTTGGTGGATGTCCATTTTCCACAAGCTGAGAAGATCGTGATTGTGCAAGATCAACTGAACACTCATTCACCAGCTTGTCTCTATGAAGTGTTTACTCCGATAGAAGCCAGACGGATATTGGAGCGGCTCGAATTTCATTCAACACCCAAGCATGGAAGTTGGCTCAATATGGCTGAAATTGAGCTGAGCGTTCTAAATCGACAATGTCTCAATCGTTGTATACCCAGCCAGGCTATTTTGATCCGTGAAACTGATGTTTGGGCTTCCGAACGCAACGACAAGCAGGCTACAGTTAACTGGCAGTTTGCTACAACTGATGCCCGCACTAAGCTCAAGCGCCTTTACCCATCAATTGATGCTTGACACAGTACTAGGTAGATTTAGCGTGCTTCCGGGTGGTATGACGACCATTGTATAGTGGAAAAGTGGAAAGCACTCTTCCTTATTTGGATTTACGCTTCGGTTTATTTTTTGATTTTTCCAGTTCGAGCTTTTCCCGCTCCAATGCCAATTTTTGTTTTTCAAGTTCTATTTCCGCCATGGCTTTCTTGCGGGATGTGACCTGGGAATACGCGCCTGAAACAGCGGAAACGAGTCCGGTAATGGTTGTAATGACCAGGACCCAATTGTTGAAGGGGGTGCTTGATTCAGTAGCCCCACTGCTTGTGAAAACAAAACCATAGATCAATTGGGGTGCAAAAAAGTAGATCACAAGGCTTGCACCATACATTAGCGCCAAGATCCCTCTCAAAAGACTCCGATGCTCCTGGATTGTTCTCACAATCGTCTGCAGGACGGCCGTGACGATCAAATAAACGAGCAGGGATTGAATGATGAGGAAACTCATTGGGATATATTCGGTATCCCCTAATTTCCACCAGGTATGCGCGAATATTCCTAAAAACAGGAACAACTGAAATGTTATTTTCGAAAGTGTCTTTGTAAATTGGCCGTCCATATTTCTATCCTTTCTTCTATTCTACAATCCTACGATTCGCCAAAAGCTAATAGGCATGGAAGGTTCATGCACCTTATTCTAAATGGATTATTCCGGGCCAACAGTTTAAATTTCCTGCCGCATAATAAGGATTGGAACATCCCATCCTTTTTGATTCATGGATCCCCACCATTACTAGATTGGTAAAGAGCGACATTAATCCATGATCATCTTTCAATTAGGTGCTTCGATAAAAATTACATCTCCCTTTCTTCATCCGCCCTCGCCGCTTCTCCGCGCTCCATCTTCTTTCTTAAATTCTCAGGCCACTTGTTCACATCCTCTGACGGCAGGAATGTCAGGCTAGTTCCATGTTGGTTCAGTAAATCCCGAGTGCGGCAGTTGAGCACGGCCTTCGCAGCGTCAATCCCTGATTGGGTCACGCCCGCCACACCATGACTGAGGGTGCTTGCGCCGCAAAGATATAGCCCTGCAAATTCGGTGCGCGTTGAGAATCCCAACGGACCCACTTGTTTTGGCGATTTCTCGATGCCGTATAGATTTCCTCGGGTGGCGTTTAGATAATGTTCATTCGTCAGCGGCGTGCCGAGGCTGTAATATACGATGTGTTTGCTCAACCCGGGCACGTGCTTCTCCAGTCCCCGCACCATGCGCCACGCCAGGTCTTCCTTCATTGCGTCGTAGTCCGCGGGGCGCGATCCAAATTTCGTGTGCGCCCATTTCTCGAACGCCTCATAGCCTACGAACGCGAATGACTCGCAGGTGTGATGTCCGCTGTGCATCTTCGACGGGTCTTTCAACGTGGTCGCGGTCAGGAACATGCCAGGCGGAGTCTCTTCGCGCAGCAATGCATCAGTGAGTCCATCGGAATAAATTTTGTCCACATCGGGATGGTCATAAAACCAGAAGTTGCCCGAGTCGAGTCCCGCCCCGCGCAGATCCATATCGGTGGCGAAGAACAGGCTGAGGCACGAAGTTGAATATCGGACGGAATCAACTTTCCGCTTGAGACGAGGCGAGAGCTTTTCCTTCCCAATCAACTGACCGAAGGTCACCTCAGGGTCCGCATTGGAGATGACCACGCCCGCGCGTATCTCTTCGCCCGAATCCAATTCAACGCCCAATACTTTTTGGCCTTCGATGAGAATCCGCTTCACTCTTGACTGGAGCCTGATCTCTCCGCTTGCGCGTTTTAGGGCCCTGACGAATGCACGCGGCAAGGTAAACGCACCGCCGAGTGGATAGTACCCGCCGTCAAGATAATGATGGGTGATGCCCGCGTGCATGAACGCCGAGACTTTTGAGGGCGGCAGTCCATGGTCGCCCGCCTGACCTGCCAACACGCCGCGCAATACGGGATCGTTGATGTGGGCATTGATGAGGTCTGCGCCGGTGGCGCGCATCCATTTAAGGACATTACCCGCGCCTTTTGCGGCCTGCAAGGGTTTGCTTAGATTTCCAATGTGCCGCAAGCCTTCCACCATGTTGATGAGATCGGAGAAATACGAATCAATGCCCCTTGCTTCGTGCGGAAACTGACTCTTCAACCGCTCGATTAAATTTTCCCTGCCTTTGGGGAAATCCACGCGCTTATCGCCGACGATGATGTGGTCATAGCCATCGGGGTTGAGTTCGCAGAAAGTTAGATCCTGTGAAACGCCAAGCCCTTCATAAATATTCCGCAAATGACCGCCTTCATGCAGGTCGCCGATGTAATGCACACCCGGGCTAAAGCGATAGCCGTTCAAAGTGAACGAATGAGTCCACCCGCCGGGGCGGTCATGCTGTTCGAGCACCAACACTTTCTTGCCAGCTTGTGCGAGCGCTACAGCGGCAGTCAATCCGCCCGCGCCTGAGCCGATGATGATTGCGTCGTAATTAGACATTTGCTTGCCATCCATTCTTTTGTTGGAATAAGAAAAATAATCTTTTGCAATTTTACTGCCTTATCGTCCTGTTTATCCAACACCTTGATTAGCAGAGAATACGGAGGGGTTATCCCCATGTTCATTATTAAACGACTTCTGCTATACTCAAAATAACGCACTGAGTAGGTTCGCGCTATTGGTTAATCACAAAATAATGGAAACATTCTTCTGGAGGAATTTATGATCCCCACCCTTCCTTTTGGCCGCACCGGTCACATAAGTACCCGCACCATTTTTGGCGCGGCCGCTTTTTGGGAAACCTCACAGAAAGATGTAGATTCCACCATGGATCTGATCCTGCAAAACGGGGTCAACCACGTGGATACTGCGGCCAGTTATGGTCAGGCTGAGCAGGTCTTGGGCGATTGGATTCGACGAAACGGGAAACCGTTTTTTCTCGCCACCAAGACCGACCAACGCACCAGGCAGGCTGCCTACGATCAAATTCGCCGCTCACTCGACTTGTTGCATGTGGACCAGCTGGATATGATCCAGATCCACGCCCTGCATGAAGAGCCTGATTGGATAACGGCCTTTGGTCCCGGGGGTGTACTCGAAGCGGTGATACAAGCCCGCGATGAAGGGCTTGCGCGCTTTATCGGAGTCACGGGACATGGAGTGCCCGTCCCGGAATTCCATTTGCGCTCCCTAGCCCAGTTTGACTTTGATGCTGTTCTTCTGCCATACAATTTCATCATGATGCAAAACCCCCGTTATGCCGAAAACTTCAATAAGGTGCTTGCGGTTTGTAAAGAACGCAATATTGCGGTGCAAACGATCAAAGGCATTACCCGATCTCCCTGGAATGATGTTCAGCAGAACCGCACCACCTGGTACCGCCCGCTTGAAGATCAGGCGGATATAGATCTTGACATGCACTGGGTGCTTGGCGATCCGCAGGTATTCCTGAACACGGCAGGCGATATCAGCCTTCTGCCGCAGATCCTTCAATCCGCCCATCATTTTGTGTCCCGCCCAGCTAATCACCAAATGCAGGAGCTCAGTGAACGGCTCATGATGAAACCGCTATTTGAATAGAAGCTGCTATTATTTTCAGGAGTTCTTATCCATGGCAAATCGCTCGAAAATAAATGAGTTCTTTATTGTTCTCTTCGCTGCGGGATCATTGTTAACTGCATGCGCACCCACACTTCCTGAAACGGATGTGCCTGTTATAACGCCAACAAAGATCATTTCATTACCTACTCAAACGACTGTGCCTCAGCCCACCGTCACTGCGACACCCGCCTTCTATGTCCATCAATCTGCTGTCGAAGTCGTGACCGATCAAGCGGTTACAGGAGATGGCGGAAACAATTGGGGCGGGCATCAATCCCGTATCGTTCACACACAGGACGGTATTTTCACGGCTTATACCGTTGAAGGTAAAGGCAAGTTCCATCGCGAATGGCGGCTGGTCAAAAGGGAAGTGGATGGCTCATGGAATATTCTTGCTACAGGTGACGCAGGAAGAGAACCTGTAAATTTACTGGCCGCTCCTGATGGAACCTTGTATGTGGTGGGCTGGCCAAATGAGACGGGCACACTCTGGCAAGGTAAGCCTGAAAAGGACAACCTGGTGATGACTTCCTCCAAAATTCCCGGTGTAGCCAAAGGGAATTGGCCCTATGCCTCAGCCGGAATCAACGCGAGCGGCGACCTTTGCATTCTTTCCAGTATTGGCGGGGAAGCCCCTGGCGGGGAGTTCAAATGGTCCTGCTATTATCCCTCTACAGGAGAATGGGTGTCCCAGACCAGCAAAATTGATTATCGATTTTGTTACACCTATGTTTTTCCCGGTCCCGATGGTCAGCTTTCCCTGATTTCCACCCGTGATGTACGCTGGGGAGCGCTTAAATATAAACAACCGATGGATGCCTTTGATTATGTATTTAATGCCTATGGATTCTGGCAAACGGAAGACACTGCCAATATCCCAATTAAAAGAGTTCACACTGTTGAAGAAGCGCCAACGGAGCTATCCCAATTCGTGATGCTCAGTGCCCAACAGGATGCCTACATGGATACCCGCGGGCGTATGCATATTATCTACCGTGTTCAAGGACAAAGTACGAACAATGAAGCCATTTCGCGTCACGCCATTCTTGCCCAGGATGGCACCGTGTTGGCGGATGAGTCCCTGCCGTCTGAATTGGGATGGGAGTTTTCACGTATCTTCCAGGATAAAAAAGAGCGCTTCTATCTTTTGACTTCAAACGGTTACTTATATCCAATGGATAAAGATGGGATCGAATTAGGCGAACCAATCCAATTGGATCTGGGGTTGGGAAGATTAAGTTCCGTCGTGGAATATTCCGGCTTTGGGCTGTCCGTCCCGCGCACGGGGACTCCTTTGAGCGATGTAATGGACGTTGTCTTCCCCACTTCCAATGGAACTGCCTGGATGTATTTCCAGTTGGATTTTTCTGACGATCCCGCAAATGCAGAAACTTCAAACCAACCGCAACCATCCTCCAATTCGTCCGGAACGCCTGCCCCAACCCCATCCTTTCAATCATTGCTTGATACTTCCAAAGTGTTTTTCGATCTGGATTTGAGCGACCCCAATTTGCCAGGAATGGATTGGTGGGGCGGTGATCGTTCCACCTTGCAATATCAAAACGGTTCCCTGATCTTGGATGGGGCTGTTGGACCACAACTTCATAGCCCGTATGGCCTGAAAAAAGGCGAGGCTTGTCTTGCCTTGCTGCGTTTTAGTGGAACTCAAGACTTTCAATTCAAAGCCATGACAGAAAACTGGAATGAGCCGACTGGCGCAAGCTGGGGCATTGCTTCCGGTCCTGGTTCTTTCTATCAAGTCGCGCAGGGCGATTTTCACGGCACTCCATTTGCCGGATTATCTCTTTCAGAAGACCACTGGTATTATTTCATGTTGTGGGTGAACGACTCTGCCACCTTCACTGCTCGTATCTGGAAAAAGGAAAATCCAAATACATTTGGCGAGAAGATCTTTCACATGGATGATAAGGGTTCCATGTGGTCCAGCCGGCATTGGTATTGCGATATTTTAGTAAATGCTGGAAAAGTAGAGATGGCGAGTTATAAGGAACTGAAAATTATACAGATGCCATAGAATCAAAAACTTGAAATGGTTGACCATATCTCATTTCCCATTTTTATATCCTGAGGAATCTCATGGCTCTTTGAAAAAAAAATCGAGGATATGGATTTGGTCGCAAGATTTAATCGCCTATACTCGCTGAAGCACTGAACCTGAGTTCGTTTTGAGCGCGGTCTTATTCCCAGATAGGTATTGATCGATGGTTTAGACGACGGAATTCGGAGTGTCATTCATGTGTCATTCGAAAAAATAACATGGTCAATTTGAGTTGAAGACACTTATGGAAAGTGATATTGGAGAGACAAAGAGCAGTCCCGCGAATTGGAACTTACTTGTGCGACCAGAAGCGCGCTAAATTATCCCTCATCTCACTGGAGTTAGGTACAACTTGATAGCCCCGCCAGTGGGAGGGGAACAAATGGCGGTAACGAGAATGGGTAAAGCGGTCATCGATCAGGACGATGATGCCCCGGTCCGTCTCTGAGCGGATCACCCGGCCGGTTGCCTGCAGCACACGGTTGAAACCTGGATATTGGTAGGCATAGGCAAAGCCACTGCTCATTTGGTGATCAAAATATTCCTTGATCAAGTCTCTTTCCAACCCCAATTGTGGGATTCCCACACCCACAACCACAACACCTATCAAGCGTTCTCCCACCAGATCAATGCCTTCACCAAAGATGCCGCCCATGACGGCAAGCCCGACCAGTGTTTCCTGGTTGCTGGAAGAAAACCGGGTTAAAAAGGCTTCGCGCTCTGCTTCGGTCATGGCGCGATCTTGAACGATCAGTTGATTGTCAGGCAGCCTTTCTTTAAGCAGTTCCAGCACTGCCGACAGATATGCATAGGAAGGGAAGTAAACCAAATAATTTCCCATGTGTGCGCTGTAAATGGCTTCAATTGCCTCGGCTATTGCAGCATAGGAATCAGCCCGCTGCGCATATTTGGTGGATATCTGGTCGTGGATCAGGTAAATTGTGCGATTTGTAAAAGATGTGTGCTGGTATTGGGATTAATGATTCGCAAGTTTGAGTTGTTCATATTTTCCTTTCAATGCAATGCCGCATCAAATCCATCCCCCATAAATGCATGGTTTCCACATAACTCATGCCGCACTTTTCAATAACGCGCCGCGACGCGAGATTGTCTGGATGGACAAGTGCTATCAGGTGAGGAAAATCAAAATGATCAAAACCAAATTGAAGCGAGGCGCGAGCCGCTTCTGTCCCGTAGCCTTTTCCCCAAAAGGGTTTGTCCATCAAAAAGTCAACTTCCGTCTCATTTAATTCAGGAAGGAACTGCAACCCCGCCCAGCCGATGATTTCTTTTTCACTGTCAGGTAAAATGCCCCAATTGCCATAACCAAATTTTTCCCAATGTTCCTGCTGACCCGTGATAAAGCGCTGGATTTTTTCCAGCAGCGGCGGAGTTGTGTTTGGAAAGTAACGCAGCACGCCATCGGTTCGATAAATGTCATGCAGAATTTCGGCGTGTAAAGGTTGGATGGGAATCAGCGCGAGATTTTTTGCGCGGATAGTTGGAATGTTCATTTCGTTGAACCCGAATGAACGATTCCTTTTTGCCACGCATAAACGGCCGCTTGTGTGCGGTCGAGCAGATGTAGTTTGCTCAGGATATTGCTGACATGTCCTTTGACCGTGTTCTCGCTAATAACCAATTTCTCCGCGATCTGGCTATTCGATAATCCATTGGCGATAAGTTTGAGAACATCCATTTCGCGTTCAGTGAGTTCCGTTAGGAAGGACTCCCCTTCTCCCGATTCGCCGCGCAGGTTACGCAAAACGCGCTCTGCCACCAGCGGATGCAGGATCGTTTCACCGCGCACCGCGCGTTGAATGGCATCCGCGAGTTTTTCCATCTTCATGTCTTTGAGAATGTATGCCACCGCACCGGCCTTCAACGCCGGAAAAATGTGGATGTCTTCGTGATAGGAAGTCAGCACCACCACCTGCGTGCGCGGACTGATCTTCTTGACGCGCCGCGTGGTCTCCACGCCGTCCATGCCAGGCATGATCAAATCCATCAGCACTACATCGGGGATGTGTTCAGCGACCAGCGTCAGCGCTTCTTCGCCCGAAGCGGCTTCGGCAACAACATTGAATTCAGGCAGGGTTTCGAGATAACCGCGCAAGCCATTGCGGACAACTTCGTGATCGTCAACAATAATAATGGAAATTGGTTCTGTCATTGTTATTCCTTTATTGGAATCTGAAGAGCAAGCTTTGTGCCTTTGCCTACCGCACTTTCAATATTAAACGTGCCGCCAACACTCTCCATGCGTTCGCGGATGGAACGCAAGCCCATGCCATTCGGCGTTCGATTGGGATCAAAGCCGCGGCCATCATCTGATATGGAAACCCCCACGCCGGACGGTTGAATATCCAGCGCAAGAGATACTGTATTTGCCGTGCTATGGCGCGCAACATTTGCAAGCGCTTCCTGA
Organism: Chloroflexota bacterium; assembly: GCA_016219545.1. Taxonomy (GTDB): domain Bacteria; phylum Chloroflexota; class Anaerolineae; order Anaerolineales; family Villigracilaceae; genus Villigracilis. The sequence goes on along the minus strand of JACRMH010000007.1, from coordinate 57,192 downwards.
ACGGAGCGATATAACGCCTGCTCGATTTCCAATGACAAACGCTGTTCGCCTTTGATCTTCAAATCCACATGGATGCCGGTGCGATTGCTCCATTCGAAAACGTATTCGCGCAAGACCGGCGCCAATCCTTTTTCTTTCAGCGCGGCAGGATGAATCTCTTGAATCAAAAACGTAATTTCCTGAATCACTTCGCCCACCAATGTTTCAGCTTCTTGAAGATGCTTCGCCGCTTTTTCCCTGCTCCCATTGGTGAGGCTGCGCGCCGCGCCCAGTTCTGCCAGCGCAGCAAATGCTTTTTGTTTGGCGCTGTCATGCAGGTCACGCGCGAGGCGGTTGCGTTCTTCGAGGATCGCCAGTTCCTTGGTCTGTTCGAATAATTTTTCTATCTCTTGCGTGCGTTCGTTGACCTGCCGCTCCAGTTCAAGCTTTTGCATTTCAACGCCGCGCACACGCAAACGATACGCGCCAAAGACTCCGGTCAGAAGCACAAACGCGACAATGCCATAAAACCACAGCGTCTGCCAGAAAGGCGGGGTAACCGTGATTTTGATCGCAAGACCTTCTTCGTTCCACACGCCGTCCGCGTTGGCGGCCTTCACGCGCAAGGTATATTCGCCGCCGGGAAGATTGGAATAACGCCCCGTGCGATTTGACCCGGCGTAGTACCAGTCGCTGTCAAAGCCTTCGAGCTTATAGGCGTATTGATTTTTATTGGACTGGGAAAAACTCAATGCGGCGGATTCGAATTCAAAAGAATTCCCCGGAAATTTAAGGTTTATGCTTTGTAACGACTCAGGCGACGCATCAAGCGGAATCCCGTCTCGAGTAAACGCGGTCAAGCTGACGGATGGCACGAAGCGATTGTCGCTCACAGCAGCAGGACGGAATACATTGAAGCCATTGATGCCGCCAAAATACATACGACCATCCGCGTCCTTTGCAAACGCGCTCAGATTGAATTCATTGGATTGCAATCCGTCAGCGGTAGTGTAATTGCGGGATGTTTCCGTTTGTGGATCAAAACGCGCAATACCATAATTGGTGCTCAACCAAAGATTCCCCGACTCATCTTCGAGAATGCCGTAAATGACATTGTTAGGTAAACCGTCAGCGTCATTGTAAACAATGAAAGAATCGGCGGCAGGATCATAGCGATTCAATCCGCCGCCTGCTGTGCCGACCCACAAATCGCCGCGCTGACTCTCATAAATGGAAAGAATGGAATCGTTACTGATGGAACCGGGGGTATTCGCGTCATGATGATAATTTTTGAACGCGCCCGTTTTCGGATCAAGGCGATTCAACCCGCCGCTAAATGTGCCAATCCATAATATGCCGTTATGATCTTCATAGATGGCATCCACTAAGCCACTATTCAAAGCGGCGGCGTCCCCGGTTTCGGTATAGCGTGAAAAAGTCTGCGTGGATTCTTCATAGCGCACCAATCCATTTGGTGTGCCAATCCAAATCGTATCGGCGGCATCTTGATAAATGGAATTGCTCACAGCGCCCGGCAGAACAGTTGCGTCATTTGCATCGAATGGAAAGTGCGTGAACTTTCCGCTTGCCGGATCAAACCGATCAAGTCCTGAATCTGTGCCTACCCAAATCATGCCGTCGCGCGTCACCCGCACATACTCGACATAGTCGTTGCATAAACTATCAGGGTCATTTGAATCATGGCGATAGTGCGTAAATGTATCCGTGAGCGGATCGTAATGATCCAGTCCGCCGCCCAGAGTCCCGACCCAAACTGTGCCGTCCATCGCAGGCGCAATGGAAAATACCAGGTTGAAACCCAGACTTTTCGGGTTATTTGGTTCGTTATAGTAATGCGTAAATTTATTCGCCAGCGGATCGTAGTTGTTGAGACTGCCGCCGTATGTGCCGACCCACAAAATACCACTGCGGTCTTGATATAAAGAATAAATGAAGTTGACGCTCAGACTGGTGGCGGTATTGGGATCGTTGAAATAATGGATAAAAGCACCGGTGGCAGGATCGAATAAATTCAATCCATATACACTGCCCACCCAAATTTTCCCGGAAGGATCGCGCCATAATCTGCGGACGCTTTTGTAAGAGAGTCCATCCTCGGCAAGATATTGTTTAATGATTCCATCTTGCTGGGAAAAATGAATCAACCCGCCGCCGCTTGCCAGCCAAAGCGTGCCATCGGAATCAGCCAGAATATTATTAATGGGCAAAGTTTCTGCGCCAGTCTTATAGAATGAAAAAGTTCTTTGCACCGGATTGAAGCTCCACAACCCAACAGGCGTACCAATCCAAAGATCACCCTGCGGACTCTGGGTAATGGCTTGTACAGGAAATCCTTCTGCATCGGGAGGAAGAAAATGTTCAAAGCCATTGCTTTGCGGATTGAATAGATCCAAACCCGAATCAGTACCAAGCCATAGCCTTCCCTGCGCATCTGAAAAAATAACGTGGACGGAATTATTTGAAAGACTATCCGCTATATTGTCATCATGTTGATAGCGGACAAATTTCTCAGTCCCAACATCATAGCGATTCGCTCCGCCCTGCCGCGTGCCCGCCCACAATGCGCCATTCATGTCGAGAGTTAATGCGGCGATCCACACATCGCTGACGCTGGATGCGTCACCTTCAACAGGGCGGAATATCTTGAACTTCGCGCCATCATAACGATTGAGTCCATCCTCCGTGCCGAACCACATAAAGCCTTGATTATCTTGAACAATTGCCATCACCGAACTTTGCGAAAGCCCCGCATCCACACCGATCCGCCCAAAATGGATGTGTGCCCCAGGTGTAGATGCAGGCTGGGCTGTGGTCGGGATTGGAGCGCTTGGTGTTGGATTATCCACATTGACAGAACTCACAACCGGCGAGCAGGCTGAAGTCAAGATCAAGCATAGAGTGGCAAGATATGAAATTCGCATCGGTGAGTCGTTATTTTTCCACAAGTATTGCGCGCGGCCGCCAAGCCAAATAAACCAGGCCCAGTCCGGCCATGATCGACAAAACCGGAATTATAGATTGGAGTCCAACACTGATCAGGAGCATGATACCCGTCAGAACTATCAGGGCAATTGCAAAAAAACTAGCCAATTGAAGGCGATGTCGTTTCCATAATATTATAGAGGTTAATGCCCAGCCTGAGAACATCAACGCTACACTCAGGGATCCATCTATAAAGTTGTTTGCAGCGATCATCACGCTGATGCTTAAAAAAAATCCGGCCGGGATAATTCCCCACCACGCACTGGGTATCGTGAAGTAAGCAACAAGAAACGATACACCGAGCATTCCAAGAATCAATGATCCCATTGCGTCGCCGTTGAACATATTACTTAGCGCCGGGACAAGGCCGATCAATGCCAGGATAAAGAACGGGATCAGCGCCCACCTGCGCGAATGATTCAGCAGGAACGCAACAAGAAATGGAATGGCAATTGAACTAAGGATTAACGCCGGGATCAGCGTTTCATATAATTCTGCACTGACAATAGCCAACACCCCCGACAGCGCCGCAAAAATGAAGGCAGGAAAAAGCCAGCCCCACTTTTGAATTCCATTCAAAAAATATATGGCAAGAAAAAAAAGACTGGCAAATGCAAACACCAACATCCCGGTTCGAGGGGAAAGTTCCTGCACATACCCCATCTGTTCGGTGAATATAAATGCACCTAAAAGGATGAGTACTATCCCAGCAAATAGGTTTGAATATTTAGGTTTCATGCCACCGTCCTTCTCTTGATTTTTACAACATATTTTGCAATTTCAATCCCAACTATAAATCATAAATCCAGGTTTACACCCTTCTGTAGAAGGGTTTTTTTTTCCTAAAAACCACCCTCTTGCAGGGGAGGAAACCCATCTGGGGGTCGGTGTCATTTTGGGGCAAGGTCGGTATAGTGTAGGCAGTCAACGGACAGAAATAAAGGAGTTGCCCCATGTATACCAATGACCTCAATAATGCATATACCTATGAAACTCAACGCCGGATGGATGAAATAACAGACGCAGAAAATTATCGTCTGGCATATGAATGCACTGAATCTGGAAGGAATATATTCGGCTTTTCAAAATACGTTTCCAATTTGTTGGTAGCGCTCATATTGTTCTTTTTCAGGTGCGGAACCTAAGAGAAAGTCAAAAGAACAGCGCTGTTTGCCTCGGATTCCATTCCCTTCTCCTCCAAAGAAGAAATCCGATGGCAACAATCAATGAGTTGTGGTGGGCAATGTCATCGGAAACCAATCAATAGGTTGAATCCGGGGCAATCAGCGCAGGCTTTTTTCAAGGAAAGTATTGGTTATTACAAGCATAAGAAAATTCCCGATGTGTGTCTCGGATGCTTTCTACTATCTTCTCCTCGGTAGTGCATCCTGACCGAAAAGCCAGCGCCTTGATTGGGAGCATCAAAGCGCTGGCTTGAATGCAGGCAGGTCCAAAATAATCAGCTGTAGTTTTTAGTTATGAATTCTTAAAGGAGGTGTAATTGATCCATCAAATTGAATTTTGAAGTTCGTGCCCCATATCAACCCAATCTATTTTGAAAGAGGAAAATGAGATGTCACAAAAAAAAATTAATCTAATTTTGGCCTTGCTTGTGACCGCAAGCCTTGTGCTGACAGCTTGTGGAAATACGCCAGCCGCGCCAGCGGCCACTGCAGAGCCCGCCGCTACCCAGTCCCCTGTTGCTGCCACCGAAGCACCCGCCACCGGTCCAACACTTGCGGATACCATCATCGTCGGCGCATGGCAGGAACCGGGCACTTTCTATGATCCTGCCGTTACACAGGCAATCGCGGTCGAAGTGGAATTGATTTTCCGCCCGCGCTTTGTCATTCGGCAGAACTACGGATACGCGCCCAATCCCGCTCTTGTGGAAGGCGATCTTCCATCCCTGGATAATGGTGGCGCAGTCCTCAATGATGTGACGGTCAAGGCAGGTGAACCGTACTTCGACACCGCCACTTATGTAGTCCAACCTGCCGCCGCCGATATGCAGCTCAAACAACTGGTTGTAACCGCCCATCTTAAACCTGAATTGAAATGGGATGATGGACAACCACTGACCGCTCACGACTTGGTCTTTGCGTGGAAAGTTAATTGTGACCCCACAGGCACTCAGGCTGTGGATATCACCTATTGTCCGTTTGAATCAGTTCCCGGCGCTTCAGGCATCCTTTCAAATTTTGAAGCGACAGATGACACAACTCTCGTAGCCACCTATATTCCAGGCGCATTGGATGCCACTTATTTCCTAACCCCTTATGGTCTTTATGGCATTCTGCCCGAACACCTTTTCAGCGGAATGACTGCGGCTGAGATCGAAGTGGATGAGCGCGCCACCGGCAGTGAAAATACCATGCCTCTGGGTTTTGGTCCGTACAAGATGGACTCCTGGGTAAAGGGCGATACCATCACATTTGCTCCGAATCCAAACTGGACCGGTGCGACTCCCGCCACCCCCACTGTCATCTATAAGTTCTACTCAGACTCCACCTCACTGGCAGCGGCTGTCATCGCAGGAGAAATTGATGCGACCGCCGGTCAAACCGGTCTCGCGGTAGATCAGGCACCTTATATGAAATCAGTCGCTTCGCGCGGGATCATCAACTATTCGGTTGATTTGAATACAGCTTCCTTTGAAATGCTGTATTTCAACTACTATGACCCAACCGATACCACCTTCAGCACGCCAGACCCGGTATTGAGCGAATTCTGTGTTCGTAAAGCCATCTCGCTTGCACTGGACCGCCAAAAGATGGTGGATACAATCTACTATGGCGAATCATCCGTTGTGCAGCAGCCGCAGCTTCCGCAGATGATCTCATATGACGAATCTCTCGGCATCCTCACATACGACCCTGAACTAGCGAAGAAAACTTTGGATGACTGCGGCTGGGCGGTCGGCGCAGATGGCATCCGTGAGAAAAATGGTGTGAAAGCCTCCACCAATTATTTGACCACTTCCGGTAATGCTGTTCGCCTGAAGGCCTCTCAAGTATTGCAGTCCAGCCTTAAGGATATTGGGATTGATGTCAAATTGACATACGTTCCATCATCGGTGGCTTTCTCGAAAGACGGGCTTTACGGGCGCAACTTTAACATGATGCAATTCGCCAACTCATTCTCCGTCACCGATCCCGGCACCTGGTTCTTTGGTGTTGCCAATTGTGGACAGATTCCCCTTCCGACGAACGCTTTCTCGGGATCGAATTATGCCGGCTGGTGCGATCAAGCGGCCTCCGACGCAGCCGCGGATGCGGCCTATCTAACGCTCGATACAGCCAAACGCAAGGCGGGTTGGGCGACCGTATTGAAAGCCTATTTCTCTGAGGGCGACCCGGCCAAATTTGAAACCGGCGGTATTCCAGTCATCCCGTTATATACCCGCCCGAACTATCTGGCGACCTCGCCTCTCTTAAGCGGTGTGGCGCTCGATCCCACCGAATACATCACCTGGAACGTTGAAACCTGGACGCTCGAAAAACCTTAATCGGTTCCTAAGTAGTTTGACAATGTCACATTTCAAAACCCTTCACCACAAAGTTCACAAAGGAGAGCAAAATGCTAAAACCAAAAGTTTCCCTCGTGTTCCTTCGTGTCCTTTGTGGTTAAAAACTTTGGTCTCAGCCTTAATGTGACATTGTCGAAGTAGCCAGACTATTTACTGTCCCCTTCTTCTACACAAGAAGAAGGGGACTCATATACGCTTATGAAAGTGAAGTGACAAGATGACCAATTTTCTTATTCGCCGCTTCGTGCAGGGATTACTTGTTCTTTTTGTATCATCCATTCTCGTTTTTTTACTGCTCTATCTTGCGCCCGGAGGGCCTCTTTCACAGACCATTGTGGAGAAGAGACAGAACGCTCGCTTCCCGATCAAGCAGGAAGATATAGATCGTTTAATGAAGCAATACGATCTCGATCTCCCATTATGGCAATCCTATACACGCTGGGCGTTTGGCTGGCCCAATTTGCCGGATCGCCCCATTCGTTATGGAGTAATCCGCGGCGATTTCGGCACTTCGTGGCGCATCGCACCCAACGAGCAAACGATGAAGGTCATTTTGCGCGTCTTGCCAAACACGCTTAAGCTCACCATATCATCCGTTCTTCTATCATTGATCGTTGGAGTATCTGTCGGAATTTATTCGGCAGTCCATCAATATTCCAAGATGGATTACACCATCACCGCCGCAACTTTTTTCGGCACAGCCATGCCGGTATTTTGGCTCGGCACGATGATGATTCTTTTATTCTCATTCAAGTTCAAAGAATGGGGCTTGCCTTACCTGCCGCCAGGCAGTGTCAACGGAGCCCGAGATTATATTGTGCCAGTATTGGGAACCATACAAGCCAACTCGCTTTCCGATCAATTTTTGCGTTTGATCATGCCGACCATCACCTTAAGCCTGTTGTTCATGGCAGGTTGGAGCCGCTATACCCGCTCATCAATGCTTGAAGTATTACGTCAGGATTATATCCGCACAGCCCGCGCAAAGGGCTTACGCGAGAAATTGGTGATCTATAGACATGCGCTACGTAATGCGCTCATCCCCCTCGTCACGATTGTCACTTTGAACTTACCATTTATTTTTGGCGGAGCCGTTATCACAGAAACGATTTTCAATTGGCATGGAATGGGACTCGTCTTTATTAATAGTTTATTCCAGAGCGACTGGCCGGTGGCGATGACCTATATTCTGATTCTGTCTGCCCTGACCGTTGCTTCGAACCTGCTGGCCGATGTTTTGTACACATTGGTTGATCCTCGAATACGGGTTTCATAGGAGTAGTCATTATGGCTGTTGCAGAGCTTAATCAAGAAGTATTGAATACAAATGAAACCAGTCAGATACAGGTAATCTGGGAACGGTTTCGGAAACATCACCTGGCGATTATCGGACTGTGTGTGCTGGCGATCCTCTTCTTTTTTTCATTTATTGGAACTTCCTTGAGCCGCTATAGTCCAGAGACACAATGGGTTGGTGAAATGTATGGCTCTCCAACTTTAGCTTTTCCATTCGGCACAGATGAATTGGGTCGTGATGTAATGACGCGTATGATGTGGGCGGGTCGGGTTTCCCTCGTATTATCCTTATTCGTCACAATTTGTACGGTGGTCATCGGAATCATAACTGGTTCCCTTGCCGGTTATTTTGGCGGTTGGACTGACACCCTTATTATGCGGACAGTGGATGTATTGCTTACTTTGCCAACCCTGCCTTTGTTGTTGATCTTGTCTGCGATGACTCTTCGGGGCGGTTTCCCTCTACAGTCTCCTGAGTTCTTGAATCAGTTCTTCGCCTGGATCTGGGGCATGTCACCGGATGCAACCGGAAATGTCATGGTCCTGGTGGGAATTCTGATCGTTTTCGGGTGGATGGGACTGGCCCGCCTCGTACGCGGACAGGTGCTTTCCTTGCGTAATATGGAATATGCGGAAGCGGCGCGTTCTCTAGGGGCTTCATCGTGGCACATTATCATACGTCACATGATCCCAAATTCACTCGCCCCGATCATTGTGGCCGCTACATTCAGCTTCGGGGAGGTTATCGTTCTCGAAGCTGCCCTTTCATTTTTAGGCTTTGGAGTCCAACCGCCGGCTGCAAGTTGGGGAAGTTTGCTAAATAATGTCCGCGACTATATGTTAATTCAACCCTGGCGCGCCTTTGTGCCAGGAATGGCGATATTCCTAGCTTCAATATCGTACAACTTTATTGGTGATGCACTGCGTGATGCGCTGGATCCGCGCTTGAAGCTGTAAAGATCATGATAAAAAATACACTAACGGGAGCTGACGTGGCAACGAATAATCAAACCCCTTTGCTTGATGTTCGAAATCTCAAGACTTATTTCTACACCGAAGACGGCGTCGTGCATGCGGTGGACGGCGTGGATTTCTATGTAAACTCCGGTGAAGTGCTCGGCATCGTCGGTGAATCAGGCTGCGGTAAAAGCGTCACCTCTCTTTCCATCATGCGCCTGATCAGTCAGCCGGGCAAGATCGAAGCAGGCGAGATATTTTTCGAAGGCAAGGACCTGGTCAAGGCTACCGAAGAAGAAATGATGAAGGTGCGCGGTAACCGCATCTCCATGATCTTCCAGCAGCCCCAGTCTGCACTCAATCCCGTCTTCCGCGCCGGCGACCAGATCTCGGAAGTGCTGAGTATCCATCAAAGCTTTGGCAAGGAAGCAGGTAAAAAACGAGCGATCGAATTGCTCAAACAGGTGGGCATCCCCGAGCCGGAAAGCCGCGCTGAATCGTTCCCGCATGAATTATCCGGCGGCATGGCGCAACGCGTCATGATCGCCATGGCTCTGGCTTGTGTCCCGGATCTGTTGATCGCAGACGAACCCACCACAGCCTTGGATGTCACCATTCAAGCCCAGATCCTGGATCTGATGCGTGCCATGCGCACCCAGTTGGGATCTGCCATGATCCTGATCACCCATGACCTGGGTGTGATCGCTGAAATGGCAGATCGCGTGGCGGTGATGTATGCCGGTGAGATCGTTGAGCAATCTCCCGTTGCCACGCTGTTTGACGCTCCTCTTCACCCCTACACTAAAGGACTGATCGGTTCGATCCCGGTTTTGGGAGAGGTGCGCGAACGCTTGGATGTGATCCCCGGTTCGGTCCCGAACCTGGTCAACCTGCCCACAGGTTGCCGCTTTGCTCCGCGCTGCTTTTCCAGGATTCCGAAAACCATGTTGCTCCGGTCAAACTCGGAAGCAAATCCTAAAAGAGATGATGTGGATATGAATATAAAAATGCAAACCCAAGAGAAGCCCGACCTGTTGGTGGTAAAGAATCTTACGAAATATTTCCCTGTCCGCTCTGGTGTTTTCCAGCGTACCACCGCCTGGGTACAGGCAGTGGACAAGGTCAGTTTCGCAGTAAAAGCCGGTGAGACGCTGGGCATGGTGGGTGAATCTGGCTGTGGAAAAACCACGGTGGGTCGTTCCATTTTGCGCCTGATCGAACCGACCTCCGGTGAAGTCTCCTTTAACGGTGAAAACATTATTACAATGCGGCCCAAGTCTCTTAAGGCTTTGCGCCGTGATATGCAGATCATCTTCCAGGATCCGTATGCCTCACTTAATCCGCGTATGCCGATCGGCGAGGCTGTGATGGAGGGATTGCAGATCCATAAGATCGGGCATCCCAAGGAACGTTGGGAAGTTGCCATCAACATGCTGAAGAAAGTGGGACTGGAGGAATATCATGCCCGCCGTTATCCGCATGAGTTTTCCGGCGGACAACGCCAGCGCATTGGCATTGCTCGCGCTCTGGCATTACAGCCGAAATTCATTGTATGTGATGAGCCGGTCTCCGCGTTGGATGTTTCCATTCAGTCGCAGGTCTTGAATATTCTTAAAGATTTACAGAAGGAATTTGGGCTGACCTATCTCTTCATCGCGCATAACTTGAGCGTGGTGGAACACATCTCGGATCGTGTGGCGGTCATGTATCTTGGTAAGATGGTGGAACTGACAGGTCGGGATTCGCTGTATCGGGAGCCGCTGCATCCATACACGAAGGCGTTACTATCCGCGATCCCGGTGCCCCATCCCGAGGTCAAGAGAGACCGAACCATACTTAAGGGAGATGTTCCCAGTCCTCTCAATCCACCCAAGGGCTGCCGCTTCCACACGCGTTGTCCCATTGCTGTTGCCAAGTGCTCTCAGGATGAGCCGGAGTTCAAAGAAGCTAGACCTGGTCACTGGGTCGCCTGCTGGCTCGTGCAAAGATGAAACATTACCCTGGTACAGCAGGAGATAAAACCAAACCTCAGGAGCATGTAAAAAAACAATGCTGCGCAGTATATTGGGAACATGGTTATGCTGGAAAATTTCTGGCGTAAAGGAGTGATCATGATTACAAACATTACATCGCAAACCAAATCGTATGTTCTTCCGATATGGAAACCGCGATTATTCGTATTGCGCATTCTCTATTCAGTTAGCGCTTTTCTTCCGCGTCCGCGAACCATGCTCATTTCATTCCTATTCTTTGGCGGTTTGAGCATTCCAGCGCTCATGGCATTGAGCATCCTTCCGTTCAATTTTTTGATGGCGTTCATCGGACTTGCAATGACAACCGCCGGCGGGGTCATGGCGTTGATATATTGCGGTGATATTTATTAGCACAAGCTATTTTCTACAAAATTTTTACATATTAAATGGGTACTTGACAACCCCAGTCCACGGATATTGATCAGCAGTCTATTCAACGCGGGCTAATCTACTAATTCGCCGTCACGTTAGTTTCACCCTTGCCTTGTCCGTCAAAGCACATCATAAGAACTGATTATTTGTTTAGAAAAACCACGAAGCCGCTTGTTACATTTGTCACTTGATTCAAGCAAACCATATCATATAATTAAGTATACGAATGTTATAACTCTTTCAAGTGCTTTGTGGATGATGTTGAGATTTCAAAAGGGATAATCAAATGGGAAAGGTCGTTCTTGTTATTGACGATGATCCGGAACTAGGAAAACTGATTGAGATACTTCTCAGACCTAGCAATCTGGTTGTATACCAAGCTCTCACGGGACATGATGGGATAAAAAAAGCTTATCAACTACACCCCGATTTGGTCATTCTCGATGTCACAATGCCCGAAATGGACGGTTTTGATGTCTGTTTGCGACTTCGTGAAATGACAAATATTCCGATATTAATGCTAACTGCCTGCTGCAATGAGGCTGACATGTTACATGGATTTAGTGTTGGAGTGGATGATTTCGTAAAAAAACCTTTTAATGCAAAGGAGCTTGAGGTTAGAGTCCAAGCTTTGCTCCGAAGATCAGATGATCGCAAAGGAATTGAGGCTTCGAAGATTACCTATTACACAGACAATTTATTGAACATCAACATGGAGACTCAATCGGTAGAATTGAACGGCAGCGTAATTGAATTATCTTCAACAGAGTATGGCTTGCTTGCTTGTCTGGTGCAAAACCAGGGGAAAATCATACCTCACCATCAACTTATGCAGGAGGTTTGGGGGAGCTCCTATGGAAATATAGCCACTACTTTGACAATTTATATCTTTTACCTTCGAAAAAAACTGGAAGATTCCCAACATGGTCATCAATATATCCACACACAGTGGGGGCGAGGATATTGGTTCCAGCCAAATAATAAGTAAATTAAATATAGAGCACTCCGGTTTTCTTCTAAAAAAATCAAATGCGGTCTGGGGGATTATCTAAAGTTCTTCATTTTCCAAAAAAAACTGGTCGAATAATTCATTTTTTGTTGGATTAATAAATCCAGTTAAAAATGGGTTATTAAAAGGATTTTCAAATAAGTTTCAAATTCTTTTTAGAACTACATATGCTATTATGTTTTTACTGAGCAAGTCGGTATGTAACCTCAGTTTCTACGTTGGGAAAAAACTGACAAGTATCCATGAGATTCAGCAAGAGGGATATCCCAACCACCAATAGGAGAAACTCATGGACACTAAAAATATAGTAGTGTGTTGTCTGTGTGCATTCACGATCAAATCTCGCATCACTACGAAGAGAGCCAATGCCAATCGCTCAACCAACGCCTGTCTACACAACTTACTTCCAATCCTGCGATCTCAAAATCGTTGAAACTACCGGAAGTCAACTTGAATGCTTATTATCAAAATCGTTCCGTGCCATCCCTGACAGGTTTTGATATCAAAGCCGCTTTGTTTGTGCTTGCTTGTAGCCTCAACTTCCTTGTCACGTGGCAATTTAGGCTGTATTAGAAAATCAATATGCGCTAACAAAACAAGCTGACATGCAGACTTTCTTGAGGAGCAAACCATGCACAGCAAAGTCCAGGAACTGGCGGAAAAAATCAATATGAAATTTGATGACTTCATTGGCGAGATGAGAAAACGCGGGTGCAGTGAACCGACCGCGGTAAAAATATGGAACGGTTTTTACGAGGAATTTGATGAATTCAAAGACAATGACATATTTCTCAGTAATTTACGAAAAGCTGCGGATGTTTTACGGGTTTCAACAGGAACGCTCCTGTCAAAATGAATATCAAGTAGATTGTTAATACCTAATATTCCTCTATTTTGAATCGGCTGTATCACCGGGAGAGTCAAAATGGAACTTAAACATTATATAAATATTCTCTTTCGCAGAAAATGGATGATCATCTTGACAATCGCCATAACAATGGCTGTGGTGGTTATTGGCACCCAACTGCAAACTCCGATTTACGAGGCGTCGGCGACCTTGCGGATCGCGGCATCTGCTGGTGGTCAGTTAATCTATCCAAATTTAACGTACGTTGATCGTCTAATGAACACTTATGTGGAAATAGCCACTAGCGATCCCATCCTGGACGAATTGGTGAAACGCCTTGATATAAGCAAGCCGCCTATGATTAAAGCAGAGATAATTCCAAACACCGAGTTGATCAAGATTACTGTCGAAGATACAAATCCAAAGTTAGTCGCAGCAGCGGCTAACACTTTGGCGGATATCCTTATGGCACAAAGCAATCAACTGTATACTGGCGGCGGAAAAACTTCGCAGGAAATTCTAGGGGAACAACTTGTAATCGCTCAGACCGACCTGGATCAGACGCGGAAAGAATATGGAAAACTTGTTATCCAAACGCCCGCGGCTCCAGAACGAATCGAGGCTACCAGACAATCACTTCAGTTGAAACAAAATGCCTTCACAACATTGCTGGGGCAATACGAACAGGCGGCCTACCGGGAAGAAATTCAGTCCAGCATGATAACTGTAATTGAGTCAGCGAATATGCCTAATGCGTATTCCCAGCCCCGTGTTATGTTGAACTATTCTTTGGGGTTGATTGTCGGATTAATCGGAGGTATGGGACTCGCCTTCATTTTTGAAAATTTGGATACCAAATAAACTTCATTCACAATTAAGTGGATGAAGCATCATTTCTTCGTTCAGCAAGTTGAAACATTTGTTGTCGTTATCAACCTGGAGGTATTCATGCAAGAAGAAGCCGGCCTGGAAAAATCCAGTGCGAATGCTTTGTACCTTGTATCGAAAGGCCGGAACGCCTATTACATCGCAAAGCGCATTATTGATATTGCAGTTTCCCTTTTCTTATTGGTATTACTTTCTCCTTTAATGATATTAACCGCTATTTCGATTTATCTATACTCGCCGGGTCCGATATTATTCATACAGGAACGTGTGGGCGCAAAAAGACAAATAAACGGAAAATATTCTTACTGGAAAAGAGTGTTTTTTCGCTGCTATAAATTTAGAACGATGAAGATAAATGCCGACCCTTCCATACATCAGGCCTATGTCAAGGCATTGATTGAGAACGATGAGGCACAGATGACTGCTTTACAAGGCGCACCAACCCAGCCCCGTAAGTTGGTGAACGATTCGAGGATCATACGCCCCGGTAAGCTTTTACGTAAATTAAGCTTGGACGAATTGCCTCAGTTCTGGAACGTACTGTGTGGCGACATGAGTTTGGTTGGACCCCGGCCAGCAATTCCTTACGAAGTGGAAATGTATAAACCTTGGCACTTGCAACGCTTGGAAGCTCAACCCGGTATTACCGGTCTACAACAAGTTACGGCACGTTGTACCACGAACTTTGACCAGCAGGTTCAATTTGATATTGAATATATTAATAAACAGTCACTATGGCTTGATCTAAAAATCATAGTAAAAACCCCTATGGCTGTCATGTCGACAACAGGGGCGCACTAACATAGTTGTTTGAGGAGGTTTTCCATGAGTACAACAAAAGTAGGCATTATTGGGTATGGATATTGGGGACCCAACTTGACGCGAAATTTCTCAGAACTCCCCTGTTCAGAATTGATTGCTGTCGCTGATTTGAAAGAAGAGCGATTAAAACAAGCCTCACAAAAATATCCGCAAATTATTACCAAGCGGGAATATCGGGAGCTTTTCGATCTGGGATTGGATGCCATCGTTGTCTCCACTCCCCCGGCAACCCATTACCAGATCGCCAAAGAGTGTCTCGAACACAACCTGCATGTGCTCGTTGAAAAACCGATAACACTCAAGAGTACGGAGGCCGAAGAACTTATAGAATTGGCTAATGCGAAGGGTTTAACCTTGATGGTGGGGCACACCTTCGAATACAACTCGGCAGTGCATGCATTGAAGAAATATATTGACAGTGGAGAGCTTGGAGAAATCTATTACCTGGATGCCGCGCGGTTAAATCTAGGCTTGTTCCAAAAGGATTCGAATGTAATGTGGGATCTGGCTCCGCATGACATTTCCATCCTGCTTTATTTGCTTGGGAAGAAACCCATCTCCGTCAGCGCCCAGGGCATGCCTTGTGTCTACGA
Source organism: Chloroflexota bacterium (assembly GCA_016219545.1). Lineage (GTDB taxonomy): Bacteria > Chloroflexota > Anaerolineae > Anaerolineales > Villigracilaceae > Villigracilis. Next base: position 41,864 of record JACRMH010000007.1, on the reverse strand, counting down.
AGGTATTTTTGATGTTGCCTACTTAAACCTGATCTTCCCGGATAATATTTCGGCGCATATTCACGTTAGCTGGCTCGACCCATGCAAAGTGCGACGCATTACGGTCGTCGGCAGCAAGAAAATGGCAGTATACAATGATATCGAAAGCGAGAATAAGATCAAAATATATGATAAAGGCGTCAATCCGCCTGCTTATACCAACGGCAGCTTTGGCGAATTTCAATGCAGTTATCACTCCGGAGATATCACCATCCCGAACATTCGTTTTGCCGAGCCCCTGCGACAGGAATGTCAGGTTTTCATTGATAGAGCTTCTGATAGACGACGTGATACAGGGACTAAATGGATTGATAGTATTGGGACAAGCGATCGGAGGTTGCCCATGCCGCACTTGGATTGTTATATCGATGAAAATTGCAGAGGCTGCATCAATAATAAAGATGGATATTACAGTTGTGGGCGCGATGGTTTGCAGGTTATCAAGATCCTCGAGGCCGCTCAACATTCAATGAGCAACGGCCAAACACATGAGGTAATTGAATGGTAAAGGCCGATTTCGCCCGGATTGCGCCTGATGTCAAACTTGGGCAAGACGTTAAAATTTACGGATTCGTCAATTTGTATGGCTGTCTTATCGGCGATGAGAGCAAAATTGGCGCGTTTGTCGAAATCCAAAAAGGTGCAAAAATTGGTTGTCGTGTGAAGATTTCCAGCCATACCTTCATTTGCGAAGGTGTCACAATCGAAGATGAAGTCTTCATTGGTCATGGGGTGATGTTCATTAATGATAAATACCCTCGCGCTGCGACCTCCGCGGGTCAACTCCAAACCGAAGCTGATTGGGAGGTTACACCTACACTGGTCAAGCGTGGAGCATCAATTGGCAGTAACGCCACAATTTTGTGTGGTGTGACCATCGGAGAGGGAGCACTTGTAGGAGCGGGGAGTGTGGTCACACGCGATGTTCCAGCAGGCGCGGTGGTGGCGGGCAATCCTGCCCATTCAATTTCGAAGAAGAAACCATCCAAGTGAGGAGCCATGAATATTCCATTGATAGAACTAACCACACAACATCAAAACCTGCGCGGTGAGATCAACGCCGCCATCCAGGGTGTACTGGACCGGGGCGATTTTATCCTCGGACAGGATGTATCTAAACTTGAAGAAGAGTTCGCCGACTATTGCGGCGCAAAATATGCCATCGGCGTGGATAGTGGACTCTCTGCCCTTGAGTTGAGTCTGCGAGCCTTTAATATTGGCACTGGGCATGAGGTCATTGTTCCTGCGCATACTTTCACAGCTACTGCCGCAGCAATCACCTTTGCAGGTGCAACTCCCGTTTTTGTAGATGTAGATCCTGAAACCTGGAACATTGATGTTAGAAAAATCGAGGCAGTTATTACCCCCCGTACCAAAGCCATTCTCCCAGTCCATCTGTATGGCCTGCCAGCAGATATGCACACGATTCTTGATATTGCGAAAAAACACAAATTGATTGTGGTTGAAGATGCCTGCCAGGGACATGGGGCAAAATATAAGGGACAACGGGTTGGCAGTCTGGGAAACGCCGCCGGCTTTAGTTTTTACCCAACTAAAAATCTTGGTGCATGTGGCGATGGAGGCATGGTCACTACCAATGATGCCAAAGCCGCTGAAACAATCCGAGCTTTGCGTAATTGCGGACAACGGGTAAAGAATGTCCATGAGCTTCCCCCGTTCAATCATCGCCTCGACAGCCTGCAAGCCGCGATTCTGCGTGTTAAGCTTAAGTATCTGGACGAGTGGATCGCTTCACGCCGCAGGCTGGCTTTGTTGTACAACAAATTACTGGCTGATTCAAACGTTATTACGCCTGCAGAATTGCCCGGTTATCAACATGTTTACCATTTGTATGTAATCCGCTCGAAAAACAGGAATGCCCTGCAATCCTACTTAAAGGAACACGGTATTGGCACAGCCATCCATTACCCAACCCCTGTGCATCTCCAGCCGTTCTACACAAAGGGCGAGGACAAAAGCGGGCAATTCCCCATCGCAGAAAATATCTGTAACGAAATACTATCCCTGCCCATGTATCCAGAATTAACCGAGGAACAAGTTGAAACTGTGGCTACGGAGATTATAAACATGATGGTGCCTGTATCCTGATCCGATACCCGACAAGCAAAGAGCCTGCATCATGAATAAGATTCAACCAATTCACGATCACAAGTTAGTGGATTTTTGGGGCTTTCTATCCTCGCGGGCGGATATTCTTACAGGTGCGCTTGCGGGGCTTATGATCGGCTTGTTGATCGTTGGGGTCAGGCCTACTTTTACTCTTATTGTTTTATTTGTGTTGGTGTATGTGGTTATTTTGATCCAGACACCCGAGATTGCCATCCTGCTCCTGCTCCTGCTCACCTCTGGGCTTTTGCCCAAGCAGTTCAATCCATATTTCAACTTGTTGGTAGGGCATTTTCAGGTCTCCGATTTGATTCTTGTTTCCCTTCTTGTCCTATTAGTGATGAGAGCTTTAGTGGAAAAAGATTTTCATCTTCGGAAATCACCGTTAAACCTGCCGTTAATTTTATTCTTTCTGGCGGTTTGCATCGGCATGATCACTGCTGTTGTGGAGCATGGCATCAAATTTAGCGATACCACTTATGAAGCCCGTATCCTCTTGTACTACGCTCTTTTTTTCGCAGCAGCAAATTTGATCCGGACGCGCCAACAGGCCTACCGGCTGGTATTCGGGATTTTTACAATCGGGATTCTCGTCGCGAGTCAAATCATTTTACAGGTCGTTTTCGGAATCTCATTCCCATTTATTCTACCTTCATATATCAAAGCAGACCTATTGGCACGTTCTTACCATCCCGGGTTATCTGCTGTTTTTCTGACGATGATGGCCTTGATATGCATTCTTACCCTTCAGAAATCGCGTATGAAGATGACCATGATATGGCTGGCACTTTTTATTCTGGGCATCGGCAATATCGCATCCTTAGGCAGGAATATAGTCGTCTCAACCCTGGTTTCTCTGATCGTACTGTTGTTTCTTTTAGACAAGCCGCAACGAACACGCTGGACTCGAAATTTCGCGTTCCTTATCATAATTGCACTAGGCGCGTTTGGTCTGCTCCAGATCCTTTCCCCTTCTGCCACAGTTTTAGAATATCCAAAGGCACTGGTAGAACGGTTTACCCATTTTTTTACAACCGATATCATGTCCCCCGATGAGACAATTTTATGGCGTGTCAGAGAGATTCAATACGCATGGGAGAAAATAGTAGAAAGTCCCCTTTTCGGTATTGGATTTAAAACACAGTATCGCCCAAGTTTCTCCGAGGCCGATACCCTTCAAAGTTTCATCCATAACGCCTACCTATGGATTTGGCTTAAAACAGGACTAATAGGCTTGACCCCATTTCTATGGTTCCTATTGACCTTCATTGTATCGGGAATGCATCGATGGGAAAATATTCAGGATGAGTTTTTGCGCGTAATATCATTGGGATTTGTATTGGGTATCCTGGCATTGATGTTTAGCGATTTAGTTGCTCCTTTGCTCGTCCAGGGATTCAACCTGGCGTTCTTCTCGGCAAGCATGGGACTTTTTGAGGCTGCCATAGCATTGGAGAAAAAGGCAACATGACAATTCAGCATGCACATTGCACAACCACGCACAAATGAACCTATCCCGAATTATGACCACAAAGCACAAAAGGACAGGCATCAAGTTATGAAAACAAGTTTAAGTCCTGCAAACAAAAACGACGCCGAATTACTGACCGCCATTCAAGTTGAAGCATTTTCTGAACAGGTGAAAAAATACAATTTCGCGCCACCCGGATACGACTCCATTGACTTTCAAATCAAGTCGATGAAAAGATATTTTTATTACAAGATTCTTCATGAAGACGAGATTGTAGGTGGAATAATAGTAAATCGGATTGCAAAGAACACATGCTACATACTTCGGATATTCATTAAACGTCAACGACAAAACAGCGGAACAGGAACACAGGCAATGCAATTACTTGAGAATGAATTCCCAAAGATCAGGAAATGGCAACTTGACACTCCATATTTAAGCTTTCAAAACCATCATTTTTATGAGAAGTTGGGGTACAGGAAAATCGGTGAAACAAAACCGGAAAGCAATGGATTCTATTGCTTTTTATATGAGAAGGAAACCTAGGACAATATTATGAAAGTAATCATCCTTGCCGGTGGGTTAGGCACGCGCCTCTCGGAGGAAACCGAGGTACGCCCCAAGCCAATGGTAGAGATTGGCGGTCGGCCAATCCTTTGGCATATCATGAAAACCTATGCTACTTATGGTTTCAAAGAATTCGTTATTGCATTGGGCTATAAAGGCGAGTTCATCAAGAATTTTTTCCTTAATTATCACCAATTACACAGTGACCTGACAGTGTGCCTGAAAGACGGCAAAGTGGAAGTGCATGATGGCGAAGCTGAAGATTGGACCGTGCATCTTGTGGATACAGGCTTCAAAACGGAAACGGGCGGGCGCATCAAACGCCTGGCGCCTTTGATTGGCAATGAACGTTTCATGATGACGTATGGGGACGGCGTTTCCAATGTGGATATTGGGAAACTGGTGAGTTTCCATGCAGCACAGGGGAAACTTGCCACTGTCACGGCAGTCCGTCCACCAGCCCGTTTTGGCGGAATGGTGCTTGCAAACAACCATGTGATGGATTTCAAAGAGAAACCTCAGATCGGCGAGGGCTGGATCAATGGCGGATACTTTGTGCTTGAACCCCAGGTGTTGGACTACATCGAAGGCGACGCAATGGATTGGGAACGTGAATCGATTGAGCATCTTGTTGCTGAGAATCAATTGGCTGCATATCGCCACGAAGATTTTTGGCAGTGTATGGACACCTTGCGAGATGTTCGCCTCTTGCAGGAGATGTGGCAATCTGGTAACGCTCCCTGGAAAGTCTGGGCTTCTTAAACTGACGAGGAATTCAATGCCAAACTGGACTGCTTCACAACGATCTTCTTTTCCTGATTATCCGCTTGAAAACGTAAGCTGTTTTGCTCAGGACACTTCTCTTGCTGAAATGTTCGGGGGGTCTGTGCTTGTCACCGGCGCGACTGGTTTTATTGGAAGTCATCTTGTGCATACTTTGAGCAGATTGGGCGTCAGTCCCTCGTTATTCGTTCTGGATTATGAGCGCCAGTTTTTCCCCTCCGATGCGACCATTTATCACGGCAATCTGGCTGACCTGCATGATTGCCTGCGGATCGTGGGACGCTCCAACCCTGATGTCATTTTCCACCTTGCAGCGCAGCCCCTCGTGGACACCGCGATGGATTCTGTAATTGATACCATGGAAAGCAATGTGCGCGGCGCCTACAATTTTTTGGAGGCGTGCCGCAGCGCAGGCAAACGCATAAAAGCCATTGTATGGGTTTCAACAGATAAAGTGTATGGGAGCCAACCCAATGCATATCGCGAGAATTCGCACCTCATTGGTTATGACCATCCATACGATACTTCCAAGCTGTGCGGCGACCTGCTTGCACAGACCTACGCCAAAGTTTTTGACATGCCGATCATTATCATCCGCAGCGGAAACATTTATGGCGAAGGGGATATGCATTGGGATAGGTTGATCCCCGGCACGATCCGTTCGGCGCTGTTGCGTAAGCAGCCGCTCATCCGCAGTAACGGACTGCTCAAGCGTGACTACATTTATGTCAGCGATATTGTTCGCGCTTATTTGCTGTCTCTCTCCGCCGCTTTACAGGGGAAACTGTCCGCAGGCAGCGCCATCAACTTTGGAGCCGCGCAATCCCACACCGTTACAGATGTTGTACAAAAAATTCTAGCCGCGCTTGATAGCGCAGATCTCGCGCCCGTCATTCAGGATCAGGCCCGCCATGAAATCCCTGAACAGCACGTGGATTTTGAACTGGCAAAAAAAGTGTTGGGCTGGGAACCATTAATTGATCTAGAGCACGGAATTCAAAAGACCGTGAATTGGTACATGCGCTATTTCAACAATGAAGATGATCTCGTAAGAGAGCCTTTGTAATGGAAATCAAATCGCTTCGCATGTCTGGCTGTTACGAGATTCGGCTCGCCCCGCGCCGTGATGAACGCGGCTATTTCATGCGGACATTTGACCGGGATATTTTCCACCAGCACGGACTGACAACCGGTTGGCTTCAGCAGAATCAATCCATGTCGCTTCATAAATGGACCTTGCGCGGGCTCCACTTTCAGAAGCCGCCCCACGCTGAGACAAAGTTGGTGCGCGCCCTGGCTGGCGCGGTATTGGATGTGTTTGTGGATTTACGAAAAGACTCTCCAACTTTTGGACAGTGGGATGCGGTGGAGTTGTCGGCGGATGATTTCAATTATGCCTATATCCCAAAGGGATTTGCGCATGGTTTTTGCTCACTCACTAAAAATTCCATCGTTCATTACCATGTGGATGCCTGCTATGCGCCCCATGCAGAAAGTGGAATCCGATGGGACGATGAAACGCTAAAGATTCGCTGGCCTGCTCAAACCCCGCTTGTCTCCGCCAAAGATCAGGCTCTGCCTCATCTGTCCGACTTTGAGACACCGTTTACTTTATCGAATTGTGCCAACACATTGGAACAGGAGATTTTCCATGGCAGATAAACCTCGCATGCAAGTCAGATTATTCAAACCCAGCGTGGGCGAGGAGGAACTTGAAAACCTGCGCGGGGTTTTTGAGCGCGCCTGGCTTGGCTTGGGGCCGCTTGTCTCTCAATTCGAAAAGGAATGGAGCGAGTATATCGGCGCGGCTTGCTCAATAGGCGTCAACTCTGCAACCGCTGCCCTGCACCTCGCATTGACGGCTTATCACTTTCCACGAGGTTCGAAAGTGCTGGTACCCGCCATTACCTTCGCATCCACCGCAACTGCGGTGCTTTACAACGAACTCGTTCCCGTTTTTGTAGACGTGGACCCGGTTACTCTCTCCATGGACCTAACAGATATGGAGCGCAAGATCTCATCAGATTGCATGGCGGTCATCCCTGTGCATTTGGGCGGGCATCCTGTCCCGATGGAAAAGTTACTGGAGATTGCGCAGGCGCATCGTCTGGCTGTGATCGAAGATTGCGCTCATTGTGCAGGGGGCTTCTACAAAGGCAAACGTCTCGGTACATGGGGCGATATCGGTTGTTTCAGTTTTGAAGAAAAAAAGAGCATGACCACCGGAGACGGCGGCATGATCTGTTCTGATCAAAAAGATTTGGTGGAACCTTTGCGGGCCTATCGCTGGATTGGCATTGATAAGGATACATGGAAACGCTCGGCAGGATACACCAGCCCCGAGGTCATGGATGCGCGTCACTGGTATTACGAGATTGCCGTGCTTGGATACAAGTACAACATGAATGACGTTATGGCGGCGATTGGTCTGGCGCAATTAAAAAAATTGGACTGGATGAATGCGCGCCGTGCTGAGATCATCCGTCGTTATCTTGATGGGATCAAGGATTGCAGGCAGATAAAACCTCTCCTTCCTTACGAATTGAAAAATGCCGCATACTGGCTTTTCGGTGTGCGCTGCGACCAGCGCGACAAACTCATCCTTCACTTAAAACAGCAGGGCATTGCAACGGGAGTGCACTTCCTACCTCTGCCGCTTCATCCATTATTCAAGGAATTTGACGATGCGATTCCTATCTCAAAGAAGATCTGGCAGACCTTTATCACCCTGCCCCTCTTCCCCGACCTGACCGACCTGGAAGTAGATTATGTTATTGAAGCCCTGCAGGAATTTGATCAAAGATAAATCAAAGATTCTATAGATGATAAAGCCCAAAGTATTCGTGCTTGTACTAAGCTATAACGGAAAACAGTGGCTGAAAGATTGCCTGCCCTCGGTGGTGGCAATGGACTACGCCAATTTCGAAACGGTTGTCATTGACAACGGCTCTACAGATGATACGCAGAATTTCCTGCGGGAAACCTTTCCGCAGATGCATGTGGTCACTCTCCAGCCCAACCGCGGCTACGCGGGCGGATTTGACGCCGGACTCGAATACGCGGCTCAACACGGCGCGGAATATTTCCTCGTCATGAACAACGATACTGTGATTGATTCCCATGCGCTGACTGCGTTGGTGGAAACGGCGCAATTGCAGGAGCGTGCAGGATTCGTCACAGGCAAGGTTTATTTTTATGACCGCCGTGATGTCTTTCAGTCTGTGGGAAAGAAAGATGATCCCATCACCTGGATCGGACATCACATTGGATACGAAGAGAAAGATGTTGGGCAATACGACAAGGTTAATGAACGGATCTTCGTAGACGATATCTACACCCTCGTTTCCCGTCGGATGTATGACGAAATTGGCGGATACGATCCGCAATTCTATTTACAGTGTGAGGAATTCGACTGGCAGTTGCGCGCCAAAAAAGCAAACTGGAAAATCTACTACACGCCCGATGCAAAACTCTGGCACCGCGGCAGCGCAAGCACAGGCGGACTTGGAAGCCCGATTGTCAATTTCTTTTTGGAACGCAGCCGCATGATCGTGTTCGCAAAGCATGCCAGCGCGCTTCGATATATCCGTTACACAGTTTGGAGCGCTTTCCGAGCCGCCTATAGATTGATTTGGGCGATGCTCCAAATGGATTCTTTCAAAATCAAAGCCAGAGCAGCGAGGATATTGGGAATTGCGGCAGGTGTATTTTGGTTGATCTCCCATCGGCCGGCAACAGGTATTCCCTGGGTTATTCAGAAGTTGTCTTAGGGAAAAAAATGATGTCAGTAAATATTCGTCAAGTGAACTTACATGATTTGAGCGAAAGCGATCTCGCAGATATTAACGAGGTGCTCAATAATGCCGGTTCTGCAACGATATTTCACTCAGTTGAATGGAATCGTCTTTTGAGCGAACAGTTTGGATTGCAATATGTCGCTCTTTTGGCCACGGTTGATCACAAACCCGCAGGCTTCTATCTTTATACCAAACACAACGACCATACCTGTCAATCACCTGCAATTCATTTCCAAAGCGTTTATGGCGGACCTGTCGCAATTAATAACGACCCACATATCATTTTTAAGCTCCTGATGGAAAGTGAAAAAAGACAGCCGACAGCATACTTTCAAATATGGACTCCTCCGGATATAGACCCACGACCATACAGGAAATGCAGTTATCAAGTTCAGGAAATGTACACTCCAATAATTAATCTGGATTGTCCAGAGGAAGAACAATGGTCTAGATTGGACAGGGATAAGAGGAGAGTGATAAGAAAAGCAATAAATCAAGGCGCTGTTGTCGTGGAAGGTGATACACAGGACCTTGAAAATTATCGCGATATGGTTTCAGCTACTTTGTCCAATGGGGGGCATAAATCCCTGCCGCTGGGTTTTTACAAAAGGGTTCTGGATTCCTTGAAGCCTCTTGGGCGGGCAAAGTTTTTTATTGTAAAACTTTGCCAAAACATTATTTCCGGCACAGTAATTTTATATTTCAAAGACACTGTCTTTGGTTGGGATATTGGCTGGCGGAGGGAATTTGCCCATTTGTCGCCTAATGACCTGCTGGTCTGGGAGGTTGCCAAACGAGCAAGCCGGGCAGGCTATAAACGTTTCGATTTATTAAGATTTGAGCCGGAGCGATTACCTGGGATTGCCAAATGGAAAAAGGCATTTGGGAGTGAGATTGCAAGTTGTTATTTACTTCGAAAAGCAACCTTGGGCTTTCGCCTTTCCAACCCATTCGTAATATTATTTACCCAGCCATCCAGGGTTGTCAAGAAGGTGCAATCCATCTTTCTAGAAAAAGGTGAGAGATGAGAACCGGCCGGACAATCATAAAAAATGCAAGCGTATTACTTCTGGGGCGCTTACTCTCCCTGATACTTGGCATTGTCTACACTGCCGTACTCGCAAGATACATTCATCCCATCGGAATGGGCATCCTTGCAACGGCAACCTCACTCGCTTCCATGGCCAGCTTATTAATGAACTTCGGGCTGAATGACTTAACCGTAAGAGACATCGCTACTGACAAATCCCGTGTAACCACATATATTCCCAGTCTTTTCCTCGCGCGCGCAGGGCTGGCATTATTCTTCCTTGTGATTCTATTTACTGCTTCAAAATGGGCTAATTACCCTCCCGATACGTTCGCCGTTATTTTTATCTATGCGTTTGCTTACTCCTTTGATGCGTTTACCGATATCTGCTTTTCTGTTTTTAACGCCCATGAAAAAATGGAATACTCAGCCGCCCTTCAAACTGGCCGCGACTTAATCAATATCAGCTTAAGCCTTATAGCCATCCTGTTGAAATTCAATTTATTTGTAATTGTGGGCGTCTCTGCATTTGCCAGTCTGATCAAGCTGGGCGCAAGTCTGAGTCTTTTACGATGGAAGTTTCCCAAACCGGTTAACGGCATAGACCTGCAACTGAGCCAAAAACTTATGCTGACTGCATTGCCTTTTGCAGCATTAACAATCGTCTCTGCGGTAAACCGCCAAATCGATACTTTTATACTCTCCCTTTACCGCTCCGCACAAGAAGTGGGTTGGTATGCTCCAGCCACCCTGCTAATCAGCAATCTCCTGCTTATCCCAACCATCCTTCTTCAGTCCGTTTTTCCTGTTCTATCTAAATTTAATGTTTCTTCTCAAGACGAACTTAGACGGGTGTATTCAATCTTCTTTAAATATTTACTCATCCTCGGATTTGCTTTATGTTTGGGGACGCTCGTCACCGCTGACCAAATAATCACCCTACTATTTGGACCCGGATTCGAACCATCCGCGCTGGCGCTGCGAATTTTGTCCTTAACTCTGTTCTGGATGTTTGGGTATGCAAACGGCTCCTTATTAGTAGCTACAGGCGGGCAGAACATAGCAACCAGGTTTGCCGTTTTGGGTATTGTATTGACGATCATCGCCTCTCTGATAGCTACCCCTAAATTTGGTCTGATGGGCACCGCCCTGGCCCGTACCGCTCCCGGAGCCCTATTCTTTATTCCCATGACTGTGATTTGTCACAACAGATTAAGGCTGCGTGTGCCCTATGAGTTGGCGCTAAAAACCCTGGCGGCCGCTCTCCTGATGGCTGCGGCTGTCGCATTTGCAATTAATCAACAAATTCACATCCTTATTGCTGTCCTGCTTGTAGCGCCTTGTGTATATGGCGTTTCCCTGCTCATTACCGGAACAATCGGAGGACAGGATTTCGAGCTAATTACACAGCTATTCAGAAGAAAATCGAAGGAAAAAGTAATACCATAGTACGCAGTTATTCCTCGCGCTTGTCATTGGAAAGCCGCATGTGCCAATTATCGAATGAGGCTTTCATTGGAGAAACCCATGCCCACAACCATAATAGGTTTGGATGGAGCAGACTGGCAAATCATTAATCCCCTTCTTAAGTCGGGGCAGTTACCTGTCTTGAAGAGGCTCATGGATGGCGGCTGTCATGGGATTCTGCATTCCACAACCCCGCCCAACTCGCCTCCAGCATGGGCGTCTATGATTACAGGTGTTAATCCCGGCAAACATAACGTGTTCGACTTCACTTATATAGATGAGAACTACTATAAAGTCCCCGTTGACGCCATGTCGCGCATTGCTTTACCGCCCATCTGGCGAATCATGAACCATCGGGAACTATCTGTTGGTATGGTGAACCTGCCTATCCAATACCCACCTGAGACCGTGAATGGCTTTATGGTTTGCGGAATGATAACTCCCTGGAACACCGAAACTTTCACCTATCCACAAGAACTCAGCCAAAAAATTGGAAAACCGGGCGACAACTGGATCATTGGGCAAACCCTGGTTCGCGGTGGAAGCCCTGAAGAATTTTTAGCTGAGATCAAACAAAAGACCCGTACCCAGTCCGAGTGGATCATTCGCCTGCAAAATGAATACAAGCCTGAGTTTTTAATGGCCGTATTCGATGGCACAGACAAGCTCCAACATTTCTTCTGGAAATACTGGGATCAACATCATCCACGCCACGACCCACAGGCAGGCGCGGTCTTGAAGCAGTCTATTCCAGAATATTATCGCGAAGTAGATGCCCTTTTAGGCGGGATCATTGAAGCCCGAGGGGAGAGCGATCTATTCATTGTCTCGGATCATGGGTTTACAGGCATGGCAAATGATGTCTTTATCGAGAAATGGCTCTTGCAAAATAATTATCTGAATTTGAAATCACCACCGACCCTTCCTAAAAAGATAAACGGAAGAACGCGCGTCCCCGCCTGGAATATCCTGGCGCAGAATGATAATCTGAAAACATTCTTGAAGAAAAATAAATTGACCAATTGGCTGATTCAAAAATTCAAAAGCTGGGACGCCAGAAAAAACAACAGCACGCAACTTAACCGCAACACAGACTGGTCTTCGACACGAGTATTCTTTACAGGCACATCGTCCCAGGCTTTGCAAGTGAATCTAAAAGGGCGCGAGATGCTGGGGATCGTGGAGCCTGCAGAATATGAGACCTTGATGCGTGGAGTGATTGCGGAACTGCTGTCTATAACAGATCCTGAAAACGGGAAGCCTGTGATCAAATCCGCTTACAGAAAAGATGATCTCTACCACGGGCCGTGGACACAAAACTCTCCAGACATAACGATTATTACGAACGACGGATATGCCCTCCAGGAGGGTTTCCCAAATAAATTGGTCAGCCCATCTGCGCTGTTCAGCATGGACCGATCTGGCGGCCACCGCGACGAGGGGATTTTCATCGCCTGTGGACCCAATATCCGCAAACATGAGTTGACCCTTGAGGCCCAGATCACGGATATCATGCCGACCATTCTGTGCCTGAACAAGATACCAATCCCGACCTATGTGGATGGGGTGGCATTGACCGACCTCATCCAGGAGGCGTTTTTGGAAAAGAACCCGCTTACAGTAACCGGCGACTTCACGCTCTCCCATTCACATGAAGAAGAAATGACCCCGGAAGAAAAGGTTTTGCTTGAAAATCACTTGCGGGCGCTTGGATACTTTTAACGGAGCAATGGAATGCACATTCTCTTCCTTACCGACTACCTACCCCACCCTCCATTCTCCGGCGACCGCATCCGCGTATATCAGCTGATAAAGCGAGTTGCGAATACCCATCAGGTATCCATTGCGGCTCCAACCCGGGATGCCGAAGAAGTACAGAGCGTGGAAGCCATGCGCGAGTTTTGCGAACATGTCATCACTGCCGATCTTCCAAGACGCAATCCTTTTGCCCATCTGCCCGGATTGGCGCATACCGCACTGGAAGGATATCCACTGGAACTGCATTTTCTTACATCAAAAACATTGATAAACAGGATTAAAGAATTCATGGAATCCAACCCGGTTGATATCATCCAGTTTGAACATTCACGCATGGCGCATTACGCCGGGGCGCTTTCCAAAACTGCAAAACCCAAAAAAGCGCTCACCTTCCATAATGCGGCCTCTCAACAATTCGACACGATATACAAGGTCACCCGCCCGCTTGTTCCCAAATTCCGCGCCTGGTTATTCAGCCGCCAGATGCGAAAGTGGGAATCACATTGCGTGCGGACTTTCGACCGATGCATAACGGTCTCCGGCAATGATCGCCAATTACTCCTGGCGGACACACCGGACCGGCGGATTGATGTGGTCCCGAACGGGGTGGACACTCACGCCTGCCAAATTCTTCCACGCGCAGATGATCAACCCACCCTGTTGATGGTCGGCTTGATGTCGTATGCCCCTTATACAGACAGCGCCATTTACTTTTGTGAAACGATCCTGCCCATCCTCCAAAAAAAGATCGGGGCAGTACGTGTCTTGCTTGTCGGTCCAAATCCGCCCCCTGAAGTAAAGCGTCTTGAAAGCGACCATGTGCAAGTTACAGGGCGCGTCCCCGAGGTGGAGCCATATTACAGACAATCCACTATCAGTGTTGTGCCATTGCGCGCGGGAGGGGGAACCCGCCTGAAAATCCTGGAAGCCATGGCGTTTGGCCGCCCGGTCGTTTCAACCAGTTTGGGATGCGAGGGATTGAATGTTGTTTCTGGTGAGAACATCCTGATTGCCGATGAACCTGAACTTTTCGCAGACAGCATTATACGGTTAATGCGCGACTCATTGCTGTACAGCCATATTGTTAGGAAAGCCCGGATGCTGGTCGAAGTCCAATATGATTGGAATGTGATCGCCGCGCAGATGTTAAAAATCTACGGGGAATTGGCGGAGACTCAATGAACGATATGTTACCGAACGCCATCGCAGGAATGCATATCGGAATCGTCGTCTCAGATGATTTTGATTACGGGCCTGATCTTGTGGATTCTTATATCAAGGCGGGTTTGACGGTCACGTTATATTTATCCCAACCGCTTGCTTCTCTTTATATGTGGGGAACAGGGGACCAAAAAGGCGAAACGAATTCTCAGGATTTAATACGCCTGCTCCATGAACGCGGGGTGGTTCCCGAAAATTGTCAGATACGCCTGTTCAAATTTCCGCGCACACGGGACCCGCGCTCTCTATCAGCAGTTCGCAATTTGAAACAGGTAATCCATGAGGATGCTTTGGACATTGTTCACATCCTGATGGGACCTGGTGAACTATGGATCGCTGTTCTGGCGTGTCTTATCCGGGATATTCCGGTTGTTTCAACGATGATTATCCCAAAACCCAATCTTGGTGAAAGTTTGCCTGCGCCTATTCCGTGGATCATTGCCAAATTGCTTACGCTGGGATCGGACATAGTAATCGTCAATGGCAGGGACCAGGTTGAACTTGTGAGCAGGTTGTACAAAGTGCAAGTTAACAAACTAGCCTTTATACCTCTTGGCCCCCGGATCGCCGCTCTCAAGTGGGCAGATACAAATCCGCAGGAAGAGCCTGGGATGATTCTCTTCCCCGGAAAAGCTCAACCGCGCAAAGGACTGGAATATCTTATCAGGGCTCAACCTAAAATTACAGCGTGTGTCCCTCATGCCAGGATCGTGGTCGCGGCGCATGGAGAGGAGATTGAAAGATGTAAAGCAATGATCGAGGATGAAAGCAAGTTCGAGATCCATGATGGATTCTTAACCGGCGCAGACCTGGCTGGCTATTTCCAAAGAGCAAGCCTGGTAGCTCTCCCGTATCTTACCGCATCAACGAGCGGTCTACTAAATACTGCTTATGTTTTTGGAAAGCCTGTTGTGGCTACACAAGTAGGCTCACTTCCAGAATATGTGGAAAATGGGGTTACCGGCTTGCTGGTGCCTCCCGCCGATGCCGACCAACTCGCAGATGCAATTATTCGCCTTCTTTCAGATGAAGGTTTGCGTCATCAAATGGGCGAGAATGCCAGGAGTTGGGCAATCACACGTCAGTTATTTGTAGCAAATGAAACACTGAAAGTATACAAAAAGGCGCAATCCCTTTACGCACACATGTAGATCAGGCTCACTCCAACAAGAACCAATGCCCGAGGTAAAAACGATGAGTAACGTTATACCAAAATCAAATCCAGTTTCCAACTCAACACCACGGATCGCCATCATTGGATGCGGCGCGATTACCCAGAGTTATTACCTGCCCGCTCTGGCAAGAAACCCAGCCGTTTTGATAAATACAACCCTGGTTGATAACGAAGAAACCCAGCTCCAAAAACTGGCTCAGTCCTACAAAGTTAAACGAACATGCAAGGATTACCGTCAAATCCTGGATGAAGTGGATGGCGTTATATTGGCGCTTCCGACTGCCTTGCATAGTTCCATAGGAGTGGAATGTCTGTCACGCGGTATACACGTGCTTTGCGAAAAGCCATTGGCTGAGAATGCCGTCAAAGCCAGGCTAATGGTTGAAGCCGCCAAGAAATCGGGCGCATTGCTGGCGGCCAATTATTTAGGACGGATCACGCCCCACTTTCTACAAGTCAGGCAATTCCTGGCTGAACAATCCTTCGGCAGGCTGTTATCAATAAATTATATGGTTGGAGAGGTTTTTAACTGGCCGACGATTTCCGGCTTTTATTTCAAGGATGATAAGTCTTCGAGAGGGATATTGCGTGATCGCGGCGCGCACGTTGTAGACCACATCTGTTGGTGGCTTGGCGGGAAACCGAGATTGATCTCATCGGTAAACGATTCTTTCGGGGGAAGCGAGGCTGTTGCTGAGGTTAATTTTGAATATCAGGGATGTGCCGGCCAGATTAGACTCAATTGGTTTGTAGATATACCGTCTCGATTCATTGTGGAATGTGAACAGGCCACTATTGAAGGAGAGGTCTATGATTACCACCGTCTTTGGATCAAAAAATCGGGACGGACGAGCGAAATTCAACTGAAATCAGTGACCAAAACTCAAATTGACATCGCAGACAAGATTATCACCAATTTCCTGGATGGGATCCGTTATGGCGAGCAGCCAATCATCCCGGGTGAGGATGTCTTGAATTCAATTGAATTTGTGGATGAGTGTTACCAGAACGCAACACGCTTTAATATGCCATGGTATTCATTCGCGGAGGTTCAGAATGTCTGACAAGAATGTGACATTAGTAACCGGAGCCGGTGGTTTTATCGGCGGCTGGCTGGCAGAAACCTTATATTTGAAGGGTGGTACGCAGGTAAGGGCGGGTGTTCATAGCTGGCCCGGGGCCACGCGCCCGGCCCGCTTCCCCATGGATATCGTGCTCTGTGACATGATGAATCTCCAACAAGTTAACCAGTCCATGGATGGCGTAAAATGCGTTATTCATTGCGCCAGAGGAGCGGATCACGAGATTGCTCAAGGCGCGCGCAATCTTCTGGAAGCAGCAAGCAGGCACGGGGTGGAACGATTCGTTCACGTCAGCACAACGGAGGTTTTTGGGAATCAAACTGGAAAAATCGATGATACGTTCCCCTGTCAAAGCATGGGCGACCCGTATGGCGACGGCAAGATTGAAGCCGAGGAAATTTGCCGGGAATACAATCGAAAGGGACTCCCCGTTGTCATCATCAGACCCCCGATTGTTTATGGACCATTTAGCAAAATCTTCACCGTCAATATTGCCAGTAAATTAATGTCGGGTAACTGGGGACTCTATCAGGGTGTCGCCGATGGTATCTGCAATCTGGTTTATGCATCCGATCTCGTTTCAGGAATCATTCAGGCATCCAAATGCAAGGCGGCGATCGGTGAAACTTTTATTTTGAATGGACACGAATTGATAACATGGAATCAATATTTCCAGAAATTTAATAATGCCCTTGGCTTGCCCGAATTAAAAGTTTTTAAATCAGAAACATTGAAATTGACAACAACGATAAAAGAGCCCATTCGATCCATAATGAAATATATGAGATACCGGTTTGAACATCAGCTTAAATCCATCGCGGCAAAGCAGAGACAGGCGAGGCAAATTATGAAATTCGTGGAAAACCGGATGAAAACCACCCCACGGGTCCATGATTTACATCTATTCGGTCGCCAGGTTACTTATCAAGACGACAAGGCTCGAGACATATTGGGATACCAGCCAACGGTGACCCTGGAAGAAGGCCTGAGATTAAGCGCTCATTGGCTTGAACAGGTTGGCTTGGTAAATTCTTTACAAACAACAAGGAGTGATTATCCCAAGGTTGAGTTGATTAGCAACCCACTTTGAAATCACCTGCCTGTAACCGGCAGGAAAATTGGCATACTTATGGATACACCTAAGATCAGCGTTGTCATTGTCACCTGGAATCGAAAAAAGGAAGTTCTCGAAACCATCCAGTCGGTTTACGATCAAGACTATCCTTCTTTTGAAATCATTGTTGTGGACAACGGATCTGTTGACGACACATGCAATGCAATCCGAAAATCCTATCCTAACGTTAATTTGGTGGAATTGGACCGCAACTTGGGACCAACAGGCGGGCGAAATGCCGGCATCAACATAACGCGCGGAGAGATTGTCTTTTGCCTGGATAGCGACGCAAGCCTCGATCAACACACCCTGCAAGTGGTCGTTCAAAGGTTCGAGCAGGACCCGCATCTGGGGGTGATCAATTCAAAAATTTTAAATGCGCATACTGGGGAATTCGACCGAAATGCCGGATGGGCGTACAGTGAAAAGCAAAAAATAAACAGTGACCGGGAATTTTTTACCCATAACTTTTCGGAAGGAGGCTGTGCAATTCGGAAGGAGGTCTTCGACAAGGCGGGATTATTCTGGGAAAAACTTTTCTTTGGACGCGAGGGCGAAGAATTGGCATTGCGTGTTCTGGATGCAGGTTACAAGGTGCTCTATTATCCCTCGGCAGTTGTATATCATCGCGCTCCGCCTGAAAAAAAGAAACCAGACCAGGATCGTCAATACTACGATCTCCGGAATTCCCTTTATATTTGTCTGGTTCGCTATCCGTGGTGGGTGCTTGCATGGTTCGCCCCTTTGAAAATACTGGCGTCATCCATGCAAGGATTGCGATGGAAAAATTCCAGGTGGGTACGAAAGGCCCTTGTCGATGTCATGCAGGACTTTCCTTCTTTGTTAAGGGATAGACGGCCTATTCAGGCTAAGACAGCGCGCCTGTATTTACGGTTTCAACGCGAGCAGGGCGCATTAAGTTGGAATTTGTTTCAATGGGTTAAACATAAAACTGGATAAAAAAAGATGGCACATACTCCCCGAATACTGATGCTTCTGGAAAATTGTTCATACCCTCACGATGACCGCGTGCGGCGCGAGGCACGCACTCTTGCTTCAGCAGGGTACCATGTTATCGTGATCGCACCAGCTTCAAGGTCCGAGCCGCGACGCGAGGTGCTGGATGGAATCACAGTCTATCGTTACCCATCACCTGCGGAACGCGTCGGTTTTATCGGTTATATCTGGGAGTATGGCTACTCAATGGTCGCCATCTTCCTGCTTTCGCTGGCAGTCTTTGTCCATGAGGGATTTGACGTGATCCACGCGCATCAACCGCCGGACTTGTTTGCATTTATAGCGGCATTCTACAAATTTTTTGGAAAGAAGTACATCCTCGATCATCACGACCTCGCGCCTGATCTATATGAGGCGCGCTTTCGCGGACGGGCAAGACCTGTTGTGACTCGTGTGTTGGCTGCCTTGGAACGATTCTCCTGCCGCATGGCAGATCGCGTGATCGCGACCAATGAATCCTACAAGCGCGTGGAAATGGAGCGTGGCCGCGTCCCCGAGGATAAGATTGCCATCATCCGCAATGGGCCGGATTTGCGGGAAGTGTTCAAGACACATCCCGACCCATCCCTGCGAGAGAATGGAAAAACGATCATAGGCTACGTGGGCGTGATGGGTACGCAAGACGGCGTGGACAATCTGCTCCGCGCCATTCAGAATTTGGTATTCACACTCAACCGAACGAATGTGAAATGTATCCTTGTGGGAAGCGGAAATGCCCTGCCCGATTTGAAAACATTGGCTGTGGAATTGGGCATTACTGAGCATGTTCACTTCACAGGCTGGGTAAATGGACAGGACGAGGTGCGGCGCTACCTGAATGCGATGGATATCTGCGCTGCGCCGGAACCAGGAGATACATACAATCAACGCTCCACCGCGGCGAAGGTAATGGAATACATGGCAGTCGGCAAACCCATTGTTTCTTTCGATCTGGTTGAGCATCGCTACTCAGCACAGGAAGCGGCGCGTTACGCATGCCCCGATGACAGCCTGGACTTTGCGCGCCAGGTTGCCTTCCTAATGGACAATCCGCAGGAATGTGAACAGATGGGCAATTTTGGTCTTGAGCGCATACAAAACGAATTGGCATGGCAAAACCAATCGAGTGCACTGGTGAATCTTTATAACGGGCTTTGCAATACGGAGAATATAAAAGCATGAATGTGAGTGTAGTGCATGAATTACCCGTGGAAAACTGGGCTTGCTTCATTCTCAAGCACCCGCATGGGAATATCTTCCATACGCCGGAAATATTCGAAGTATTTAATCTAGCTAAAGGATACAAACCTGAATTATGGGCTGCCACCATAAATGGGCAGGTTGTATCGCTCTTCACACCAGTCCAAATCAGTCTAATGAACGGGCTTTTCCAACTGTTTACAACTAGGACAGTTTCCTTTGGAAGCATCCTTTTTTACCCGGAAGTAGACAACCAGGAAGCGTTAGAAAAACTGTTGCATACATACGCCCGGAAAACAACCGGCATCACCCTGTTTACGGAACTGCGTAATCAAAACGACACGAGGAAAGTTCAGCCAATATTGCAGGAATGCGGATTTAATTTTCAGGATCATTTGAATTATTTAATCAATCTTGATCGGACGGAGGATGAAATATGGAAGGGGTTCAGTAAAAGTATTCGGAAACATATCCATACTGCTCAGAAAAAGAACCTGATCATCCATGAAATCACGGATCGGCTTCAAATTCCAATTGCATACAATCTGCTAAAGCGAGCTTATCATCGTATCAAGATTCCCTTGCCCACCTTGAATTTTTTTGAAGCGGCCTTCGACGTTTTAGTTCCGAAGAAAATGCTAAAAATCTTTCTGGCGCAAGCTGACGATTCTTATATAAGCACACGCATGGTCTTGATTTACAAAGACAGGATTACCGATTGGTACACAGGGTCAGATCGTTCCTTTGCTCAATATTTTCCAGAAGAATTTATCATCTGGCATATCCTCCAATGGGGCAAACTTCACGGCTATCATTTATTCGACTTTGGAGGGGCCGGATTACCCGGCGAACAATACGGTCCTCGAATTTTCAAAGAAAAGTTTGGCGGCGATCTAGTGAATTTCGGCCGCAGCACATATATTCACCACCCTGTTTTACTAACGATAAGCAGGATCGGATACGCGATTTTAAGAAGGTTGTTATAGAAAATGTCCATTCAAATTGTCCGATCCCTGCCAATAGATCAATGGCGAACCTTTGTGGAGCAACATCCCAAAGGAAATATTTTTCACACCCCAGAGATGTTCGATGTTTACAGACTGGCCAAAAACCACATCCCTGAACTTTGGGCAGCAACGGAGGCCGGGCACATCCTTGCCCTGATGATGCCCATCCGCATCACACTAACGGGTGGCCTGCTAAAGCGTCTAACCGCGCGTTCGGTCGCTTATGGCGGTGTCCTGTGCGAAGACAGCCCCGATGGTCATCTTGCTTTGAAGGAGCTTCTTAAACAATACAAATGCTGCTCTGATAAATCCCTCCTCTTTACGGAAGTACGTAATATTTCAAACCTGGCAGAACTCCACCCCATCCTTCTCGAAGCAGGCTTTCAGTATGAGGACCATCTGAACTATTTGATCAAACTGGAAAGTTGCACCGAAAATGTTTTCAATCGGATCGGTCCGCGAACCCGCAAGCATATACGTCAGAGCATCAAGCACCAAAAAGTTCGGGTCATGGAAGTCACGAATCGTTCACAGATCGCTCTCTGCTATGAGCTATTACGCTGTGCTTATCGAAACGCCCAGGTCCCTCTTGCGGATATTTCCTTTCTTTATGCGGCATTCGATTGTCTCGTACCCCAAAAGATGGCGCGTTTTACGCTTGCTCTTGTAAAAGATGATCCCATCGCCACCTCCATTGATCTGCTCTACAAAGATGTCATCTATGGCTGGTATGGGGGAATCAACAGAAAGTTTATTGAGCTTGTTCCAAACGAAACTCTGACATGGAACGTTCTCGAGTGGGGGTGCCGAAACAATTACCATATTTACGACTTCGGCGGGGCCGGAAAGCCAAACGAAAAATATGGAGTGCGCGACTTCAAAGCCAAATTCGGGGGAGATTTGGTCAGCTTCGGAAGAAATACCTGGATCGCCCATCCTACACTCCTGGGGATCAGCAAAATCGCTTATTCGATTCTTCGCCAAATCTTTTTTAATTAGGAGATACCATGAGAAAAGACAGCATCAAACTGGAGGAATCACGTGTCGCGGACTCGGGATTGGTGGATTATCCGCCTTTTAAAGAACGCCACCGCGTTTTCCCTGCCGTTTTCGAAAGTAGAAACCACCGCAAAATCCTTGACCTCGCGGCAGGCATCGGCTATGTGACCCAGCGACTGCTTGACCATTACCCCGCCACGATCATCAGCCATGATGTCAGTCCTTCCTGCTTGAAAAACCTGCATCTGCGCGGCG
The DNA here is from genome assembly GCA_016219545.1 of Chloroflexota bacterium. Classification (GTDB taxonomy): domain Bacteria; phylum Chloroflexota; class Anaerolineae; order Anaerolineales; family Villigracilaceae; genus Villigracilis. The sequence continues at coordinate 19,777 of JACRMH010000007.1, read as the reverse complement.
CACCAACCCTTAGTTTTGATATCGATAACGCTGAGATATCCTTCCCTTTCGCATCCGGTACATTTGATGCAGTCATCTCTCTAGTCACCATTGAGCACCTGCTCTTTGTAAACGAATTCCTTTCCGAACTTAATCGAATTCTGTGCGATGGCGGCTATCTCTATATCTCCACACCGAACTATGCTGCGCCAGAATACCTGGCGGGACCTGTGCTTCATGGGCGCGCCTTTCATGATCCTATATCCCCAGCTTCTCGCTACGAATTCTTTGCGCATGTCAGATACTTTACGTTTAAGACGCTGGGGGGGTTGGTTGACTCGCATGGCTTCGCACTTGACTCTGTCTATATTGCCCTCCCTGATGGGTCTGACCGATACCAGAAACTTTTTAAGCAGTCGAAATTAAAAGCATTGACTTTTCGATCCTTAATGTGGGTCAAAGCCAAACTTCTTCCACTATACCGTTCGTCTGAACCGATCCTGTGTTTCCAGAAAACATCCACGCCCCGTCCACCCAGGTTTCGCAAGGTCCTGCTTTGATAGCGTGTTCGGCGCATGTATCTTTTGCCTAAAGAAAGGAAACTCTCATGAAAAATGCTGTTCCTCCAATCCAGATGCCAAACTCCTTCAATATGTATGAAGATGTTCAGTATAACGAATATTGGAATGAAATGGACAAACAGAAATTAAGTGAACTTGAGCAAGCCATTGTTAGTGAGCTTTTACCCCCTTTCGGGCGACGCTTGATTGATATAGGATGCGGATACGGCAGGCTGGCTGATTGCTATATCAATCGTTTTGAAACGATTGTCATGTTTGACGGGTCGTTATCGCTTTTACGCGCGGCACAAACGACCACCAAAGGAAAGGCAATATATATTTTGGGTGACATAAATTACCTGCCTTTCCGCCCATCCGCTTTTGACAGCGCATTGATGGTACGCGTATTCCACCACATTGATGATTCGCCGGCCTGCCTGAAAAGCACCAGGAATATTTTGTGCGGGGGCGGGAATTTAATTATGAATTATAGCAACAAACGGAATGCTTATCGGATAATAAAATTCCTGCTGAAGGATACACCGCACAATCCTTTTACACCTGAATCTCTGACAGTAGAACCTAATTTTGTTCATCATCACCCAGACTACATTTCACAATTATTAACCGCCGAAGGATTTGATATATCACATTATCGAGGCGCAGGCGTATTCGATAAACTTTTTACCTTGGCCCCTTCCCTTTCGAAAATGCTTCCTACGGGGAGGCATTTGGCGCCAATACTTGGAAAATCTTTACTGGCACCCTGGATTTTCCTTAAAGGAGTCGTCCGGGCAAATGCCCCTCTAATCCCTGCATCCGACATAGGTGATTTATTAAGATGCCCGGTTTGCGAATCGGAAGTTGTCACATCTGCTTCAAGTTTCGACTGTATAAATTGTCAAAAAAAATATCCCATTATCGATGGGGTAATCGACATGCGAATGGAATCCAAACCAGGAGAAAAAGAATCAGTGTAGACCGGAAATTACAGGAGTAAAAATGAACGGTTTATCGGCCCCTCTCAAAAAGGTATATATCGAATCAACTTATGATGCTTGTAATAGAAGAAAACTTGATGCCCAAAGATTAGTGCTGTATTTTAAAGTAAATGGGTATTTGGTTGTAGCGAATCCAGAAGATGCAGACGTAATCTTTTTGGTCACCTGTGCAGTATCCCTTGACAGGGAAAATGGATCAATTCGTAGAATCTGTGATTTGAAGAGATTTCATGGTGAGCTAATTGTATGTGGCTGTCTACCCAGCATTAATGCACAGAGATTATTATCAGTGCATGACGGGAAAAGTATTCCCACTTCGAAACTTTTCTCGATGGATGATTATTTTCCAAACATGAAGTTTAAGTTCACAGAACTTGGAGATGCAAATTATTATCTTCCAACCTATAAAAGAGTAATCAGCAATGACTTTATACATACTATCCGCGACAAATGGGATGCTCTTGATGGGTTATCTCTTAAATATATAATCAGAAAAAAAATCCCAAGTTTCCTAAGGGGTTTAACAACAAAGAAAAACATAGATTCAACCGCTTTCACGATCAGGATATCCTGGGGCTGTAATACGAACTGCTCTTATTGCGGCATTCGGTTTGCGGTGGGGAAATTTCAAAGTAAGCCGCTGGAAACCTGTCGAAATGAATTACTTGAAGGTTTGCGCAGAGGGGCAAGAAAAATCGAATTAATAGCAGACAATGTCGGGATGTATGGGTTAGATAGTAGCGGGAAATTCCCCGATCTATTGAATACTCTGGTGGATGTGGATGGCGATTTTGATATCCGAATATGGAATCTCTCACCTGTCTGGTTGGTTAAATATCAGGTTGACCTAATTCCTGTTTTACAAAAAGGAAAAATCTCAAAGTTCCATCTGCCCATACAATCTGGCAGCGAGAAGATCCTTAAAGCAATGAATAGATATAGCAACGTCGCTAAAATCAAAGAGTCAATATCTGTATTTAAAAAACACTCTCCAGACCTGACTTTAACAACCGACATTATCATAGGTTTCCCCGGAGAAACAGAGGAAGATGTGGATAAAACCATCGAACTGATTCATTATGCTCATTTTAAAATGGTTGACATTTTTAAATATAATGATGTTCAGAACACAGCAGCTTCACAATTGCCCGGCAAAATTCATTCCAGTATTATCAGACAAAGGGTTCGCAAAGTACGCAGGGAATTAGAAAAGATGGAATTAGACTATCAACTTTCTTGAACGCCTGATACACATATAGTTCATTAAGAGAAGGAAATATGACAAACCAACCCGTACCCGCCATCGTTACCCCCCTCGACGAACATATGGGACTCGACATTGCCCGCTCTCTGCATAAGCGAGGCATCCCCGTCTACGGTCTTGACCACGATCGTCAGGTAATAGGAAAATACTCCAATGCCTGCAAATTCGTCCATGCACCCGATCCCCAGAAGGACGAAAAAGCCTACCTGGAATTCCTTGTTCAATTCGCGCAACAATTGGGCTGCAAGCCTGTCCTCTTCCCGCTTAGTGACGAGCATGTTCTCACTATTTCCAGAAACCGAGAGCTGCTTAGGAGTCACTACGAGTTCGTAATGCCCTCCGTGAAAACAATTGAAGCGCTTTGTACCAAAGGCGGCTTGATCAGCGTTGCCCACGAATTGGGCATCCCAGCGCCAACGACATTCTTTCCCCGTTCATCTAAAGAATTGGATGAAGCTGCGCGGGAATTACAGTACCCTGTTATTCTCAAGCCTGTCGAAAGTCCACAATGGCATGACCCACGCATTGCGAGGGAACTTAGGCGTGGGATTATGGAAGGTCGCGCCAAGGTTGTCCAATGCCAAAACGCCTCTGAGTTGAAGGAAACGTACAGTAGGCTGGCATCCATCAACCCACAACTCATCATTCAGGAAGTCATTCCCGGCGAAGATAGCCGCCTGTTTTACGTATCGTTTTACATGAATCGTCAGTCGCTTCCGCTCGCAATTTTTGCAGGACAAAAGAATCGCGTTATTCCAATCGGATTCGGGTCGGCAAGTTTCGTACACAGCTTTTACGAACCTGAATTGATAAAAGCAGGGCTTCGGGTTTTCGAAGGCACACACTACCAGGGGCAGGGTGGCATTGAATTCAAAAAGGATCCGCGCGACGAAACTTACAAACTCATCGAAGTGAACACACGCTTCGGCATGTGGGACGGCCTTGGTGCGCGTTGCGGAGTGGACTTCGCTTACATCGCCTACTGCGATGCGCTCCGTCTTCCCATTGAAGCCTCGCTAAAGTTCCGGCACGGTGTCATCTGGTTGGACTGGCAGAGAGACTTGCGCGCTGCGCTCGCATATTGCAGGAAAGGAAAACTCACCTGGCGGGACTGGCTGACATCCCTGCGCGGCGAAAAAATGTGGGCCATTTATTCGCTCACTGATCCGCTGCCAGGATTCTTCTTCACCACCAGCCTGGCTCGAATATTTTTCGCGCGGCTGTTTGCACGGTAATCATCATGCCTGTGAATTTGTGGAGCCAGAACACGCCTCAAAATTTCTGGCAATGTGATCCCCCTATCAGCAGCGAAACTTGGGAACAAGCCGTCCAATGCGCCATGCCAACTCTCGGTTTACCAAACCAGCCTTCAGATATGAATGATCTATTGAAACTTACTCTCGGTGAAGGTCAGTTTGGCGCGCATCATTGGGATCTCTCATCCACGCGACGGTTGTACTACGCGCTTAAGCCTTTCATCCCGCGGATAATTACCAGAGCCTTGCGACAAGTACTTCGCACGCGCCACTCGCGGGACTTTGAGTTGGGCTGGCCCATCGAAGCGCGTTATCCTCGCTTTCAGTTTGAAGTGCTTAGGTGCCTGCTTGAATTGTCGGGGCAAGCCTCCATTCAATTTCGTTCGCTGTGGCCCGATGGAAAACGATTTGCCCTCGTTCTTACCCATGACATTGAAACAGACAAAGGTCAGCAATTCGTCCGGCAGGTTGCCGATTTAGAAGAAAGCATAGGATTTCATTCCTCGTTCAACTTCGTACCTGAAGGCTATCGGGTGGATATGGGTCTGGTAAACGAGTTACGCCAGCGCGGATTTGAGATTGGCATCCATGGTCTGAAGCATGATGGCAGACTTTTCAGTTCGCACAAGGAATTCGAACGCCGTGTTGAAAAGATCAATCGCTATCTCAAAGACTTCGGCGCAACAGGCTTTCGCGCCCCGCTCACCCACCGCCACCCCGAATGGATGCAGTCCCTAGATATTGAATATGACCTTTCGTTCTTTGACACTGATCCTTTCGAGCCTATCCCCGGCGGGACAATGAGCATCTGGCCCTTCTTCCTCGGGCATTTTTTGGAACTTCCTTACACCCTCGTTCAGGATTACACCCTAACCTCTGTGCTCGGTGAATCCACGCCTCGGCTATGGATGAAAAAAGTGGATTTCATAGAGGAATATCATGGCATGGCGCTGCTCAACTCTCACCCAGATTATCTAATTAATCAAACAAGCTGGGATGTTTATCGTCAATTCCTGGTATTAATGAAAGAAAATGGTAATTATTGGCAGGCGTTACCTCATGAAGTTTCCGACTGGTGGAACACACGAGCGAGTCGTGGATCAAAACCGGCTATCAGTGGAAAAAATTACGCAACGGTCATCCTAAAAAGAGACCATTTGGAATTAATAGCAAGCACTTGAACTTCGGTTAACCGTCTTATTTCACAAATTTATATTCCCAGTGAAAAGGAAAATGAAAGATGCTGTTATCAAGAAAGAAGCGGTTTATTTTCATCCACATTTATAAAAATGCTGGCACAAGCATAACAAGTGCTTTGTTGCCATTTACTGCGAGCAAGTGGCAGCGCGGTATAAATCGTATACTAAGAAGGTTCAACATATCCGCCTTTGATCATCGCCCCTATCCAACTCATTCCACTGCGCCGGAAATCATCAAGCAGATGGGGCAAGATGCTTTTGATTCCTACTTCTCTTTCGCCTTTGTACGTAATCCTTGGGATTGGCAGGTGTCTTTGTATACCTACATGTTAAAAAATACCGCTCAAGTTCAACATGAACTGATTAAGAGCTTTGGCAACTTTGACACCTACATCCGGTGGCGGTGTGCTGAAGAAGTTCGTTTTCAGAAGGATTTTGTCTATTCAGAAAACGGCGAATTACTTGTCGACTTCGTCGGGAGGTTTGAAAACCTGGAAAGAGATTTCCAGGTTATATGTTCCCATATTGGAATTTCAGCGCTTCTACCCCATCAAAATATCTCCAACATGAAACCATATCAACAATACTATACGGATGAAACAAGAGAACTTGTCAGGCGGGCGTTCGAACCTGATATTGCCCTGTTTCAGTACGATTTCTGAACCCCAAAATGCGATTTTTCTTTCCACTTCATCACATCAACTTATGTTGGATTGTTACGGATTGGTTATCGGGGGGGAATATTCAAAAGCACCAATATCAACCCCCTGTCCTTGCGGGCGGAGACGACCATCATAATCGGTAGTCACCGCAACCACATATCCAGTGTCAATAGCCGGCGAATCGACGCGCAGATGAAAATCAGTTGCACTCACGAACAAGGGATCCACCCCCCAGAGATCAAGGACATGCGAATACGAGTTCGTCGTCCATAAAGGATTACCATCGCTCCGATATGCCAGATTCCTCCCAGCGCTCAATTCTGTCACATTCACCAGATAGATGATATGTCCAGGCAGGTTATAAAAGATGTTGTTCTGGATGGTCGAGTTCGATATGCTGGTAAATGTAATACCGGCGGGACTGTATGTCGTGGGAAGCGTCAAATCGCTTGTAAAGGTGTTGTGGATAATCTTCAATTCGCTGGAGTTCAGCGCATTCAGCCCCACATCGGCTGTGATGATGTTGTTGCGGATTGTGAGCCCGCTTGCTCCATTAATCATGAACCCTGAACCATATTTTCGGGAAGCCTGTGCTTGTACATTTTCACAGCGGTTCTGCTCAAACAGGATGTTACTGGCTGCAACCTGATGAGACAAATTTACAAAGGTCTGGAAACAATCGATATGGGGATCAATATTCTCTTGCGCCGTATAGAGGATGTCATGAATGTAATTCCCGCGAAAGATATGCCCGGAACCATGAAAATGAATCCCATCTGCATCCAACCAACTGGGCTGGATGGCCATTTTGGGGTGATGCTGGATTGTCCCCCAGATCTCATTCCCTTCAATCAGGTGGTTATGTCCGCGCACATCAATCCCTAATTGCGAGTTGTAATACAGGCGGTTATTTCTTACAACACAATTAGCAGTCACCTCTTTGGCGTCAGGCGGGGCATATAGCTGGATGCCTCCACGCGTGGCGTAGTGGATATAGTTATTTTCAAGCAAACAGTTACTCCCCTCAATGAATATTCCCCATCCACCAATTGAATTATCCAAAGTGTTTGTAATCTCGAAGCCTTGAATGGTCACGAAATTTGCCCGTACTGTGAAGCCGCGCATTATCACCGTTCCCTGCGCTTGGAATACGATTGGCATACCAGCACTGCCAGCACGACTTACCATCACTCGTTCATCATAGTCCCCCGCTTGAACAATAACAATGCTTCCCGCTGGTAAAGTATCGGCAGCTTTCTGTATTGTCCGCCACGGCTGCAATTGTGTGCCGGGATTGGCATCATCTCCGAAAAGCGATACAGAATAAGCTTCGGCCTGAACAATGGAGATTTGCGTAGGAGAGGGGGTAGAAGTGGAAGTGAAAGGTAAATTAGTACCAGGGTAGTCAACAGGAACGGACGGCATACAAGACTGAACTATCATTCCCAAAATACACGGGATGACAGTCAATCTAAAAAAGCACCAGAGGCACTTTCGTCTTGACACCTAGTCATTGTACACCAATGACACAAAGCCATAAAATGTGGTGGAGCTGCCGGGGCAGCCCCACCACATTTGGATCACCATTTTTTGTTAGGTTTTTGATCGCCGCCCTATTTTTCAAAGGCTCCGATATCATACCCTTGTCCTTGTGGGCGCGGGTTGCCATCATAATCATTGATGCCAACAACAACATAACCAGCATCAATTGCTGGAGATCCCTCCAGCAAGTGATAATCCGAAGCGCTAATGAATAACGGGTTAACACCCCACAGATCGCCGGCATGTGAATACGTACTTGTCGTCCAAAGGGGCTGGCCATCGTCCCGATAAACAAGATTCTTCCCTGCACTCAGACCGGTCGTACTCACTAGGTATACGATATGCCCAGGCAGGTTATAGAATATATTATTCTGGATCATCGAGCTGGACACATTGGTAAACGTAATGCCAACCGGACTGTAGGAGGTTGATAATGTGAGGTCGCTTGTGAAGGTATTATTAACAATCGTCAAATCGGCTGAATTTTGTCCATTCAAACCTACATAGGTTTTGATGATATTGCTGCGGATTGTGATGTTAGTTCCCCTGTTGATCATGAATCCAGAGCTATGTTTTCCAACTCCAACGGCCTGCGCATTATCACAACGATTTTGCTCAAAGAGAATATTACTTGCTGCTTCCTGATATGGCAAACTCTCGAATGTTTGAAAACAATCAATATGGGCATCAATATTTTCAGGTACAGAGTAGAGAATATCGTGGATATAGTTCCCGCGAAAGACGTGTCCGGAGCCGTGAAACCGGATTCCATCCGCATCCACCCAAGCGGGCTGAACTACCATGCTGGGGTGATGCTGAAGTGTTCCCCAGATCTCGTTGCCTTCAACCAGATGGTTGCGCCCGCGTACCTCTATGCCAACTTGCGAATTGCGAAAAAGGCGATTATTCCGCACAATGCAATTGGCGGTTAACGCTTCGCTGCCCGGAACAACGGCGAGCAGTATCCCACCGCGCGTGGCGTAATAGATGTAATTGTTATCAAGGATACAATTGCTTGCCCGGACATAAATACCCCATCCTTCAGTGGAGTTATCCGCCGTGTTTGTGATCTCAAATCCACGGATGGTCACATTATTGGCCGTCACTGTAAATCCACGCGTCACCACCTGTCCCTGCGCTTGCAAGGTTATCGAGCGGGAAATGGACGCCCGCTCCGTATAGTTGCCTGCGAGCACGGTGACAGTGCTGCCAATGGGTGCAGTATTTGCCGCTTTCTGGATTGTGAGCCATGGTTGGTTCTGTGTACCTGGATTCGAATCATTACCAGTCGGTGAGACAAAGTACCCACCGGTGCTCGCTGTCGGTGTGGCTGTAGGCGGAACACTTGTCTGGGTGGGCGTGAATGTAGGGGTAGGCGGAACACTTGTCTGGGTGGGCATGGATGTAGGGGTAGGCGGGACACTTGTCTGGGTGGGCGTGAATGTAGGGGTAGGCGGGACACTTGTCTGGGTGGGCGTGAATGTAGGGGTAGGCGGAACACTTGTCTGGGTGGGTGTGAATGTAGGGTTAGGCGGAACACTTGTCTGGGTGGGCATGGATGTAGGGGTAGGCGGGACACTTGTCTGGGTGGGTGTCAAAGTGGTTTGGGGCAAGTTCGGCATCTTCATTCTCCATACTGGTGACCAGGCGCTATATTGTCCCAGCGTGTTATAGGTACGCACCCGCCAATAATAAGTCTTGTTCGCAGTCAGGTCCGCAATAGGCATGTATTCAGAATTGGTCGCATCCCCGCTGATATACACGATTGTCGGTGATTTAAAAGCACTTTTATCAGAAAGTTGTAATTCATATTTCTGGAAGGTTATACCAGTGGGCATGTTGGAATTGCTCCAATCAAACCGCGGGGTTAGATTGGCGGCCAGCGAATTCTTAATTGGCGCAGCCAATACGGGCACGCTTGGCGCAGTGGCTTTGGTCAAACGGGGTGTCTTTATTCTCCATATTGGTGACCAGGTGCTATATTGTCCCAGCGTGTTGTATGCACGCACCCGCCAATAATAAGTCTTGTTTATACTTAGGCTCGTACTGGTCGTGTATTCAGAATTGGTCGCATCCCCGCTGATATATACGATTGTTGGTGATGGAAAAGCACTTTTGACAGAAATTTGTAGTTCATACTTCTGGAAGATTGTGCCTGTGGGCATGTTGGAATCGCTCCAATCAAATCGCGGGATTAGATTGGCGACCAGCGTATCCTTAATTGGTTCAACCAATACGGGCACACTTGGCGGGTTAACGAATTGTGCAGCCAATGCATTCGAATATCCCCCAAGCGTCACTGCAACCGCTATGATGGTATTCATAATTCGATGCGCTATCTTGTTCAAGACTTTCTCCTTGTTGAAAAAAAAACTGCATGACGCTAGTCCATGCAGTTTCGCCGTATTATTTTCGGCAACCTGGCGGTCATAGTAAACAAATTACCGTAGACCCATGGCTTTGCGTCCCCGGCTTTTACCGGGTTTGCTTTTTTCGAACATTATTATCCCAACCATACACCTTATTTTATTCAAGCAATAGAGAAAAGTGATGAAACAGCCTTACACTTCTGGAATCTTTTATTTATCTTAGATTTAACCTAAGCGGCATCCTTATCTAGAAGGTGGCTCTCTAAAGTAGAGGTTAACACGCAACAGTAAAAAGTGAAGTCTCCTTGGCGTCCGGTTTACATAGGGGATCCGTGACTGCGTGTTTGTCCATGTCCACAGCCACAAGCACCCCAAACATAAGACTTGTTAATATCAAAGCTGAACACAGGGTTTTCCAGCGAGGTACATATTATGTATATAGGTATCAGTTTCGCCCTTCCCGGTTTATCCCCATTACATAGAGAAGAAAACATTAGAAATCAGCAGATACTCCTAGGTGTTGATCCGTCTTATCGAAACCAACGATGATAGGTAGATTTGAAATTGGCGGGTTGGACCTATCTCGATGGGATCAACCATTCAACATCTTATTCGCCATGTGGCGGGTTATAAATAGCTTGCAGTGCATCCGACTTCGTTAACAAATCATCCCTGGGTTTTGTGGTAAAGTTTGCACTTACATCCCACTCAGGAGCATCACATGGAACAAAAAGCTGGCGCACAGATCGGCAAACGAGCGTTCATTCAGTCGCTCGTTATTTTATTTATCTTGATGATGGTTGCGGGGATTCTCACCCTCGTCATCCCCGCTGGACAGTATTCCCGCATACAAGTGGATGGACGCGAGACCATTGACCCCGCATCGTTCCAATTCGTCGCACATCCCGATTACCCTATCTGGCGTTGGTTCATCGCACCATTTGAAGTGCTCGGTAGTTCCAGTGGATTGACCGTCATCGTCATCATCGTCGTATTGTTCTTTGCGGGCGGAGCTTTCGCCGTGATGGATAAGACTGGCACACTGCGCGCCTTCATTGGCAGTATCGTCCGCCGTTTCAGCGGACGAAAGTACACGCTTCTGTGGATGGTCTCTTTGGCGTTCATGTTCCTCGGCGCAACACTCGGCACGTTTGAAGAAGTTGTTCTGCTTGTGCCCGTAATGATCGCGCTCTCTTATTCTCTCGGTTGGGACGCGCTGGTCGGACTGGGTATGTCCATCCTTGCAACCAACATGGGATTCTCCGCCGCGATTTCAAATCCATACACATTGGGCGTGTCGCAACAACTTGCAGGCTTGCCGCTTTTCTCTGGCGTGTGGCTTCGCATCATTATCTTCGTAGTCATCTACTTAATATTCGGTTTCTTCCTTTCAGCATACGCCCGCAAAATAGATAAGAATCCAAAAGACTCTCTCGTGCATGGTGAAGACAATGCCGAACGCGAAAAATATAAGGCCGTGGATGCTTCCCTCACCGCCGAAGACCCCAAACAAAACCGCGCCATGTCTTTCTTCGGTTTCTTCCTGCTCTTCATTTTTGCGGTCATGCTGATGGGACCCTTCGTGCCTGCCATTTCAGATTATTCCCTGCCTATCGTCGGCATCCTCTTTCTCATCGGCGGGCTGGGAGCAGGATTCATTTCAGGCGCAGGCGGTAAAAAAGTTTGGCAAGGACTGGTCGAAGGTTGGGGAGGACTCGCTCCCTCCGTGCCGCTGATTCTCATGGCGGCCAGCATCCGCTTCATTATAGACAGCGGCGGCGTAACCGATACCATCCTGCACGCTGCGGCTGATCCATTCCAACAACTTGGAGCGTTCCCCGCCGCGCTTGTCATTTACGCGCTCGCCCTCGGCATCGAATTCTTCATCGCCTCGGGTTCCGCCAAAGCTTTCCTGATGATGCCCATCGTTCTGCCTCTCGCAGACATTATTGGTGTGACACGTCAGACCGCCGTGCTCGCCTATATTTTCGGCGACGGCTTCTCCAACCTCGCCTACCCCACCAACCCCGTGCTACTCATCAGCCTCGGTCTCACCGTCGTCAGTTATCCCAAGTGGCTGCGCTGGACAGCCAAACTCTGGCTATGGGTTATTCTCGCAACGATTGCGTTTTTAGGGATCGCTGTGGCGATTGGATTTGGACCTTTCTAATGAACATTACCTTCCCCGAATCATACGAAGACTCCCGCGCACGCTTCATTCGTGACTTTGAACTGCTGCGCCCCAAGTGGAATTCATCTCGCCTTGAGTCTGTTCCGCTAAAAACCAACTCATCCCTCAGCATAGACTACGCCTGGGCAGAGCCGCGCAAAAAAGAGAATCTCATCGTCATCTCGACAGGCTTGCACGGCATTGAAGGTTATGTGGGTTCAGCCATGCTAAAAATCTTCACGGATGAGTTTGCGCCGAGACTCAATGTAGAAAATACAGGCTTGCTCCTTGTCCACGCCATCAATCCGTATGGAATGAAGAACCGCCGCCGCTACAACGAAAACAACGCCGACTTAAATCGCAATTTCATTTGGGATGAAAACTTCGATCCAAAAATCAACCCCGATTACGAGCCGTTGTCTCCGCTGTTGAATCCTGCGCGCCCCATTACAAATCTATTCGCAAGCGATGTTGCTTTTTTCTCGCGCCTGATCGGAAGAATCGTCAAGTTGGGCATTCTCCGCATTCGACAAGGCACGTTGAGCGGACAATATCGTCATCCGCGCGGCGTTCAATTTGGCGGAGGGTCCACACAGGAAAGCACACAACTCATGCGCGGACTTTTCCAGCGCGCATTCGATGAGTATGAGCAAGTCATTCACCTCGATATGCACACGGGCTACGGTCCGCGCTATCAGATGAGTTTCGTCAACTCGACGCGCGAACCAGCTTCCAGTCAGGAATTGACGCGGCGCTTTTACTATCCATTGATCGTTGCCGCCACCCCGTCCGACTTCTACACGGTCAGCGGCGACATCACCGAATATTTATACCAACTGCACGATGAAAAATATTCGTCGAAAAAATTATTCGCCACCTGTTTTGAATTCGGCACATTCGGGGCTTCGCTTCCAATGCAGATCCGCAGTATGCGCATCACTATTTTGGAAAACAGGTTGTTCCAGTTTGGCGCAAAATCCAAATCGCTTCACGATGCAGTTAGAAAAGAATATGAAGAGTTATTCTTCCCCGCCGAAAACAAATGGCGCGAAAAAGCCATGCAGGATTGCAGACAGGCTTTTGAGGGAGTCTTTGCCGCGTATGGGATTTTCAAATAGCAAGGAAATACAATCTCCCCATCTTGCCTGGTTCGATGATATTCAAAAGTAAATTTAATAATTTACCTGGCACTCAAATACTTCTAATGACTCTTGATGCAAATGGCGAGCAACTGTCGGCTTTCATCTCTTGATTATGATTCGCCAGCGCAAAGACGATCGGGTTGCTTGCCATGCTCTTGACCATATTAGGTGTTACACATTCGCTGCCGAAAGCCCCAGGAACACATCACAGCCGCATACCGCCTCAGCGAAGGCACGGTGACAGTATCTACGGCTTTAGGTTTTGATGATGGGACATGTAGATCCTATTTGCATCCTGCCGATTCCCACTGCGGATGCATGGACTTCCATGCATCGACGGACTGTTTCATCTTATTCACGGCCTCCTGCCAGGCTTGTTCGGGATCATTTCCATTTGCAACATTTTGAAGCATGGTATCTACGATGCCAGGCGTGCCGAAGACTTCCCATGCCCAGGGCGGAGCGATGTCTGAGCGTTTGAATTGCCCTCCACTGACAGACCCCATGTTCATGGCAGGGTGATTGGTGAAGGCAGACCAATCATAAAAGGATTGAATCCAATCTGAATGCGTTTGTGTGTATGTGGATGGATTAATCAGCGTTTCTTCGCGGACGGAATTCAACGGGGGAATCATGTGTCCAGGCAGAACGTTATCGTAACGCAGCAATCGATCACCGCTGACCAGCCATTGGAGGAAGGCTTTGGCTTCGGCTTGATTCTTTGTACCAGATGCAATTGCAAAGCGACTCCATACGCCGAGGGTCACTTTTTGTTCACCCCATGGTGGAAAGATGACGGTGACTTTATCAGCCAGTTCGGGATGTGACTCTTCAAGCTGCACACCGAGGCGACCCGCATACATTGCCATCGCAACACGACCATTGACGAAGGCGTCTATTTGTTCGGGGAAGCCCCAAGTGGTGAAGCCAGGTGGGGCGTATTGAGTCAACGCCTGCCAGCGGCGGACCGCTTCGAGGGCTTGCGGTTCGCCGAATGCAACCCCTCCATCGCAAGTGAAATAGTCGCCGCCATTTTGCCAGAGGAAGGTGGAGAAGTAATTGACGGTGGCGATGTTTTGTCCTGCGGGCAGGGCAATGCCATAGGTTTGGTTATTCGTAAGAATTTTTGCGGCGGTCAAAACATCATCATAAGTATCGGGCAGGGGCAAGCCTGCCTGCTCAAATAAATCTTTGCGCACCCACAAGCCATACACACTGACTGCATACGGCACGGCATACGTTGTTCCATTTTGGCGGAAGAGACTGCCTTCCACAAAATCTTCCGCGCCGATATTGGTGACCACGTCGTCGAGCGGGAGCAGATAACCCGCATCGGACCACTGTGACATGAGGGCGGGTTCAATTTCAAAGATGCCGAGGTCTGCGCCTGAGGCGAGGGAAGTCAACAAGCGTGTGCCACGTGATGCGGGCGAGGCAATGACAATGTCCACTTCAATGCCAGGGTTGAGGTTCTGGTATTCCACGATCAGCGATTGTAAAACGGCTAATTGGTCAGGGTCGCTTTCGGTGGTAAAGAACGGGATGATCTTCGGGGTCGATGAATCTGTCGAAGCAGAATCAGGTGCGGGAGGAATCTGAGACGGCTGAGTCGCAGGGGAGGAACATCCGATCAAGAGAGTCAGGATCAGAACGGGGAAAAATGCGTGGCGACGCGGAATCCCAAAGAGTTTTTTCATGTCCCTATTTTACGACAAAGAGATTCATAAATTCATGCACGGGGGTATCTTCGAGTTTTTGTGGATTGGAAAAGAGGTTAAGAATGGCTGCGATGCGGTCTTCAGGAAGGCACGTGGCAAGATTGTTTTTGAATTTCTCGATAAGCAATGGGATGCCTTCGGCGCGTCGGCGGCGATGACCGAGAGGATATTCAACGGCGATTTTTTCAGTAGACGTGCCATCGTTGAAAAAGATTTGCACGGCGTTGGCAATGGACCGTTTTTCGGGGTCGAGATAATCGGCGCTATATTGCTTGTTTTCGATGACCTGCATCTTCGCGCGGAGGCTGTCAATGCGCGGATCGGATGCAACCTTGTCTTCGTAATCGTCGGCGGTGAGATGACCAAAGATGAGCGGGACGGCTGTCATGTATTGGATGCAGTGATCGCGGTCGGCGGGGTTGTGGAGCGGCCCTGTCTTGTCAATGATGCGGATCGCGGACTCGTGTGTGGTGATGACGATGCGTTCAATATCGTTGAGACGGTCTTTGACTTGCGGATGCAAAATCATCGCGCATTCGGCGGCAGCCTGCGCGTGAAATTCAGCGGGGAAGGAAATTTTGAAGAGTACGTTTTCCATCACATAAGAATTGTACGGGCGCAGCAATGCTGCGCCCCCACCGCCGAATTTGAATGACTGCCCTTTGAATGAGACATCATAAAAACCCCATGTGGGAGCCGTCAATGCGGTGGGATAACCCATCTCACCTTTCATCGCCATGAGCGCGAGTTGAACTGCGCGGCTGGTGGCATCGCCCGCCGCCCAGGATTTGCGCGAGCCTGTGTTGGGGGCGTGACGGTAGGTACGTAGGGATTGTCCGTCAATCCACGCATTGGACAGGGCATTGATGATTTTCTCTTTATCGCCGCCGAGCATATGAGTGACGACGGCGGTGGATGCCACTTTGACGAGGAGGACATGGTCGAGTCCCACACGGTTGAAACTGTTTTCGAGCGCGAGGATGCCTTGAATTTCGTGGGCTTTGATGGAAGCAGTAAGAGCATCGTAAATGGTAACACCTGCACTTGCGTGCGGTGCAAGTGTTGGTAATTGGTTGTTAGCGGCATTTTTGCGCGAGAGATAATCAGCAACCATAAGGATTGCGCCGAGGTTATCGGAGGGATGTCCCCATTCGGCGGCGAGCCAGGTGTCGTTGTAATCGAGCCAGCGGATCATGGAGCCAAGGTTGAATGCGGCGGTGACGGGGTCGAGGATATAGTTTGTGCCTGGGACGCGTGCGCCGTTTGGAACGATGGTTCCATCCACAGTTGGTCCAAGTAATTTTGTACATTCAGGAAAGTTGAGCGCCAGCATGGCGCAGCCAAGCGCATCCATGAGGCAATAACGTGCGGTCTCGTAGGCAAGATCGCTGGTGACTTTGTAATCGGTCACATACTCGGCGATGTCAACGAGTTCTTTGTCTGGCGCGGGGCGGAGGTTTGGGGTGTGAGGCATCATGAAAAAGATATCACCACAAAGGGTCACAAAGGAGTTAAAAGGTTTTCCTTCGTGTCTCTTTGTGACACTTTGTGGTTTAAAAGGTTGAATTATCCTGCCAGCAAGATAATTGAATCAGGCGGCAAATACATAAACAGACTATCGCCTTGAATCGCGTCAGTAGATTCGAGTCGCAAAGAGCCGCCAGAGGTTTCAACGGTGTATTGCCACTTCGAGCCAAGATAAGTTCGACTGGCGATGTTTGCCTTGACCGTGTTCTCGCGTTCCGCCGCGCCTTCGGTCAACACTTCCACACGTTCCGAGCGGATGGCGATTGCGGCAGTTTCGCCTTCCTTCCACGCATGGTCGGATTTGCTTTCCTTGCGAATGGTCAGCAATTCACCTGAGGCGAGTTTCAGTGTGCCGCGTTTGCCTTCAACTTTTTGGATCGTGCCTGTGATGAATGAAGTTACACCGATGAACTCAGCCACGAATCGATTCGCTGGGCGTTCGTAAATTTCTTCGGGCGGCGCATATTGTTGCAACTTGCCCATCGACATGACCGCGATCATATCGGACATGGCGAATGCTTCGGATTGATCGTGCGTGACATACACGGTGGTAATCCCAAGCTGCTTCTGCAATCCACGCAGCCAGATGCGCGCGCTCTCGCGGATCTTCGCGTCGAGGTTGGAAAGTGGCTCATCGAGCAGCAAAACTTTGGGGCGGCTGACCACGGCACGAGCGAGGGCGACGCGTTGCTGCTGTCCGCCTGAAAGCTGGAAGGGATAGCGGTCCGCCAGTTCTTCCAATCCCACCAACACGAGGCTTTCCTGTACCCGCTGCTTGATCTCGTCCGAAGGGCGTTTCTGTAGTTTGAGAGCGAACGCCACGTTATCAAATACTTTCATGTGCGGCCAAAGCGCATACGATTGAAATACCATGCCGAGGTGACGCTGTTCGGGCGGGAGGATGAGATCGCGTGCGGTGTCGGTCATCACGAAATCACCGACGCGAATCGAACCCGCAGTGGGCTGCTCAAGCCCTGCCACACAGTTCAATGTTGTGCTTTTGCCGCAGCCTGAAGGGCCAAGCAATGTAGTGAACTGTCCTTCTTCAACGGTGATGTTCACATCCTCGATGGCTACCGAGTTGGAGGTGACGAATTTTTTGGTCAAGCCTTGAATGATGAGATCGTTATTCATGAAGTTTCACTCCCATTAATTTTCTTGCGCCGATAATGAGAACGGCGGTGATCGCCATTTGGATGGTCGAAAGAGCCGCTACAGGCTCCGCCCCGCCCTGTTTCCACAACTCGAGCATGGTCGTCCCGATGACGCGCGATCCCTCCGCGACGAGGAAGAGCGCGGTTGAGTATTCTTTCAGGAAAGAGATCGCAAGCAGGATGTACCCCGAAACCAACGCAGGTTTTAATATTGGAAGCAGGATGTGGCGGATCGTCCCCAGCCAGGTTGCACCCGCGACTCGTCCTGCCCTGTCGAGTTCATCCGAGACTTGCAACACTGCCGGGCTGACGGCGCTAAATCCCAGCGGCAGATAACGCATAATAAATGCGATTGAAATCGCGATGATGGTATTGCGCAAAGAGCCGAGTCCGGGCACGAGCAGGAAGGCCCACAAAAATCCAATACCCACGATGATGCCGGGAAAAGCGCGTGGATAAAGCGCCATGTATTTGACGGCATTACGATATTTGAATGCAGAACGATATGCGATCAACGCTGCAACTGCCATAAATACAATGCCAATCCCGGCGGCAAAGATCGAGATATTAATGCTGTTTACAATGGATTGAAAATACGCAGGGCTGTTGAAAATACCCTGATAATTTTTTAGTGTAAGCATTTTGAGCGGATTCATGAACGGGCTGAGGAACGGGACAAATGATGTCAGCACGATACAACCCAACGGAAGAATGATACCGAGCACGACATACAGCCCGACGAAAAATGATACGATGCCTTTCCAGACTCCAAGGTCAATGGCTTTGGGGCGGGTTGCTTTTCCGCCGACAGTCACAAAACGTCGTTCCAAAGAGACAAGTTTTGTTTGCAGGTAGACCAGCCCCGTTACGAGCAGAACGATCAATACGGCAACTGCGGCGACCGCGCCCTGGTCTTTATTTACGCCGACAACGCCGATGGTGTAGAGATATGTTGCCATTGTGTCAATGCCGACGGAATTTCCCAACACCAAGGGGATGGACAACAACTCAAACGATGAAACCAGTGCCGCCACCGTGCGATTTTCTCCGCGTACACTGCGCTGCATATCATTCAAGCAGACTTGGTGCAGCACGGCGTTGAGTTCTGCGAAATCTTTGGCTTTCGGAATCGGTGCGAAAAAATTTCGCTGGGCATAGCCCACATCGCTTTCCACGCCGCCTTTCTCATGCCCTTGCGCCGGGGTGCAGTAGTGGCTCTCGAACAAGTAGTGACTGCGAAAGGCGCTGAAGGCTCTTTGCTCCTGACGATGGTGTCCTTCCAGGATACGAAACACCGCCGTCTTGAGATTGTCGTATGTGATCCGTCGTGGCACGCCTCCGAAGAAATGAAAGGCTTGAATATGCCCTTCAAAGAACGCTTCCTGTTTTTGAAACGGAAACGCCACTACGAAACGCGCCTTCGAGTAATTCAGGCGCATCACAAACATCTGCACCGCTTGGCGCATCCCATTGATCTCTGCCTGCGCTTCTCCCCAATCCACTTGCGCGTCTTGTCCAATATCGAACTCTAAGGGCAGATACGCCGAACGTGGTTTGCGTGCCCGCCGTTTCTGGCTGACGTATGTGTGCACATTACTTTCACAACCGCGATACCCTTCCGCTTGCACAAGTTGATAGATCTTATGCGCGGTATAACGCTGCTTGCGCGGCATCTTCTCGCTGTCTTCGAGCAGTTCCTCAATCCGTGCATGATACGACCCAAGCACCGGCGCTTGTCGCGCACCTTTCTGTTGATACCCTTTTGGTTCGGCGTCCTCCAATGCCTGACGGATCAGCTTGCGGCTATATCGCATTTGCCTGCTGATCGCGCGAATGCTCAACCTCTCCACGTAATATGCCTTACGTATCTTCTCGTAGTCTTCCACCGTTTTCATCTCCTTTGTACCTCCGCTACTTATCGTACCGAAGTTACTCTATTGGTGGGCTACTTTTCGTTTATATTTTTTTACCCAGGTGGGCTACTTTTATTATATAAAAAACATTGGTCGGTAAATTTTGGTCCCACTTTTAGCCGAATGACAAAATTCAATCCTTCGAATACTAAATTTTCCATCAACTCCAAATAGCTAAACTCACGGTCCAAGACCAAAGGTCGATCCCCGATCATTTCTTTGACCTTGGCGAAGGCTTCGAAGTGGTGACGGTTTCGTGAGGTAGCTTCTTGATTAATGGTTTTGGAAGAATAACTTACAAAGCCACAGGGAATAGAGCGT